>JAEMGR010000003.1:600000-900000 GCA_016458225.1 Myxococcaceae bacterium JPH2 | reverse complement strand
GCCTCGCGCTCCCACGCATGCGCCTCCTCGGAGCTCGCATCCGGGGGCAGCACGAGCACCGCGAGATCCACCGCGGCGAGCAACTCCCGCGTGCGCGCGATGCCGAGCGCTTCCACGCGCCCAGGCGCCTCGCGCAGTCCCGCCGAGTCGTAGAGCGTGATGCCCAGCCCGTCCCACTCGACACGGGCCTCCAGCGTGTCTCGCGTAGTCCCAGGCTCCGCGTCCACGAGCGCGCGCGCCTCGCCGACCAGTCGATTGAAGAGGGTGGACTTGCCCGCGTTCACCGGGCCGAAGAGCGCCACCCGCGCGCCACTTCGCACCAGTCGGCCGCGTCCCGCCTCGGCCAGCAAGGCCTCTGCCTGCGCCTTCAGCGGCACGACGCGCGCGGCGGCATCCTCGTCCGCGCCCTCGGCTTCGTCCGGAAAGTTGAGCACGCCCTCCAGGTCCACGTGCAGCGCGCGCAGGGGCTCTTCCAGCGCGCGCACGCGACTGGCGAGCGCTCCGGACAAGCCCGCGGCGGCGGCGCGCACGGCCGCTTCCGAGTCCGCCGCCACGAGGTCCGCCACCGCCTCGGCGCGCGTCAGGTCGATGCGTCCCTGCAGGAAGGCGCGCTTGGTGAACTCACCCGGCAGCGCGAGCCGCACGCGCGCATCCTCGAGCACGCGCCCCAGCAGCAAGCGCAGCAGGCGCGGACTGCCGTGCGCGTGCAACTCCACCACGTCCTCGCCCGTGAAGGACCGCGGCCCTCGGAAGTAGAGGAACAGACCCTCGTCGAGCATCCGCCCCTCGGCGTCCACGAAGGAGGCCAGGTAGGCGTGACGCGGCGTGGGCTCGGCGGGGACGCTGGGGGCGAGCCGACGGCCCACCTCCAGCGCATCCGGTCCGGACAGCCTCAGGATGCCCACGGCGCCGGCGGCGGGCGCGGTGGCGAGCGCGACGATGGTGACGGAACCGGACGTCATGGTGACGAAGCGCGGGAGGTCCTCACCGCGCCAGCTCCTGAGACGAGCGGCCTACCGGACTCCCGGCGGCGGAGTGGAGCCCCGCGCGGCGCGCTCCACGGCCTCGCGGTTCTCCTCGATGTACTTCTCCACGGCGGCGTCGTCGATCTCCAGGTCTCGCAGCACACCGGGGTAGACGACTCGGAAGGCCGTGGACTCCTCATCTCCGCGGAGGCGGAAGCTCATCTTCACCACGGCGGCGCCGTACAGCTTGTCCTTCAGTCCCTTCGCCTTGCCCATGAACCTCTTCTCTTTCTCCAGGCAACCCGACGAGCCCCCGCGCGTCGGGGCCATGCCTACTCGTCGAGGTCGTCCTCGTCATCGTCAGGGAGCAGGCTCCGCTTGGGCAGCGGCGCCGGCTTGTCGGGGGTGAACACCACCCGGCGATTGCGGCCCTCACCCTCGGCCGTCACCTTCACCCCGGACACTCCTTCTACCGCCTTGAGGGCCCGCGCGCGGTCCTCCATCTTCATCGCGGCCAGCGCGTAGAAGCGCCCCAGCCCGGCGGACTTCTCGGCGATCCGGCGCACGGCCTCTCGCAAGGCCGCGTCCTCATCGACCGCGACCGAGCGCTCATCCACGTCACCCCGAGGCGCCGCGGGAGCCCGCGCGGGAGCCGCAGCCGCCGCGGCCTTGGGCGCCGCCGCCTGCCGAGCCGCGGGAGCCGCAGCCGGAGCCGGCTGGGCACGCGCGGCAGGAGCCGGAGCGGGCGCCGCGGGAGCCTGCTGCGCCTCGCGACGAGGACGGGGCTCCGGGTGGACACCCGCGCCCAGCATCACCCAGCGTCGGTCCACGCCTGGGCGGTGCAGCATCTTGTTGAGCAGGAACTGGAGTGAGTCCACCACCTGGCTGCGCTTGCCCACCTCGACGCCCGCCGGAAGGCCGGCGTCGAAGTGAAGCGCCACGGACAGGCTGCCGTCCGAGGCGTCCTGCATCTCCAACCGGGCCGGGAAGCCCATCAGCCCGAGGATGTCGGTGAGCAGTCGCTCCACGCGGGCGCGGAAGTCCGCGCCGCCCGCCACGCCCTGCTGCGTCGTCCCCTGCGGCTCGCTCACTTGCGCTTGCCTCCCGTGGCGGAGACGGCCGCCGTCCCTTCACCCGTCGGGTTCCCGCCCTTGCGCGCCAGCCACTTCCGCAGGCCGTACTGCTGCGCGATGGAGAGCACGTTGTTGGTGAAGATGTAGAGCGACAGACCGGCGGGATACTGGAGCAGCGTGAAGGTGAAGATGACCGGCAGCACCCAGGTCATCATCTTCGCCTGCTGCGCATCCATCATCTGCGGCTGCATCTTCTGGGTGATGATCATCGACACACCCAGCGCCAGCGGCAGGATGTACGTGGGGTCCTTGTAGGTCAGGTCCGTCCACACCGGCCCGAAGAAGGGCTCGCCGTAGATGTCGAAGCTGTTGCGCAGCGACGTGAACAGGGCGATCCACACCGGCATCTGGATGAGCATCGGGAGGCACCCGCCCAGCGGGTTCACCTTGGCCTCCTGGTAGAGCTTCATCGTCTCCAGGTTCTGCCGCTCACGGTCGTCCGCGAACTTATTCTTGATCTCCTCCAGGCGCGGCTGGAGCTTCTTCACCTGCTCCATGCTGACCATCGAGCGGTAGGTGAGCGGCAGCAGCACCAGCTTCACCAGCACGGTGAGCAGGATGATGGCCACGCCCCAGTTCCCCACGAGGCCGTGGAAGAACTTCATGATGGCCAGCAGCATCTTGCAGATGACCGCCCAGATGCCGAAGTCGACCGTGTCCTCCAGCTTGGGGTGGAACGCGGCGGCGGTGGACAGGCCCGCGGCGTCACGCAGCGCCACGCCCGGCACGGTGCGCAGCAGGTCCAGGTCCTTGGGGCCCAGGTAGCCACCGAAGCGGAACGTGGCCGTCTGGCCAGGGCCCACGTTGAGCGGGAAGCCCGCGGCGACCTCGCGCGCGGTGGGCGTGGCCGTCAGCACGCAGTGCCCGGCGATGGGCCCGTCCAGCGGATAGAGCGCGGACAGGAAGTACTGCTGGTCGATGCCGAAGAAGCTCACCTGCCCGCGCGTGTCCTCGGGCGGCTTGTCGCCGGGGCTCAGCTTGTGGAGCTTGTCGTCAATCCAGCACGCCGAGCGGCTCAGGTTGCCCACGCCGCCGAAGAAGGACGGCGCGTGCTCGAACTCCGGGTCGATGGCGCGGCTGTAGTGCACCCGCAGCTCGCCGCTCTGCGGCTGCGTGGACGTGTTGCGCACCGTCACGGTGTAGACGAGCTCGAAGCCCTCGTGCGGCCACAGGAACGACTTGGTCACCTCCCACGGGCCCTGGCGTCCGGTGAAGGCGAGGGTGCCACCGCCCTTGGGCGTGGTGCCTTCCTCCACCGCGTAGCGGGTGGTGGCCGGAAGCGGCGAGTTCCCCTCGATGGAGATGGACAGCGGCAGCGGCTGGCCGGCCACCGGGTGCGCCAGGTTCATCTGCGGCGCGGTCGGCACGGGCTTGCCGAAGAGCTTGTCGAAGCCCTCGCGGATGCTGAGCGTCTGCTGCTCACGCATCTTGCGGCCCTGCAGCTCCGCGGAGGTCAGGCCCGCGCCCTCGGAGGAGAACGCGTACTTGGCCTCCTGGCGCGCCACGTCCAGCTTGCGGAGGGGGGGCGGGGGAGCCTCGGCCGTCAGCGTGCTCTCCGCCGTGCCACCGTTTCCGGGCGGCGGCACCGCGACCTCGGCGGTGCCGGCATCGGCGCCCTGGGCGAGGACCACGCCTGCGTCGGCGCCCTCGGCACCGGGAGGCTGCGGCTTGGGAGCAAAGAAGAAGGTGTAGGCCGCGGTGGCAGCGAAGGACAGCGCGAGCGCGACCATCAGCCGCTTCTGCGAATCGTTCGACTGGGGCGAGAGCGGATCGTTCGTCATAGGGTTCCCTCTGCCGGCGGCAGAGGGCCGGAGGGAGGGCGGAAGCAAACCGTCAAGGAACGGGATCGAATCCGCCGGGGTGGAATGGCTGGCAGCGCAGCAGGCGCCAGACGATGAGCGCGCTGCCCTTCAAACCGCCGTGCTTCTCCAGCGCCAGCATGGCGTAGGTGGAGCACGAGGGGTGGAACCGGCACGCCTTCGGAAGCAACGGCCCCAAGAACCTCCGGTAGAAGCGGATGGGCAGGGCGATGAGGAAGGCGAGCGGACTCATGGAACGGGCGCTTTCGGCGGAGGCGGTGCCGGGAAGAGCCTTTGCAGCTTACGGGTGACGCCGTCGAACGCACGCGAAACTTCCGCGAAGGAAGCCTCCTTCGCCGAGGAGCGGACGACCAACACGACGTCCAATCCAGGCGGCCATTGCGTGCGACGCTTGCGAAACAGCTCGCGCAAGACGCGACGAAGCCGGGCGCGCACCACCGCGTTGCCCACCTTGCTGGAAACGGTGAGCCCCACACGAGAGTACGCCCGGCCATTGCGTTGAATGAGGGCCAGGAGACAGTCGGAAGGAACCTTCTGACCGCCGTCCTGGACCTCGAGGAACTCGCGCCGCTGCAACAGGCGCAGGGCCTTGGGGAAGCGCTCGCCGACAACCGCCGGCACCTCTGGCGCGACACCCTCGGCCGTCACTCGCGAGCCCGGTTACTTCTTCGGGGCGGACACCACGAGCCGCTTGCGGCCCTTCGCCCGGCGGCGCTTGAGGACATCCCGGCCACCCTTGGTGGCGTTGCGCTTGCGGAACCCGTGGGTGCGGTTGCGCCGAATCTTCGACGGCTGGTACGTGCGCTTGGACACGGCTCGAACTCCCTGGATGAAGGCGGCGCCTGGTCTCCCGGCGCGACCAAACTGAGTAAAGGGGGGCGTCCGTAACTCCATTTCCAGGACAAGTCAACGAAGGACCTCGTTTGCACGCCCCCGAGACCTTCGCATTCCGCACTCCCCGTGCGGCTGTCCTGATCGGCCCCCCAGCGGTTGGGGGGAGGGGAGCAAGGGCCCACAACCGCCCAGGTTCCGCGCGCGTGGATCCGATCATTCCGAGGGCAAGAACCGCGAGGACTTCCGCCACTTTGGGTCGGATCCTTGATCGACCTGGGAGCGTCTGTTAGCACGGCCGAACCCTCGCCGACTCCCCGTTTTTGCACTGTTGAGACCCGCGTGAACGCCCTCGCTCAAGTCGCTCCCTCGTTGCCAAGTGCCGGAATTCTCTGGGCGCGAATCCTGGAAGCCATCCGCCAGGAGGGCCGTGGCTACGCGCTCACGTGGCTGGAGCGGATGCGCCCTTTGGATCTGCGCGAGGGCTCGTTGGTGCTCGGCGTTCCCGATCGCTTCTTCCGCGATTGGGTGGATGACCACTACCGCGCGCTGCTCGAGTCCCACCTGGCCCGGTTGGGCGAGGGACTGTCCAAGCTGGCCTACGAAGTGGTGGAGGGACCGCCCGCTTCCGCGAACCTTCCCCCCACACCCACTGTGAAGGCCAACCCGGCGCGGCCTCCCCGGCTGACGGGTCGCTTCACCTTCGGCACCTATGTGGTGGCGGACAGCAACCAGCTCCCCGCGGCAGCGGCGGCGGCGGTGGCCGAGAAGCCGGGGCATCACTACAACCCGCTCTACATCTACGGCGGCACGGGCCTGGGGAAGACGCACCTGCTCCAGGCGGTGGGCAACCACATCTGGGAGAAGGACCCCACCCAGCGCGTGGTGTACCTGTCCAGCGAGCAGTTCACGAACGAGTACGTGGAGAGCGTGCGCGAGCACCGCATGACGGACTTCCGCCGGAAGTTCCGTGAGGAATGCGATGTGCTGCTCATCGACGACATCCAGTTCCTGGGCAAGCGCGAGGAGACACAGAAGGAGTTTTTCTACACCTTCAACACGCTCTACGAGCTGAACAAGGCCATCGTCCTCACCAGCGACACGGTGCCCGCCGAGATTCCCGGCCTGGAGGAGCGACTGCGCAGCCGCTTCACCATGGGGCTGATGACGGACATCCGCGAGCCCACCTACGAGACGCGCGTGGCCATCCTCCAGAAGAAGGCGGAGGCCGAGGGGTTGGATCTCCCGGACGCGGTGGCGCACTTCATCGCCAAGCACATCCAGAAGAACGTGCGCGAGCTGGAGGGCGCGCTCGTGAAGCTGTCCGCCATGCACAGCCTCACGCGGCAGCCGGTGACGGAGGACTTCGCCGCGCAGGTGCTGAAGGACATCCTCCCGGCGCAGCGCGTGGTGGATGTGGAGGCCATCCAGCGCGAGGTGGCCCGCTTCTACAAGGTCACCGTGGAGTCCCTGAAGGAAGACCGCCGCCACAAGCAGCTCGCGCACGCGCGCCAGGTGGCCATGTACCTGAGCCGCAAGCTGACCAAGAGCTCCTTCCCGGAGATTGGCGCGCGCTTCGGCAAGGATCACTCCACCGTCATTTCCGCGGTGCGCAAGGTGGAGGGTCTGCGCGAGTCGGATCCCACCGTGCACCGCGAGTTGGTCGAGTTGGAAGCGCGCCTCAGCGGTTAGTGCCGGGCCTCGGTCGCTTCACGCCTCGCGGGCCCAGAGCGCCTGCAGGTCGGCGGGGAGCTGTCCGATGACGTCTTCGGCTTCGCCCTCGGAGATGTGCTCTCGCACCGTGACGAGCACCGCGCGCGATAGCCGCTCGGCTTCGTTGGTCGTGATGTCCAGGTCCTCGGCCACCTGCGCGAGGAACGCCAGCAGGCCGAACTTCCGTGGAGGTTTGCCCTCGTGCCGGGGGCAGCGCTGGAGCACGTCGCGCAGCTTCTGCGGGAGCTGGGCCTCCAGGTCCTTCACTTCGCCGCCCATGAGTCGCTGCTCGATGAGGCAGAGCACGGACTGGGCTGCTTGCTCGGCTCGGGCCGCGTCCACTCCGGCGCGTTTCTGGAGGTCCTTGAGGAAGAAGCCGTAGGTGCGCGCCGTGCGCGAGGCGTGGCGCTGCTGCGCTCGCACGTCGGTGGTGGACTCCGCGCCCTGAACGTCCTGTCCCTGTTCGTCTCGCGCTTCCGCCATGGCCGTGCCTCCCGTGCAGTGTCGCTCCCATCAGCGTGCGCATCCTCGGGGGCATCGGCAGTCGGACCCTCGCCCTTGCTCGGCGGACGCCCGGGGGATGGGTCGGAGGGTGAACCGGACCCCGCTCGCCCGCCTCCGCGCGGACTTCACCGGAAGTGGAGGCCGTGGGAGGAGCCGGGCATGCTGACGCTCCACCGGGCCGCTGTGCTCGGCGCGAGCCCACGGCTCGAGGGGAGGGGACGACATGCGACACGACGGATGGACCGCTCCGGCGGGAAGGCGCTGCCTGTCATGAGCGCACCCTTGCCCGCCCCTGAGTCCCCCTCACCAAACGAGCCGCTTCGCCTGAACGAGCCGCTTCGCCCCGTGACGCTCTCGCCGGTGATTCCGCTGCGGGGACCTCCGTTCGGATCATTCCTGATCTGCGTGGCCACGTTCCTGGTGACGGCGGCCTTCCTCGGAGGGCTCTCCGGCGCCGAGGCCACGGCCTTCTGGACGCTGCCCGAGGCGCGGCTGTGGCACCTGTTCCTCGCGGCGCAGCCGGTGCTCTGGCTGGCCTCGTTCCTGGCCGTGGCGAGCGACTTCCGAGACCCCGAGCGCTCCGTGCTGCCCAGGCGGACGCCCTACCGCGCGGGGGCATTGGCGTGCTTCGCCTTGACGTTGTTCGCGGCCGCGCTGCCCATCGTCATCCAGCTGCTGACCCACACCTCGCTGCTGCCCCCCGAGGCCGCGCAAGCCACGCGCATGCCCGGCTTCCTGTGGAAGATGCCCACCCTCAGCGCGGTGGGCACCGCCGCCGCCACGGTGCATGCCTTCGGCATCCTCTGCGTGCAGGCCCGCTTGTACGAGCTGGTGACCCTGCCCGGATCAACGACGAGCGATGCGCGCGTGCGGGAGTATCAGCGGCTGCGCGAACAGCTCCGCCGGTTCCTCGGCTACGCGGCGGCCATCATCGGCATCGCGACCTTGAGCACGGGCTCGCTGCGCAACCTCATCCTCGGAGAGATGCCGGGGGCGCGCTTCTCCGCCGCGCTCGTCATGGCCTATGGCGCGTTCTTCTCCGCGCTGCTGGCCCTCATGTTCCTCCCCGCCGCGCGATCGCTGACAGCGGTGGGCGAATCCCTGGCGGAGGAGTTGTTGCAGGCCTCGCTCGGCGAGCGTCGGCGTTGGTCGGACTGGATGACGGAGCGTCAGGCCATCCGCGCCTATCTGGGCCTGGAGGACAACGCGCTGAAGGTGTTGCAGGACAGCATCGCGGTGCTCGCTCCCATCGTGGGCAGCCTCTCCGCGCTGGCCTTCAGCGCCAAGGGCTGAGGCCTCAATCCCCCTCGGCGGGCCAGATGAAGAACTTGCTGAGGAAGTAGGCCCAGCCCGCCAGGGACGCCACGCCCAGCACGATGGCCGCGAGGGCCTGTCCTCGCCGACCGATGGGCGGATGGGCTCGTGTGTTCACGCGGGTCAGCGCGATGGCGCCGCAGATGATGGCGACGGGCGCGAGCAACGGGACGAACAGTCCATTCAGTCCCAAGCCAAACGCGTGACGCGCGAGCGGGTTGTTGGCGTACAGGTCCCAGAGCCGGTGCAGCGCCTTGGACGGAATGGTCCGACGGAAGAAGAGCTGGTTGCGTGGGTCTCGGATGATGCCGAAGGCCGCCAACGTGGGGACGAGGCCCAGCGCGATGAGCCCTGGGCCGAAGTCCCGCGACATCGCGACCGCGCCGAGCAGGGGCGACACCACCAGGGCCAGCCGCGCCCAGGACTGGCCCAGGAAGAAGCCCACGCCCACGGGGACGAAGGCGAGCGCCACGATTGCGCCCAGCCAGCCTGACTCGGACGCGGACAGCGCGCCGGCCACGAGCATCAACGCCGTGCAGCCCGCGATGATGTAGGCCCAGCCGTCTCGACGGCCCCAGAGCTTCAGGCGGAACTGCTCCAGGTAGTTGATCTCCGGACGCTGGGCACAGGTCGGGCAGAAGAGGCGCCCGTCGATCCACGTCGTGCACTCGGCGCAGAGGAAGCTTCCGCAGCGCGAGCACGTCGCGCCCGCGAGTACCTCGGGATGGACGGCGCAGCGAGGCATGGCCTGGGCGGAGACATCCATGGACATGGGTGCAGTGTCGCATGGAGAACCCGGCGCGCGGACGTGCACGGCTCAACACCGGACGTCCCCTGTTCTTCCCGCGATGGCTTCCCATCCACCGGCTTCGAGCCCCGTGCTAAGCGCAGGGCCTTCCGTTCCGTGGAGGCACCTTGTCCCTTGTGAAGGCCCTCGTCGCCGCCGCTCTCCTCGCGGGGTTCCCGGCGCTCGCCCAGCAGAAGCCCGAGGCGAAGCCGTCCGAGCCCGGCCGCGAAGCGCTCGCGATTCCCTATGAGAAGTACACCCTGCCCAACGGCATGGAGGTCATTCTCTCCGTCGACCGCAAGTTGCCCGTGGTCGCCGTCAACGTCTGGTACCACGTGGGCGCGTATGACGAGCAGCCCGGGCGCACGGGCTTCGCGCACCTGTTCGAGCACATGATGTTCCAGGGCTCGGCGCACGTGCCGGATGACGTGCACATCAGCCTCATGGAGCAGGCCGGAGCCACCGACCTCAACGGCAGCACCACGTTCGATCGCACGAACTACTACCAGACCGTCCCCAGCAACTACCTGGAGACCGCGCTCTGGCTGGAGAGCGATCGCATGGGCTTCCTGCTCGATGCGCTCAGCCAGAAGAAGCTCGATACGCAGCGCGAGGTCGTCAAGAACGAGCGCCGCCAGGACGTGGAGACCGCGCCCTATGGCGAGGCGCACGAGAAGGCCTGGCAGGCCCTCTTCCCCGCGCCGCATCCGTACTTCGGCAACATCATCGGCTCCATGAAGGACCTGGACGCGGCCACCCTGGACGACGTGAAGGCCTTCTTCCGCACGTGGTACGCGCCGGCCAACGCCACGCTCGCCATCGTGGGCGACTTCGACGTGCCCTCCACCAAGGCCCTGGTGGAGAAGTACTTCGGCACGCTGTCCAGCACGCCCAAGCCGAAGCGGCCGGACGTGGCGCCGGTGAAGCTCACGCAGGAGAAGGTCATCCGCCACGACGAGCGCGTGGCCACGCTGCCCCTGCTGTCCATGTCCTGGCTCACCGCGCCGTACCTGAAGCCGGGGGACGCCACGGCGGACGTGCTCGCCACCGCGCTCGGCACGGGCAAGGCCAGTCGGCTCTATCGCCGGCTCGTGCTGGAGAAGCAGTTGGCGCAGAGCGTGGACGCCACCCAGCAGAGCCTGGGCGCGCAGTCCGTCTTCAGCATCGACGTGGTGGCCCGCCCCGGCGTCTCCACGGATGCCATCAAGAACGAAGTGGACGCCATCCTCGAGGAGGTGCGCAAAGACAGCGTCACGCCCGAGGAGATCCAACGCGTCCGCACCCGCTTTGACACGCGCATGCTCTCGGGCCTCCAGGCCGTGGGCGGCTCGGGTGGCAAGGCGGACGTGCTCCAGAACTACAACCACTTCATCGGCGAGCCCAACTACGTGGCGCAGGACCTGGCGCGCTACCAGGACGTGACTCCCGAGAAGGTGAAGCAGTTCGCTCGCGACGTGCTGCGCCCCGACGCGCGCGTCACCCTGCACGCCGTTCCGCCCTCGAAGCAGGAGGCCAAGTGATGTCGCGCCGAATCCTCTCCGCCCTCCTCGTGCTGACGCTGTCCGCGTGCGCCAGTACGCCCAAGCCGCCGCCCGCCGCACCTGAGGCGCCCACGCCGCCGCCCGCGGCGGAGCCCGCCGCTCGCGCGGAGTCCTTCCGCGACCATGCGCCCACGCCGGGCAAGCCTCCGGAGCTGGTGCTGCCCACCTTCCAGAGCGCGACGCTGGACAACGGGCTCACCGTGCTGGTGAGCACTCGCAAGGAATTGCCGCTGGTGTTCGCCGGCATCGCCTACGCGGTGGGCTCGTCGCGCGAGCCCCTCAAGCAGTTGGGCGTGGCGGACCTCTCGTACCGCATGCTGCTGGAGGGCGCGGGCACGCGAGACACGGTGACGTTGGACAACGCCTTCGCGGACCTGGGCGTGTCGCCCGCGGTCTCCGTGGAGCCCGACGGTGCCTTCGTGGGCGTGCGCGTGCTGACGCGCAATGTGGACCCGGCGCTGGCGCTGCTGTCGGACGTGGTGCTGCGGCCCACGTTCGACGCGAAGGCCTTCGAGCGGCGCAAGAAGCAGCAGCTCGCGGACCTGGTGCGCCGGCTGGGCAACCCCAGCTTCCTCGCGCAGGCCACGTACTTCCCGGCCGTCTTCGGGCCCACGCACCCGTACGGTCACGTGGGCGGCGGCACGCCCGAGACCGTGCAGGCGCTCACGCTCGCGGACGCGAAGGGCTTCTATCAGCGCAACACCGGCCCTCGGGCCGCCGCGCTGGTGATGGCGGGAGACGTGACGCTGCCTCAGGCGGTGGCCTGGGCGAAGCAGTACTTCGGCAAGTGGAAGGGCAATGCCGTGCCGCCCGCCGCGCCCGCCGCGCCTCCGGTGCCCGCGCGGCAGCTCGTGCGGCTGGTGCCCAAGCCGGGTCTGGATCAGACCATGGTGCTGGTGGGGCGCCCTGGCCTGGCCGCGGGCAACCCGGACGAGTTCCCGCTGGAGCTGGCCACCACCGTGTTCGGCGGCTTCTTCGGCAGCCGGCTCAACATGAACCTCCGCGAGGACAAGGGCTACAGCTACGGCGCGGGCGCGCAGCTCAGCCCGCGTCTGGGCGTGGGTCCGCTCACCGCCTACGCCGCTGTCCGCCAGGACGTGACGGGCCCCGCGGTGAGCGAGTTCATGAAGGAGCTGACCGACCTGAAGTCCCGCCCCATCACCGAGAAGGAGCTGGAGGCCGCGCGTGAGGGCCTCATCCGAGGCTTCCCCGGCGCCTTCGAGACGGTGGAGGGGCTGGGCTCGAGCGCCGCGTCGCTCTACTACCAGCACCGGCCGCTGGACGAGTTCGAGCGCACCGTGGCCGGCCTCCGCGCCGCGACCGCCGCCGACGTGCAGCGCGTGGCTGAGTCCTACCTGGCGCCCGCGACGATGCAGATCGTCCTCGTGGGGGATCCGCTCGTCATCCAGGAGCAGGTGGAGCCGCAGAACCTCGGCAAGCTCACGCCCGTCGAGCCCCCGGGGATGACGCCGGCCGCGCAGCCCGCCAAGCCGCGCCCGTAGAAAGCAATCCGAGGCCCGCTCGCGCGTCGCGCGGGCCTCGGTGCCTCAGTCCTCTTCTTCGACTTGCCGGCTCTCGACGCGCTCGCGTCCTCGGCGCTCTCGCTCCAGTTCGTCGGCTTCGTCGATGGGGCTGCGGATGTCCGGCACGTCGCCGCCTACCGGCGCGTCGCTGTCGAGGGCGAACTTCTCCTCGCGCGTCGAGCGGATGGAGTCGTCCGCGAAGAGGGGCTTGGTGTCGTCCGCTTCCAGCCCTCCCTCCACGCGGTCCTTGGCGAAGTGCGCTCGCGGGTGGCCTCCTCGGCCGCCCTTCGAGGGTTCGCTCTTCCTGCTGCCCGTGCTCATGGGTCGCTCCTCGTCGAAGGCGCGGCGAGAGGGCGCGCGCCAGTTCATGAGGAATGTCGGCAGCGCAGTCCCCCGGCACCAAGCTCCCGCCATGGGGCAGGGCGCCCGCCCGAGCGTCACCAGAGCAGGGCGTCCGCCCGAGCATCACCGGAGCAGGGCGCCCGCCCGGCGCCTCCGGATCCAAAGACAGAGCGTCAGGCACCCACGGGCAAGCGGACGGGAGCGTCTTCCCTTGCTCGGGGCGGGGAAGGGGGTTCCACCACCACCTGCGTGGTGAGGCTGCTGTGCTCCGCCTCCCAGCGGATCCACAGCTTGGGCCGAGGCGGATCCAGCCGCGACGTCTCCACGCGCAGCGACAACCAGTTGCGCTCCCGCAAGTAGGTGCCCGCGCCCACCGGCAACATCTCCGTGCGCAGGAAGCCGGGCAGGTCCTCCGCGCCATCACGCCCCATCGCGAGCATGCCGGCGAACTCCAGCGCGCTCGGCGGCGGGTGGACGATGGCCGAGGACGTCACCTGGTCGATGATGGCCTCGCCTCGCTCGTCGCGCAGGTGGTCCGGGTTGACCGAGCGAAGGATGGCCCGCGCGCCCACGTGCACGTCGCCCGACACCACCGTCACCGCGCAGCAGGACTCCTTCGCCAACGTGAACAGGTCCATGATGAGCCGAGAGCGCTCGCCTCGGTGCACGAGGGACTCCCACTGGTCCAGCATGTCGTCGCGCAGGTGTATCGCGCCCGCCAGCCGCTCCATGCCCGGCCCGAAGCGCAGATGCACCAGCGGCACCGAGGACACCACCAGCACGTGCCGAGCCTTGCGCGCGCACTCGGGACGCTCTCTGTGCGCGCAGCGCCACGCGTCGAGCGCGCGCCACTGCGCATCGCTCATCACGCCGTGCTCGACCTTCTTGTTCGCCCGCGTGTGGCTGGTGCGCCCGCTGCGCAGGTCCAGCATCACCACGTCCAGGTCGCAGTCTGGCGTGGAGAACGAGGCCGTGTGCAGGTAGTGCCGCGGGACGGGCGCATCACCCGGCAGTCGCTGCTCCCGCGCGTCCGCCTTCAGTCCACCGAGCTGGAAGGCCTCGTAGGTGATGGCCGCCGCGCCATACACGGCGCGGAACCAGGGCGTCTCCTGAAGGTCCTCGTGCGAACCCCAGCCGTCGAAGATGTCGTGGTCATCCCAGGTGAAGAGGCCGGGCACTCGCGCCAGCATGGGCGCGATGCCGTGCTCACCGCCCCAGCGCTCGCGGTACAGCCGCACGTAGGCCGCGAGCATCTGGTCCGCGAAGCCCTCCTCCAGCGGCAGGGTGAGCTTCGCCCGCTTCGACTGCTTGCGGAACCGCGCCAGCGACGCGACGGTCTCCCAGAGTGAGTCCGCGTAGAGCTGGTCTCCTCCGCCCACGAGGAGTTGGAAGCCCGCTTCGCTCGGGTCTTCGTGTTGGCGGCGCATCTCCTCCCAGAGGGCGAAGGGCTCGGACAGCGCGTTCCAGGCCCGCGTGTCGCTGGCGCCGTTGCAGGAGAAGAACGCCAGTCGCGGCAGCGCGCCCTTCGCGGGCACCACCACGTCCGACACGTCGACCGTGATGGCGTCGCGGGGATTCGCGGGGGACTCGAAGGCGAGGGCTCGGCCGGGCGCGTCGGGGGACTCGAAGCGATAGCGGACGCGCTGGTGCGTGTCCCGGCGCGACAGCACCACCTCCCAGCGCCACACCACGCCGCGGGTGTCCTCGGGCAGCGCGGAGAAGTCCGCCGCGGGCATCGCGTCCTGGGTGGAGAACAGCTCCGCGCCCGCGGAGTCCAGGATGGACAAGCGCAGGGGAGGGGGCCGAGAGACATCCACCGTGTCGAGGAAGAGCTGGACGCAGAAGCCCCAGGTGTCCGCGTGCGTGCGCTCCTTGGCGTACAGCACCGGGCCGAGCAACAGCTTCATGTGGTTCCCCCCGTCGTGAAGAGCCACGAGCGTGTCACGCCCCCCACCACGCGTCGAGCGAAGCGCGCGGCCCGCGCGGCCCTCTGCTACGACGGGCCGCATGATCGACCATCTGAGCTTCTATGCCACGGACTATCCCGCCACGAAGGCCTTCTACGCCGCGACGCTCGCGGCGCTGGGCCATGGGCTGGTGATGGAGATGACCTCCACGTGGGACCCGGACTACCCCACGCGGCGCATGTGCGCGTTCGGGCCTCCGGGCAAGCCCATCCTGTGGATCATGGAGACGAAGACCGCCGTCACGCCTCGCCACACGGCGTTCTCGGCGCAGGACCGCGCCGCGGTGGAGGCATTCCATCGCGCGGGACTCCAGGCCGGTGGCAAGGACAACGGCGCGGCCGGTCCGCGACCGCACTACCACCCGGACTACTTCGGCGCGTTCGTCATCGACCCCGATGGCAACAACGTCGAGGCCGTCTGCCGCGGCCCAGCTTGAGCCTCACTCCAGGGACGGCACCTTCACGCATCGCGTGGGCGCCGTCCCCAAGTTGTCCACAAGTCCGGCGCGCCCTCATCCGCGCCACGAATCGATGATGACCTGGAGCTTCTCGGCGTTGGCCTTCAGCTCGGGCGTCAGTTCCGGACCAAAGTCCTCCGGGTCGAACAGCGGGCGCAGCTCGACCTCGGCCTCTCCCTGCATCGGGTGGGGCATGCGCTTCACCCACTCAACGGCCTCGTCCATCGAGCCCACCCGCCAGATCCAGAAGCCCGCGACGAGGTCCTTCGCGCCGGCGAAGGGCCCGTCGGTGACGGTGCGCTGGTCCCCCGAGAACCGCACCCTTCGGCCCTTCGCGCTGGGGTGAAGCCCCTCGCCGGAGAGCATGACCCCGGCCTTCACCAGCTCCTCGTTGAACTGCCCCATCTGGGTCAGCAGCTCCTGGCTCGGGAGCTTGCCGGCCTCGGAGTGGGAGTCCGCCTTGATGAGCACCATGACGCGCATGTTCGTTCCACCTCGGGAGGGCTCAGGGCTCCGTTCATCGGGCCCCGCGAGCCTTCTCCCTGGCGTCGAACCACGCGGGCGGAAATCGACATGCGTGATTTTCGCGCCGCCGGGAGATGGCGGAATCGGGTGGAACCGCGCCCCTCCCGACGTCAGTGCGAGCCGTCGGAGAAGGGCTGCACCGCCACGGCGGACGAGGGGTTCGCCTCGTTCTCGAAGCTGTGCGGCCGGAGCAGGCGCGCGGTGAGCACCAGCGCGAAGAACATGAAGGCACAGGCCACCGTGACGAGTCGCAGACCCAGCACGTCGGCCAGCTCGCCTTGCAGCCACACGCCCAGCGAGTACCCCACGCCGAGCACCATGCTGTAGAGGCTGTTCATCCGCGCCTGGAGGTCACGCGGCACGCGGTTCTGGCATGAGGCGCTCAGCCCGCTCATCAGCGTCAGGTAGTTGGCGCCGAGCAGGAAGATGCAGCCCGCGGCCAGAGGCAGTGAAGGCGTCAGCCAGTAGGCGACCGCGAGCACGCCGATGGAGAGCGCCGCGAAGCCTCGCAGGCGGCGCTGCCCCAGGACTTCCGACAGCGTGCCCACCACGAGCGCGGCCGCCACGGCTCCCGCGCCCTGGCAGCTCACCAGCAGCGAGGTGGCCGCCGCGCCCTGGCCCAGCTCGCGGATGGCGAACACGGGCACCAAGCCGATGAACGGCGCCACCAGCGCCGCGACGAGCGCCGTGCCCAGGAGCACCAGCGAGATGTCCTTGTCCTCGCGGGCCACGGAGATGCCTCGCACGATGCCGGCCCACAGCTCCTCGCGTGCGGCCTTCGCCTCGCGCGGCGGCGGCGTCACGCGGGACAGCGCGACGATGACCGCGAAGAAGGAGAGCGTGTTGGCCAGCAGCGCCCACGGAGGACCGCCCGAGGCCAGCACCAGCGCGGCCAGCGTGGGCCCCATGATGCGGCCCAGGTTGAACTGAGCGGAGTTGAGGCTGGTGGCCAGGTGCAGCTCGTGCGGCGGCACCAGCTCCGCGAGCAGCGCGGAGAACGCGGGGTTGGTCAGCGTGCTGACGCTGCCGTTGAGGAACGAGATGACGCCGATGGCCCCGAGGCTGAGCTGATTGCGGAACGCCAGCAGCGTGAGCACCCCCGCCAGCAGCGCCTGGAGCACGGCTCCCACCGCGGCATAGGTGCGGCGGTCGAAGCGATCCGCGAGCGCGCCGCCCAACGGGGCCAGCACCACCGCGGGGAGGAAGGACAGCGCGACGACGGCGCCGGTCCAGCCCGCCTTGCCCGTGGTCTCGGTGACGTAGACGCCCATCGCCACCGTCTCCATCCACGTGCCGACGTTGGAGACCAGGGCGCCCAACCACACCGCGAAGAATCCCGGATGGTCGAAGGGACGAAGCGAAGCGAGTCGAGGGAGTCGGAGCGCGGGCACGGCGTCTGTCTTTCTAGCGCATGACCCAGACGCGCGCTCGGCCCCATTTTTTTGTATGATTTGGGCAGCAATGAGGGCGCGGTTTGTCTGGGATTCACGCGTGTTTTCAGTCACGCGGAATTCGCAGGGAGAGACGCGCGAGCCCACGCGTTCTTGAGTCACACACGCCGTGCGTTCCGGGTGGGTGTGACTGACTCGACAGCCTCCGCGCGCGGGGGTGTGAGACTGTCGGAAAGTCGCGTGTGTGTTACGGCATGCTGCCCACGGCGGGGAGCGACGTGGTGCGCGGGGACAGCGTGCCGTCCTCGGCCACCTGGGCGCCCGTTTCTGGGAAATCCTCGCGGGTGAGCTGGCGCACCTGCTTGATGACGCCTCCGGCGGGGTCCGGCATCGTGATGCCCTCGCCCACCTGCTTCGTGGGGAGGATGCGGCCGGTGGTGAAGTGGCCCTCGCGGTCCAGCTCCACCTCCAGCACCATGCCCAGGCCCTGGGGGCCCTTCAGGTTGAAGCGGCCGTAGGTGGCGAAGTTCCCCATCGAGTAGGCGATGAGTCGCCCCTGGTAGAACTCCATCGCGCGCGCGACGTGGGGCCCGTGGCCGATGACGAGGTGCGCGCCGGCGTCCACCACCGCGTGCGTGAAGACGCGCAGGTTGCCTCGGTCCTCGCCGAAGAACAGCTCTCGGCCGGCGGGGACGTGGAGGGCCTTGCCGCCCTCGGCGCCTCCGTGGAACGACACGACGACGATGTCATGCGTCGCGGCCACGGAGCGCACCAACGCCGTGGCGGTGGGCAGGTCGTTGAGGAAGTTGCACGAGGCCGACGTGTGGAAGGCCACCAACCCGATGCGCAGGCCATTGCGGTCCATCGTGGCCACCGAGCCCGGCGGGCCGCTCCACGCGATGCCGTGGGCATCGAGCGTGGCCTCGGTCTCGCGGCGGCACGACTCACCGAAGTCACCCGAGTGGTTGTTCGCCGTGCCCGCCACGTCCACTCCCGCCTCCTGGAGGAACTGACCGAAGGACGTGGGGGAGCGGAACGCGTAGCAGTGCTTGGGCGAGCGGCACTTGGTGGTGATGCCGTTGTCGCACAGCGGTCCCTCCAGGTTCACGAAGGTGAGGTCCGCATCCTCCAGCAGCGAGCGCACGTTGGCGATGACGCTGCCGCCGCCCTCGGGTGGGAGGTTGCCCTCCGGCACGGTGGTGCCGAGCATCACGTCTCCGGTGGCACGGATGCGCACCTTCGCGCCCAGCGGGGGCGGGGGGCGAGGCGTGCCGTCCGTCCACTGGGCCAGACGGGCCTGGAGCGCGGCCTGGCCCCGAGCCTGGGTGAGCGCGGCCTCCAGCTCCGGCTGCTGCGGGTTCAGGCGCTGCACCTGCGTCCACTGTTCGAGCGCATCCGCCCAGCGGTTTTCCAGCGAGTAGGCCCAGCCCAGCTCCCAGCGGCAGTCCGCGCGCGAGGGCGAGGCCGCCACGCAGGAGGACAGCTCGCCGATGGCGGTGCGCGTGTCCTTCGCCTGGAGGGCGGTCAGGCCGCGTGTGTAGCGCGCCTGCACTTCACTCTCGGGGACCTGTATGGCCACCGCGGCGGCGCGAAGGGCCGCGATGCCCGCTTCGGCCGCGATGCGGCCCACGTCCTCGGCTGACAACGTGCTCGGAGCGATGGTCGGGGACGCAGCCGGCATCCCGTTCGGAGTGTCGGGTGGGGATGCCGTCGGAGATGTTTCCGACTTCGCGCTGGTCGCGGAGATTGGAGACGCGGACATCGATCCGCTCGGAGCGGCGGCAGGAGGCGCGGTCAGCGGTGATGCGCTCGATGCCGCAGTCGGAGGCGCGGCCGACGCCGACGTGCTTGGCGCAGAGGTCGGGGGTGCAGTGTTCGGGGACACAGCCGTCATCCCGTTCGATGCGGTCGTCGGATCCGTCACTCCGTTCGGAGCGGCAGTCGGGGACGTCGCCGAAGGCGACGCGCTCAGCGCGGAGGATGATCCGTTTTCGTCAGCGGTTGAGGACGTCGTTGGTGTCGACTCGCTCGTGGCGGTGGACACTGTCACCACGCCTGCGCCTCCGGGCGCGGCGGCGCGGGAGTCTGCATCCTGTGCGGGTGCCTTGGACGCGCGGGCCTCACCTGCCGTCCCCCCATGCGCGGACACCTTCGAGCGCGCGGCAGTCGCGGCGCGCTGCTTCGACTTCGTGCTCCGCCGGGCCGACACGCTTCGCGCAGAGCCCGTCTCCGCCGCCGCGATGACCGAGGCAGCTCCCGCCCTGTGGGCCTCGAAGCGGACGTCGTCCGATGCGGCGCTCACCGACGCGGCGCCCACCTCGGCCACGAGGGCCGCGGGAGAGCGATTCGCTGTGGAGAAGTTGTTGGGGGAAACGGGCTCGCGAGCAGCGAGGAGCAACAGCAGAAGCGCGGACGAAGCCATGGAGCACGCATCTTACGGGCAGCGCTCGCCAGAGGGGGTGCTTCCCACAGGCTCGGCCCATCCCCGACCGGACAGGCGCGTGATGGCTCTGCTCAGTCTCCCCGTGCCCGCTCCCACTCGGGCACGGGGGACGGCTGGGGCTCAGCCCAGGGCTTCGAGCAGCCGAGACCCACGCCGCTGACGAGGCAGCAAGCGCAAGCGCCTCCGCTCGCGACGCCGCATCCCTCGCTCCAGCGCGCCACTCAGGGACAACGGCCCGGGTCCTCGCAGCAGCGTCGCGAGCGAGATGGCGATGAGCGCGAGGTTGAACTCGTAGCCGCCCTTCGTCACGTCGAACCCATTCTTCCGGTGCACCTTCGCGATGGCCACCGCCTGCGTGGCAATCACTCCCAAGGCGGTGAAGCGCGTGGCGAAGCCGAGGATCGCGCTCACTCCTGACACCAGCTCCGTCACCCCCGTGGCAATCACCCACGGCCGAGCGGGCCGGATGCCGAGCTGCTCGAAGAAGCCCGCGCTCTGGGCCTGGCCTTCCTTGTTCAGCTTCGCCAGCCCGTGATTGATCATCGTCGCCCCGAGCGACAGACGCGGGGGCAACAGGGCCGCGGCCTTCAGCAGCGACGGTCGCCCCTCCAGCATCGCCTGGTTCATGGCGTCTCCTCCTGCGGATTCCGGGTGAAGGTGCCCCTTACGTTGCACCCGAGCAGCCACCCCGGCACCCCACGGCGACGAGCAGGCGCACGAGGGACCGGCCCCGTGCCCTCACTGCTCCGCCAGCGGCACATCCATCAGCGCGGCCACCTCGGGCGCATAGCCTCCGGGCCCTTCGCCGTGAACGATGAGCGGCGCGCGCACCACGAGCCCTCGGTCCTTGTCCCGCACCGCGTGCACCAAGAAGCGCGTGGCCGGCTCCTCCACGCGCGCGTGCACGAACCGCAGCGCCCGAGGAAACAGCCGCGCCCGCATCAGCAGCTCCAGCACCTCGGCCGCACGGGCCGCCGGATACACGAGGCTCACCCCGCCACCGGGCATGAGCGCGTGCCGAGCCGCCGCCACCACCGCGGGCGCATCACAGGACTGCTCGGACTTGGAGATGGCGCGCTCGTCATCCGGGCTGCGCACGCCCGCCTCCGCCTTGCGAAAGGGCGGGTTGGACACCACGTGCCCATAGGTGCCGGAGGCCATCAACGTCCGCGCCTCGCGCAAATCCCCGAGCAGGGGATTCACCCGGCCCTCGCAGCCATTGAGCGTCACCGCGCGCAGCATCCGCGCGTGCACCGCGGGCTGCAGCTCCAGCGCGTCCACGCGCTCCAACCCGAACTGCTTCACGAGCAGGAACGACACCACGCCGCTGCCCGCGCCCAGCTCCAGCACCGCGCCGCGCGTGCCCGCGCCCTCCGTGGCCGCGAAGTGCGCCAGCAGCACCGCGTCCAGCGTGAAGCGGTAGCCGCCGCGCCGCTGCAACACGCGCACCCCCGACGTGCCGATGGAATCGAGGGTCTCGTCCGGCCCGGTGACGTCCCACACGCTCATGCCCCAGCAACACCCTTCACTTGCGCACCAGCACCCCATCCAGCGGCTTCTTGCCGATGTCCGGCACCAGCGCGCCCGCGGCGGGATAACCCACGGGGAGCACCGCGAAGGCGCGCTCGTTCTCCGGCCGCCCGAGCAGCTCGCGCAGGAACCCCATGGGCGAGGGCGTGTGCGTGAGCGTCGCGATGCCCGCCTGCGTGAGCGCGGCGATGAGGAACCCCACCGCGATGCCCACCGACTCCTGCACGTAGTAGTGCTTCACCTTCTTCACGGTGCCGTCCGGCAGGGACTGCACGCCGTAGATCTGCTCGAACACCACCAGGATGGCCGGCGCGTCCGTGAAGTGAGGCTTCGTCCAATCCGTGCCGAGCGGCGCGAGCGCCTCCAGCCACTCCTGGCTCATGCGGTTCGTATAGGACTCGCGCTCCTCGGCCTCGGCCGCCTCGCGCAGCTTCTGCTTGAGCTCGGGGTCCCTCACCACCACGAACGTCCAGGGCTGCTGGTTGGCACCACTGGGCGCGCTGGCAGCGCAGCCGATGGCATCCTCCAGCACGCCGTCCGGAATGGGCTCGGAGGAGAAGTGGCGCACGGATCGGCGCTTCGCCATGGACTCGCGGAAGTCCTTCGCGCGGGCGCGCGACTCCTCCGGGGTGGGCTGATTCCAGACGAGGGGCACGAACGGATACGTCTTCACGCGCATGGAGAACTCCGCAGTGAGGGCGACGGCCATCCATCTGACCCGGAGCCACAAGTCCTGGGAAGCCCCATGCCGCGCGCTTCAGCGCGCACCGCGCATCCGCTCGGCCACGTCCAGCACGCGGCCCTCGATGGACACGCCGTCCAGATGGTCGGCCTCCACCAGTCCGGTGGGGCTCGTGACGTTTATCTCGGTGAGGTAGTCCCCGAGCACGTCGATGCCCACCAGCGTCAGGCCCTTCTCTCGAAGCGAGGGCTTCAGCCGCTCACAAATGAACAGGTCGCGCGCCGTCAGCTCCGCCTTCACCGGCGTGCCGCCCGCGGCCATGTTCCCGCGGTGGTCCTGCTCGGACGGCACGCGCATCACCGCGCCCGCGGGCTCGCCATCCACCAGGAGGATGCGTTTGTCGCCCAGTCGACTCTCGGGGACGTAGGCCTGCGCGACAATGGGCTCGCGGCCCCCGCGCGTGAGCAGCTCCACCGCCGAGCGCGCGTTCCGGTCCCCCGGCGCGAGGAAGAGGATGCCCTTGCCACCGAAGCCGTCGATGGGCTTGAGGATGGTGCCCCGCGCGTTGCTCGCGATGAAGTCCAGCAGCACCGGCAGCTCGCCCGAGATGCGCGTGTCCGGCATCAGGTCCGGGAAGCGCAGCGCGAAGAGCTTCTCGTTCGCGTCGCGGATGCCGCGCGGGTCGTTGATGAAGAGGGGCGCGCTGTCTCCGCACAGCTCCACGAGCTGCGTGGCGTGCAGGTAGTCCGCGTCCACCGGCGGATCCTTGCGCAGGAACAGCACGTCCAGGCGCGACAGCGGCACCACGCGCTCATCCAGCACGTCGAAGTGGTGGCCTGGCTCGCGGCGCACCTGGACGTGGCGCATGCGGGCCTCGGCGCACGTGCCGTTGAAGCGCAGCCAGCCCTGTTCGAAGTACAGGACCTGGTGCCCTCGACGCTGCGCCTCCAGCATCAACGCGAAGGTCGAGTCGTGGTCCACCCGCACCGTTTCGAGCGGGTCCATCAGGAAGCCGAGAGTCAGCGCCATCGCGATCGAAGGGGTCCGGGGGTTGGTGCCCGAAGATAGCGGAGGCGTGGGGCCCCCGCTCCTCATTCGATTCACGGAGCGCTTCACAGCGCGCCCTCGAGCGACTCACCCCTCGGGGATGTTCTGGAGTGCCAGCTTGAACACCGCGGGCTTGCCCACCTGGACGGGGACCGTGAGGGTCCGCTCCTTCTTGTCCGGACCCACGATGCGCAGCACGTGCGTGCCCACCGGGATGGGGACGTTGAACAGCGGCGTGCGGCCGAGCTTCTTCTTGCCTCGGTACACGTCCGCCTCGGGCAGCACCACGAGCGTCAGCTTGCCCTCCGCGCGCCGGGCGTTGCGGGCCTCCTCCGGCGTCTCCTCGGGCTCCTTGGTGGTGTCCTTGCTGGGCGGCGGCTCCACCTTCGTCGCCTTCACCACGCCCGCGTCGGGCATCAGGGACCCGGGCTCCCGGAACACCGCGAGCCGCGGGTTGCCGCCGTTCGCCGGGACGGGCACGGCGAGCGGGTCCTGGGGCTGCTCCGGCGTCGCCGAGGCGTCCAGCGCCTTGAGGAACAGGAAGACGCCGTAGCCGCTGCCGCCCAGGAGGGCGAGCACCAGGAACGTCCAGATCCAGCTCGAGCCGGACTTCTGCTTCTTCTGCCGGGGCGGAATCGGGACCGGGTCCTGCCGCACGGGGTCGGTGTCCGCCGCGCGCGCGGCCGCGGCCTCCGCCTTCTTCCGCTCCTCGATGACGCGCAGCGCGTCCTTGCGCTCCGGCAGGTAGGGGCCTTCGTCCTTCTGGAGGGCCCGGCGCGCGGACTCCAGCACGAGGTCGCTGGTGCTGGCGTCCACGCTCTCCAGGAGCGCGCGCGTGGCCGCGAGGCGCTCGGCGAACAAGTCCCTCATCAGCGCCGCGCGCTGGTCCGCGTCCATCAGCTGCTTGCCCGCGGCCTTCTCGATGGCGCGCGCCATGTCCCGGCCGTTCGGGTAGCGCCGCGACACGCCGCGCTCCAGCGCCTTCATGATGGCCCGGGACACGTCCTCGGACACGTGCGGCACCAGCACCGAGGGCCACGGAATGGTGTCCTCGAGGATCTTCACCATCTCGTCGCGCTCGGTGCGGCCGGCGAACAGCCGCGCGCCCGTGACGAGTTCGTGCAGCACCACGCCCACGGAGAACAGGTCGCTGCGGCCGTCGAGTGACTCGCCGCGCACCTGCTCCGGGGACATGTAGCCCGTGGTGCCCTTCACGGTGCCGACGTGCGTGCGCTCCAAGCTGCCCTTGGCCTTGGCGATGCCAAAGTCGAGCAGCTTCACCACGCCGTCGTACGTCACCATGATGTTCTTCTGCGCCACGTCCCGGTGGATGACGGGGCTGGGCTCGCCGCCGGGCGTGGTGAACGCGTGGGCGTAGTGCAGCGCCAGGCACACGTCGCGGGCCACGGACAGCGTGAAGCCCAGCGGCACTTGCTGGCGCTTGCGCAGGCACGCGCTCGTCACCTGGTTGAGGTTCTGTCCGGCGATGAACTCCATGGCCAGGTAGAGGCCGTCATCCTCCTCTCCCAGGTCGAACACCTGCGCGATGTTGGGGTGGTTGAAGGCCGCCGTGATGCGCGCCTCATCCAAGAACATGCGCTTGAACTGCGCGTTCTCTCGCGCGTCCGGAAGGATGCGCTTGATGACCACGTACTTGCGGAAGCCACCCGGGCCCGACGTGTAGCCGAGGAACAGCTCCGCCATACCGCCGACGGACAACTGGGTCAGGACCTCGTACTTCCCGATGCGCTCTCCCCGATGGAAGTCGATGGGGAAACCCTCCAGCGCCCGTGGCGCCCGAAACGGTGCGCGACGATAACAGGCCTGTAGGGCGCGGACGTCCCGTGAATCTGGAGCGATTTCGCCCGCTCGCTCCACATCCCCCACAGAAGCCTGTGGATCACCTGTGGATAGCGGGGGGAGGGGTGTGGAGAAATGGGGACCCAAGGCCTGGCTTGTGGATGCCCGTGGGAAAGCGCCAAGTTGCCCACATGTAGCAGATCTCGAATTCCTGAAGCGTTTCGGGAGCTTGCTGACTTGTCCCCAACTCCGCGCCGCCTATCTCTTCCACCACTTGATCAACACTCTCAATACCTTCTGGAAGAACATCATGGGCTCGGCACCTGGCTGTGGAATGCGCTTCCCACGGGACAGAGGAACCGACCCGCATCAGGCACCCCCACCCGCGTGAGCAGCCTCCAGGGCCGCCAAGGCAGCCAGGAGCGACGAAAGCCACCTCACCCGGCCCAGCCTGCGTCCTGCTCCCTCGCGAACGCGAGGCGGGCCGGCACGGCCACCGGATGCCGAAAAGGGGTTCCGCCCCCCGCCTCCGGGAAACAGGTCCACTCCGAGTGCGACCGCACCGAGGTGGGCGAGGCCGGGGTGTCAGGGCTGGAGTCGGGCACGGACGAGGCCGGTGAGCCGCCAGCGGGCACGTTCGCGGTCCGCCGTGACGAAGGCCCGATGCCCCGCGACCTCCAGCGTCATCGATTCCAGGTCCGTGGGCGGGCCGTCGCGCCGGGCCTCCCGCGAGGCGAGGCCCACCAGCGCGGCGAGCAGGGAGCGGCGGACCTCCGCGGGCAGGGCCTCCAGGGCGTCCTGGAGCGCGCGCGGGATGAGGACCGAGAAGGCAGGTGCCGGAGCGAATGGGAGGGATGCGACGAGGCCCATGCCGCCCGGGCACTGCCAGAAGCATACCCTCGACATTTGAATCCGCCCTGGGGCCTTGGAACGCACAAGCCGACCGAATGGGAAGGACGGAACCCACCGCGGGAAGCGGGATGCCTCAAGATGGGCCCCTCGCGTCCCATGAGTCCCAGGGCTATACGCGACCGAGCAGGGGAGGGAGGCCGTCATGTCTCACGGGACGAACGCAGGGAAGGCAGCGCGCGCGGGCCTGCTCCTCACCTTGGGCCTGGTGCTGGTGACGGCGTGCCGAGAGACGCCGCCGCTGACGAACGCCTCGGCCCGGCTGCGGCTGTCGCAGGAGCGCGTCACCTTCTCCCCTTCGTACCCGCGGCTGGCTCGCGAGGTGGAGGTCCGCGTGGAGAACGCCGGCCGCGCCTCGCTGGACATCACCTGGTCAACGCTGGAGGCGCCCTTCTCCGCGGAGGGACTGCCCGCGCGGCTGGCCCCGGGGGATGCGCCCGTGACGCTGCGCTTCCTCCCCGAAGGCGAGGGCCGCTTCACCGCCACGCTCACGGGAACGGCGCCGGGGGGCGGCACGGTGACGCTGGTCCTCGAGGGCGAGTCGCGGCCCGTGCCCACCTGCCCCGTGTCCACGGCCTGCCACCTGGCCCACTTCGACGTGGCGAGCGAGCTGTGCGTCGAGGACCTGTTGCCGGACGGCACCGCGTGCGACCCGGGCAACGCGTGCCTCGCCCAGGCCACCTGCCAGCAGGGCCGGTGCAAGGGCATCGAGCGCGTGTGCGACGACGGGAACGCGTGCACCACGGACCTCTGTCATCCGCTGGATGGATGCACGGCGGTGCCCGCGCCGCCGTGCCCCGGGGATGGCCTGTGTCAGGTGGGCGCGTGCGACCCCAAGCTCGGCTGCGGTCTCGCGCCGGCGCCGGACGGCACCTTCTGTGGGAGCGCGCGCGGCTGTGATGCCGCGGACGTGTGCATCGAGGGCGCGTGCCTGCGGCGCGACCTGCCGGATGGCTTCACGTGCGCGCCGGCCAGCCCCTGCCAGGGCGCGGGCCACTGCCGCGGTCCCGTCTGCGAGCGCCCGCCCGCGCTGGCCCTGAAGCCGGACTGGACCTACGACGCGAACATCACCGGCGAGGACCTGCACGACGTGCTCGTCGGACCCGAGGGCGACTTCACGCTGGTGGGCTTCTTCGCGTTCCCCATCATGGACGCGGCGGGAACGCAGCCGGTGCTGGGGAGCCGAGCGGGCCGCCGCTGCATGCTGTGGAACGACCGGCTGCTGTGCATGGACCTGCCGGCCTCCGGGCAGGTGTCGCTCTTGGACCGGAGCTTCGGGCTGCCGCGGTGGACGTTCGACCTGTCGACGAACCGGCCGGACTTCGCGGCGCTGGCCTCCACCCTGTTCATGGCGCGGCTGGCGGTGATCCAGCCGGATCGCCTGGCGGCGCTCTTCGAGGCCTATCCCGAGGGGCAGGACCGCAACTCGCTGTGCCGCCGCTACTTCCTCATCGTGCTGGATGCCCTGGGGCACATGGTGTCCGCGCAGCGGCTGGAGGATCCGCTGCTGTCGGAGTGCAACCACCCGCATCCCTTCGGCGTGGTCTCGGACGCGGTGGGCGACCTGTACATCGCGTTCTCCCAGACGCTGAACCAGGGCGCGCCGCTCCAGCCGGGGGCGCCCACGCTGCTGATGGCCTTCTCCCAGGACGGGGTGCCGCGCTGGCGCAAGACGGAGGCCTTCACCGCGGGCGAGCTGGCGGTGGTCAACGGCATGCTCCTCAACGAGCGCGGCACGCAGGTGCTGCGCACCCAGGACGGCGCGGCGGTGGATGTCGCGTCCTTCCCCTCGGGGCTGGGGCGGCCGGTGGCGACCTCCGAGGTGCTGGTGAGCCTGCCCGCGCCGACGGCGCAGACGAACGGCGCGTCCGGCTGGGCCTTGGAGGGGCATCGGCTGGCGGGGCTGGGCCCGACGTGGCGCTACACCGCGCCCGCCAACGTGAGCTTCATCTCGCGCGAGCTGCGGCTGGCGACCTGGCCCGAGCAGGTGGGCGCGCCGCCCGAGACGCTGGCGCTGGGGTTTGCCCACCAGGACTCGGGCACGCCGGCGCTGCTGGGCGTGCGGACGCGCGATGGCAGCGAGGCCTTCCGGTGCGCGCTCGCGTCGCCGCCGCTGGCGCGCGGAGGCTCGGAGATCCTCATGGAGCTGGGGCCGGACCAACTGGTGCTGCTCGATGGGACGACCACGTGCGGGGACTGCGATCCGCCGTTCGCCTACAGCCGCGCGCGCTTCCAGCGCTTCACGATGCCGGGCATCCGCCCCGCCTCCGAGCCGTGGCCGGGGACCTTCGGAGGGCCGGGGCACAGCCACCACGAGAACCCCGTCCAGGCCCGTTCCCAAGGCGTCCGGTGAGGTGACCCGCGGAGCGGAACCGCGCGGGTCGGAGGCGCGGTCCATCATGCGATTCCGCCGCCCGGACGTTAGATGGGCGGCCTCACATCGCAGGATTTCCAAGGGTGATTCCCACATGAACTACCGTCAGCTCGGCCGCACTGGCCTGTACGTTTCGGAGCTGTGCTTCGGGGCCATGACGTTCGGCGGCGAGGGCTACTGGCAGGCCATTGGCCAGCAGGGCCAGGACGAGGCGAACAAGCTCGTGGGCAAGTGCCTGGACGCGGGCGTCAACTTCTTCGACACCGCGGATATCTATTCGTTCGGCGCCTCGGAGACGATCCTCGGCAAGGCGCTGGGCGCGAAGCGCTCGCAGGTGGTGCTGGCCACCAAGGTGCGCGGCCGGATGAGCCCGGGCGTCAACGACATTGGCCTGTCGCGCGGGCACATCATGGACTCGGTGCACAACAGCCTGAAGCGGCTGGGCACCGACTACATCGACCTGTACCAAATCCATGGGTACGACGCCGTCACGCCGCTGGACGAGACGCTGCGCGCGCTGGACGACCTGGTCCGTCAGGGCAAGGTGCGCTACCTGGGCGCGTCCAACCTGGCCGCGTGGCAGCTCATGAAGGCGCTGGGCATCAGCGAGTCGCGGCACCTGTCCCGCTTCGAGTCGCTCCAGGCCTACTACTCCATCGCCGGCCGCGACCTGGAGCGTGAGCTGGTGCCGCTGATGAACGACCAGCGCCTGGGCCTCATGGTGTGGAGCCCGCTGGCCGGCGGCTTCCTCTCCGGCAAGTACCGCCGTGGCGCCCAGGGCCCCGAGGGCGCCCGCCGCGTCACCTTCGACTTCCCGCCCATCAACCGCGAGCGCGCCTACGACGTCATCGACGTGATGGATGGCGTCGCGAAGGAGCACCAGACCTCCGTGGCCCGCGTCGCCCTGGCGTGGCTGCTGCACCAGCCGCACGTCACCACCGTCATCATGGGCGCGAAGACGGAGGCCCAGCTCGACGACAACCTGGCGGCCACCACGCTCAAGCTGTCCGCCGAGCAGCTCGCGAAGCTGGATGCCGTCTCCAAGCTCACCCCCGAGTACCCGGCCTGGATGCTGGAGCGGCAGGGCGCGGACCGCGTCCCCGCGTCGAAGTAACGGATTCCGTCGGTCTCACCCGGGAAGATCGCCCGCGCTGGGCGTCCTGGGGAACGCCACGACGTCGTCTTCGTCCGGGTGCATGAGAGCCAGTCCCGCTCATGCTTCCCGGGAGAGGCTGGGAGGGGGAGTCACACCCGGGTGTGGCTTCCCCTCCTGGAATGTCCTCGAGGCGCAAGCCCGGCCGAAGAGGACGCCCGCTCGGATGCCATCCGACCTGTTACGTCATGCGTCGGAGGGGCCCTGGGTCAGGTGGGCCTCACGGTGTGGGGAAATCCAGGACCGACCTGTCACGAAGGGCAAAAGCCCGCACGAGACATTTGTCCTCTGGCTCCGTCTCGATATTCTCCGCCCCGCGAAGCGTTCGCTCAGGTGAACGTGTTCCACGGTGCCCACGTGCAGGTCGCTCGGAGATGCCCCCGCGCCTCCGGCTCTCACGTGGAAGGAGTGCGGCAGTCGCCCGGATGACCTTGGAGGTCCGGTGTGCGGCGGCTCCGTTGCAACGTGGGGGGCCCGCTCGGGTCCCGGGGGACTAGCGACCCGGGGCCCGAGTGTCCTCGTCCTCCCACGATGTGTTGCCCACATGTATGGATTCAGCCGAGGCCCGGAGCGTGAAGCCCTGTCGTGAAGGCTTGACGCTCCCGGGCCCGGGACGGTGCCATGGCCCGCCCATGTCCGCGCCCCTGCTCGTCACCGCCGCGTTGGGAGTCCTCCTGGCGGCGGCTCCTCCCACTGGCAGTCCCCAGGTGCCCTGCGCGCCCGATTCCTCCGCGTGGCGCAAGGCTCGGGAGGCGCTCACCGCGTACTCGAACCGGCTGGACGCGCTGCCCGAGGACGGGGACACGCGGGCCGCGCGCTTGGAGATGAAGTCGCTCGTGCGCCTCGGCTGCTTCGCGCTGGCCCGTGAGGAGCGAGCGGGAGAATGGCCGCTGGAGTGGGACGCGCCGGCGGCGGGCGTGAGCACCGGCTCGCGAAGTGCCAAGGCGGCACGTGAGGTGTCCGCGCTCGCGCTGAGGACCTGGTGGCGCGACGGTGGGCGCGCGTGGCTGGAGTCCTATCTGGAGCTGGGGCGGCCGGGTCCTCACACGGCGGTGATTCCGCCGGAGCTGCGCGAGCCGGTGCTCACGCCCGAGCGGGCTTCGGGGCATCCCCTGGCGGCGCTGCTGTGCCCCGCGCGAAGCGGCGACTGCGGCACGCAGACCGAGGTCTGGCGCGCACGTGCCGAGGAGGCCTTCGTTCGCGAGCGGAAGCAGGAACGGGAGCGCTCCGGGGACACCGCGACGGAGGAGTCGCCGGAGCCTGGAGTCCCGCGGAGCGTGGCGGACTGCGAGGGCCTGGCGCGCGCGAAGCCAGCCGCGCTGCGCTACATGGCCTGGCGCTACTGCCTGACGGACTTCGGGGACTTGAGGCCGCAACGCGACGTGCTGCCCCTGGGGAACCTGCGCACGCCCACCGGGGGCTGGCTGGTCCTCCAGGGACGCGCCGACGAATCAGGCCGGGGGCGGATGGAGGTGCTCCACCTGGGCACCGGCGCCACGTACCTCGTGCGAGCCGCGAAGGAACCTTCGGGGCAAGCGACGGTGGTGGCGGGGCGGACGGAGGTGGAGCGGCTGCGCGAGCTGACCTGGATGCTCGTGCTGTCCCACGAGGTGCGCGCGGACGTGCACGCGGACGTGTGGCGCGTGCCCATCCCCGCGGACTTCGCCGTGACGTGGTGGAAGGACGGGGGCTGGGAGCGCACGGGGAGGATGAGCGGGGTCGTGGGCGGCGCCACGGACCAGACGCGGGTGGCGTGGCGCTGGTTCGTCCCCGGCGTGGCGAGTCCCTACTCCGGAACGCTGGTGTACTCGCTGCCCTCCGCGGTGGGAGAGGTTCACGCGCGAAACCTGCTGCTGGCGGCGGACTCGACCTTCCATGAAGGGTGCCCTGCCGTGCTGCCTCCGGACCCGAGCGTGCTCGGCGCGGGCGCGGAGGTGCTTCACACCTGGCGCCCACCTCCGGACTGTTCTCCGGAGGTGAGCCGAAACGCTCAGTAGGTCATGCGCGAGCCGCCGCTCGTCTCGAACTTCGAGTGATCCGGCCGCGCCGTGAGCGACAGCGTGCTTCCGCCCGAGGCCTCGCCCTTGACGTGCTTGGGCGCGTCCGCCTCCACGCTCGAGCCGCCGCTGATCTCCGCCTCCAGCCGGGAGATGCCGCGGACCTCACGGGCGTGCACCTCCGAGCCGCCGCTGGCCTCGGCGTCCATCTCCGTGGCGCGGCCGCGCACCGTCATGTTGGAGCCGCCGCTGGCCTCGGCCTTGAGCTCGTCGGTGTCCACGCCGCGCACGTCGACCTCCGAGCCACCCGTGGCCTCCACGGTGAACTCACTGGAGGAGGTGGCCTCGGCGGTGATGCTGCTGCCGCCGTTGGCCTCGAGGCTCGTCACCTTGGGGCTGCTGATGTAGAGGCGCACCTTGCCGCGCATTCCGGAGGAGAAGAAGTGGCCGTTGCGCTCCGCGCGCGCCTCCAGGATGCCGTCCTTCACCTCGAGGAGGACGCGGGACACGGCCTCCGGGTCCCCCTCGATGCGCACGGACTTGGGGCCCACCTTCACCTCGGCCTTCATCCCGCTGTTGATGGCCACGCCTCGGAAGTCGGACACCTCGCGGGTGTCGCCTCGGGAGGAGCTGTCGGGCTTGGCCCGGTCCTCCGCATGGGCACAGGCGCAGGCGAGCAAGGCGGCGACGAGGGAAGCGCGGGCGGTGAGCATGGGGACCCCTGGGTAGGAAGGAGGGCGACGGCCCTGGAATGCCTTGTCTACGGAGGTCGCGCCAGCCGATTGCGCCCGTCTATTGGGTCTCGAGCATGCCCAGGGGGACGCGCACCGCGGTGGTGTCCCCCGACTTGATTTCCACCGCCAGCTTGAGCGGCCGGCCCGCGCCGTTCACCAGCTTCAGGCTGTGCTTCCCGGCGGGCAGGGACAGCTTGAACAGCGGCGTCTCTCCCAGCGAGCGACCGCCCAGGTACACCGTGGCGGAGGGCTCGGTGACGAGCGTCAGGAAGCCGGGGGGCGCGTCCGGGTCCGCGACGGGCTCCGAGTCCCGGGCCTTCGCTCGGCGGACCGGAATCCTAGGCTTCTTCGCGGTCCGCGACTCCGCCTCCGCGACGGGCTCCACGGGCACTGCCTCCGCGACGGGCTCCACGGGCGCTGCGCCAGCAACGGGCTCCGAAGGGGGCGGCTCGGCGGGAGCGGACTCGGGAGTGGGCGCTTCCGCCGCATTGCCCTGGGTGGGCGTGGCCGCGGTGGCCACCACGGCCACCACGGTAGCTGAGTCGGGAACCGGCGCGTCCGGAGGCGTGGGGTGGGCGGCCGAGTCCTCGGGAGGAGGGGGCTTGGCGGCGCGCGCGGTCTTCGGTGCCACCTGGGAAGTCGGGGGTGCGCCCGCCTCGGGAGAGGCCGCGGCGTCTCCGTCCCCACTCATCCGCAGGGCCACGCCTCCGAGCACCAGGAGGGCTACGACCACGCCCCCCACGACGAGCCAGGGGAAGCGCCGAGGCGGGGGAGGACGGGGGACCGGGATGCGTGCGTGCGTGTGGTTGCTGCGAGGGTTGTTCGCGCCCGAGGGGGAGGCCTGCGCGGGCTCTTCTCCCGCGTAGCGGGACGGAGGGCGCATGGGCTCGGTGACGCGTCCGTTGCCAGGCTCGGGCGCCACTTCCACGGACATCGTGGGCCGGCGCTTGGGCGCGGGCCGGCGCACGCCCGACGGCGACTCGGGAGGCAGCTCACCCGGAGGCGACGAGGGCAGCCGCACCACGGCGGTGTGGTCGTTGCGTGGCTCGGGAGGCGCGGCCACGCGCACGGAGTCCGAGGTGGGGGCGCGCGCGGCGCGAGGCGGCGGGGGAGGCTCGGAAGCGGAGACCGAGCTGACCTCGCGAGTCGGCGCGCGGGGACGCGGCGCGAGCACCGTCTCACCCTCTCGATGGGCCGGGGCTCCCGCGCCGTTGCCCTGTGTCCGAGGATGCGGCTCGGAGTTCAGGGCAGGGGTGTTGGGCTGCGTGCGAGCCAGCGACTCCGGAGTCGGCTGAGGCGGGGCGGCGGGCTCCGCGGGCGGTGCCGGGGGACGCACGCGCTTGCCCGGCGGGGACAGCACGGGCTGGTGCGCCGCCGCGTCCACGCTGGGGGTCTGCAGGGACGGCCGGCGAGGCGCGGGCGGGCGAGAAGGAGGGGCGGACTTCGTCGCGGCGGCGGGAGGGCGAGGCGTGGGGGGGCGCCCGGAGGCGCTGCCCGGCTCCGGGCTCTCCACGTTGCCCTGGGTGAGCCGCTGCACCACGCTCGTTTCTCCACCTTCGGCGGGCGTGCCGCTGGCGAGGAGCTGGCGGGTCTGCTCACGCCGGTCCGCGAACAGCCGCCGCATCAGCTCGCTGCTCTGCTCCGGGTGCCAGATGAGCGGGCCCACCGCGCGCTCCAGGGCGCGGGCGAACTCGAGCGTGGTGGCGTAGCGGTCCTCCCGGCGCTTGGACAGGGCCTTGAGGACGATGGCGTCCAGCTCCGGCGGCACGGCGCGGTTGATGCGCGAGGGGGCGGTCACCTCGCAGCGCAGCACCGCGTTGAGCATGGCGTCCGCCTGCTTCGCGTAGAACAGCCGCATGCCGGTGAGGCACTCGTGCAGCACCACGCCCAGGCTGAACAGGTCGCTGCGCGCATCGAGCGGCTCGCCCAACACTTGCTCGGGGGACATGTAGCCGCTGGTGCCCTTCACCATGCCCACCGCGGTGCGGCTGGCGCTCGCCAGGCTCTTGGCGATGCCGAAGTCGAGCAGCTTGGTGACGCCCTCGTACGTCACCATGATGTTCTTCTCGGCGATGTCCCGGTGGATGACGGGCGAGGGGTGACCCAGCGGGTCCGTGAAGGTGTGCGCGTAGTGCAGCGCCACCGCCGTGTCTCGCACCGCCATGAGGCTGAACCCCATGGGGATGGACTCGTTCACGCCGCGCACCGCGCGGGCCACCTCCACCAGCGTGGCGCCCGGCACGAACTCCATGGCGAGGAACAGCTCCCCCTCCGCCACGTCCAGGTCATAGACCTGCGCGATGTGCGGCTGGTTGAAGGCGCCGGTGACCTTCGCCTCGTCCAGGAACATCCGGACGAACTCCTCCTCGCCGCGGATGTCCGGGAGGATCTGCTTGAGCACCACCAGCTTGCGGAAGCCGCCCAGACCTCGCAGGGACGCGAGGAAAATCTCCGCCATCCCGCCCGTGGACAGGCGGCAGAGCACCTCATACTTGCCCAACTGCCGGCCCTGGAATCCCTCCAGCGCGAGCGGCAACGTCGTCCCAGCCATCGGAACCCGAGAATCTACACCGGCATCCGGATGGACGCGAAAGACCAGCCACCCACGGTTATTTACGGAAGTTCATTTCTTGCTCGGAAATCCTTCCTGACTTCCCGGGTGAGCATGAAGCCAGGATTAAGAAATATTTGGGCGGGGGTCGCGCTCTTGTGCCCTCGCAAGCGAAGGGCTATCACTTTGCGCGGAAATTGAGTCCCCACTCAGGAATGACATGGCGCGTCCACCCTCCATCCGTGACGAAGACATCCTCGGGGCCGCCCGTGAGGTCTTCCTCGCGCAGGGGGTGAGGGCCACCACGGCCGCGGTGGCCGAGCGGGCGCGGGTGTCCGAGGGCATCATCTTCCGCCGCTTCAAGACCAAGGAGGGCCTGTTCCGCGCCGCGCTCCAGCTGGAGCTGGAGGAGCCGCTGGAGGTGGTGGAGCTGCCGTCGCGCGTGGGCCAGGGCACGGTGGCGGACAACCTCCACGACGCCTGCGTGGCCCTCATCGGCTTCCTGAAGGTGCGGGTGCCCTACATGATGATGGCCTGGTCCAACCCCGGGCCGAGCGGCCTCCCGGTGGCCATCGAGCGGGGCGAGCACCCCGGCACCAAGGTCTCCCAGGCCGTCACCGACTACATCCGAGGCGAGGTGGAGCGCGGACGCGTGCGCCCCATGGACCCCGCCCTCTTCGCCCACGCCCTCATCGGCGGGGTGATGAACTACGTGATGGGTCAGATTCTCCGCCTCCCGAGCGCCGAGGCCCGTACGCGCAGCGCCCCCGTCTTCGTCCGCCAGTTCATCGACCTGCTGATGCATGGAGCCCACCCCCCGGGCTCCCAAGCCCCTCCAGGCTGAGTGCCTCCCTTCCCAGTTCCCTTCACGCATCCTCTCCTCGCCGAGTTAATGAGTATGAACTCAATTATCAGGGCGTTCGCGCTCGCGACGCTGTCCTTGTCTGGGAGTGCCTTCGCGCTCCAGCCGCTGGATGCCTTCGTGCGGGCCGCGCACGAGGGCAGTCCGGACAACCTGGAGGCTCGGGCCACCCTGGCGCAGCAGCAGGCGCAGGCGGACGCGGTGCTGGGCGGCGCGCTGCCGGGGCTGTCCGCGCGCGGCACCTACACGCGCAACCAGTACGCCACGGAGCTGGACCTCAAGATGGACCCCAACGCGCCGCCGGTCCACGCGGTGATAACGCCGCTGAACCAGCTGGACGCCGCCATCACGTTGAACGTCCCGCTGGTGGACCTGGCCCGCTTCCAGCGCATCGGGGCGGCTCGCACCGGCGCCACGGCGGCCGAGCACCAGACGCGCGCCACCTTCCTCCAGGTGGAGGCCAACGTGACGCAGGGGTACTACCAGCTGGTCGCCAACGGCGCGCTGGTGGATGCCTCGCGGCGCGCGCTGGACGTGTCGCGCGAGAGCCTGCGGCTGACGGAGGCCCGCTTCGGCGCGGGCACGGCCGCCGCGCTGGACGTGGACCGGGCGAAGGCGGAGGTGGAGCGGCAGGTGCAGCAGCTCGCCTCGGCGGAGCTGGCGCTGACGCTGTCGGCGCGCACGCTCCAGTCGCTGACGGGCCTGACGCCGGAGCTGGAGAACCTGGCCTCGGCCGCCGTGCAGGATGACCTGCACACGGAGCCATCGCTGGAGACCTTCGTCCCGCAGGACGCCGAGCTGCCCCTGCTGGCCGCGTCGCTGTCCCTCACCGAGGCCGCCGAGAAGCAGGCGCGGGCCCAGCGGCTCACGCTCTTGCCCACGCTGTCCGGCAGCGTCACCGAGCGCTTCACCAACGCGGCGGGCTTCTCCGGGCACGGCGCTCAGTACCAGGCGCTCCTCAACCTGAACTGGGCGCTGGACTACACGACCTTCGCCAACATCCGCGTGCAGGACGCGGCCGCCTCGGTGGCCAAGGCGCGCGAGGAGCGCACCCGCCGCGCCACGCATGACGCCATCCACCGCGCGTGGAGCCAGGTGAACGCGAACATCGCCAAGAGCCGCTCGGCCCGCGCGCAGGTCCAGGCGAGCAACCACGCCTCGGAGCTGGCGCTGGACCGCTACCAGGTGGGTGCCACCACGCAGCTCGATTTGCTCCAGGCCCAGCGCGACGCCTTCAGCGCCGAGGTGTCCCGCATCCAGGCCGACGCGGAGCTCGCCAACGCCCGCCTGCAGCTTCGTCTGGCCGCCGGCCAGGACCCCTTCTCCACCCACCCTTCTCCCAGCGGCTCCTGAAGCCCTCTCCGAAGCCTCTCTTCGAAAGGAATCCCATGAACGCCCCCGTCTCCCGGGTCTGCGTGCTCGCCGTGCTGTCCCTCACCGCCTGCTCGCGTCAGCAGGCCGAGCCGCCCGCCGCGCCGCCGCCGCCCGCCATCCACGTGGACACCCTCACCGTGGAGTCCCGTCCCATGCCGCGCGCGCTCGCGCTCACCGGCTCGCTCGTGTCCAACCAGCAGTCGGACGTGGCCGCCAACGCCACCGGGCTCGTCATCAAGACGTTCGTCGAGCGCGGCGCCTTCGTGAAGGCCGGCACGCCGCTCGTGCAGCTCGACACGCGCGGGGCCGTGCTGTCCCAGGCCGAGGCGCGCGCCAACCTGGGCAACGTCACGGCCCAGCAGGAGCTGGCCCAGGCGCAGTGCGACCGCTACCAGAAGCTGCTCGACAAGGGCGCCATCAGCCGCGACGAGTGGGACCGCATCTCCACCCAGTGCAAGGCGGCCACCGGCAGCGCGGATGCGGCGCGCGCTCGGGCGGACCTGGCCCAGAAGACGCTCAATGACTCCATCGTCCGCGCGCCCTTCGCCGGCATGGTGGGCGAGCGCTTCGTGAGCGTGGGCGAGTACGTGCAGCCCAACACCAAGGTCGCCAGCGTGGTGGAGCTGGAGCCCCTGCGCCTGCAGCTCACCGTGGGCGAGGCGGACCTGGGCCAGCTCCAGGACGGCCAGCAGGTGGCCTTCGACGTGGTGGCCTTCCCCGGGCAGAGCTTCACCGGGACGGTGAAGTACATCGGCCCGTCCGTGCGCGCCAACACGCGCGACCTGGTGGTGGAGGCGGTGGTGCCCAACACGGACCACAAGCTGCGGCCGGGCATGTTCGCCACCGCGCACCTGCAGCTCACCGACCAGCCGCTGCCCACCGTGCCGCGCTCGTCGCTCGTCACCGAGGGCACCACGCACCGGCTCTTCACGGTGGTGGACGGGCACATCGAGGAGAGAGTGGTGCAGACCGGGCCGGAGCGCGACGGCATGGTGGCGGTGCTCGACGGTCTGAAGAACGGCGAGCACGTGGTCAATCAACCCGGAGCCCAGGTGAAGGACGGCACGCCGGTCAACTGACCGCGCGCCCCTTCGCCTTCACCAGGAGCATTCGCCATGCAATGGCTCGCCAATCTCGCCGTGCGCCGCGCCGTGTTCGCGTCGGTGCTGATGATTGCCATCGTCGTCGTGGGCATCGCCGGGTACTTCAACCTGGGCGTGGATGCCTTTCCCAAGATTGACTTCCCCGTCGTCACCGTCACCACGCGGCTCGACGGCGCCTCGCCGGAGGTCGTCGAGTCCGAAATCACCGAGAAGATTGAAGAGGCGGTCAACACCATCTCGGGCATCGACGAGATGCGCTCCACGTCCAGCAACGGCGTGAGCCAGGTGTTCATCACCTTCGTGTTGGACAAGAACATCGACGTGGCGGCGCAGGACGTGCGCGACCACGTGTCCACCGCGCTGCCCAACCTGCCGAAGGACATCGACCAGCCCATCATCACCAAGCTGGATCCAGACGCCTCGCCCATCCTCTACATCTCGCTCAAGAGCCCCAAGACGGGCAGCATCCGCGAGGCCACCGAGCTGGCCGACAAGCGCATCAAGCGCGAGATCGAGAACGTCCCAGGCGTGGGTGAGCTGGCCATCATCGGTGGACGTCAGCGGCAGGTGAACGTCTGGTTGGACACCGAGGCGCTGCGCTCGCACGGCGTCACCGCGGCGGACGTGCAGCGCGCCCTGGCCAGCCAGAACCTGGAGGCCCCGGGCGGCACCATCCAGACGGGCCCGCGTGACCTGACCCTGCGCGTGCAGGGCCGCGTGGAGTCCGTGGAGGCGCTGAGCCGCATCGTCATCCGCAACGTCGCCGGTCACCCCTTGCGCGTGCAGGACGTGGCGCGCGTGGAGGACGGCCAGGAGGAGGAGCAGACCGCGGCGCGGCTGGACGGCGAGCCCACGGTGGTCATGTCCGTGCGCAAGCAGAGCGGTGAGAACACCGTGGCGGTGGTGAAGGCGGTGCGCGAGCGCCTCAAGAAGGTCGAGCAGCTGTTGCCCACCGGCTACAAGCTGGAGGTGGTGCGCGACACGTCCGGCACCATCCAGACGCAGGTGAGCGCGGTGAAGGAGCACCTGATGCTCGGCGCGCTGTTCTCCGCGCTCGTGGTGCTGCTGTTCCTGGGCAACGTGCGCTCCACCATCATCGCGGCGCTCGCCATCCCCATCTCCATCATCGGCACGTTCGCGCTGATGTGGATCCAGGGGTTCACGCTCAACATCATCACGCTGCTGGCGCTGGCCCTGGCGGTGGGCATCGTCATCGACGACGCCATCGTGGTGCTGGAGAACATCGTCCGGTTCATCGAGGAGAAGAAGCTCAAGCCCTTCCCGGCCTCCATCCTCGCCACGCGAGACATTGGCCTGGCGGTGCTCGCCACCACGCTGAGCCTCATGGCGGTGTTCCTGCCGGTGGCCTTCATGAACGGCATCGTGGGGCGCTTCCTCAAGGGCTTCGGCCTCACCATGGCGTTCGCCATTGGCGTGTCCCTGTTCGTGTCCTTCACGCTCACGCCCATGCTGGCGGCGCGCTGGCTGGACCCCGCGCCGGAGAGCGGCCACGCGAAGAAGACGGTGCTCCAGAAGCTGGTGGACCGGTTCTACCAGCCCATCGAGGACGTCTACATGGCCATGCTGCGCTATGTGATGCGCCAGCGCTGGGTGGTGGTGATTGCGTGCGTGGCGGCGCTGGGCTCGTGCGTGCCGCTGTTCAAGTCGGTGCCCACCAGCTTCCTGCCGCCCAACGACGAGGCCAACTTCGAGATCAACGTCCGCGCTCCCGAGGGCACCAGCCTCCAGTCCACGCTCGTCACCGCGGAGCGCATCGCCCGCGAGACGCGCCGGCTGCCGGGCGTGCTGCACACCCTGGTCACCATTGGAGACAACGCGCAGCGCACGCCCAACGTGGCCAAGGTGTACGTGCGGCTGGTGGAGCCGGCGGCCCGCGTGCAGACGCAGCAGCAGCTCGCGGCCCGCACGCGTCGGGACATCGTGGCCAAGCAGCCCAAGGAGCTGCGCATCGACGTGTCGGACGTGAGCGCGTTCAACTCGGGCTCGTCGTCCAAGTCCGTGCAGTACATCCTCAACGGCCCGGACCTGAGCAAGCTGGCCGAGTACAGCCAGCGCGTGGTGACGGAGCTGCGCAAGACGCCGGGCGCGGTGGACGTGGACTCCAGCCTGGTGCTCGGCAAGCCCGAGGTGCGGGTGCACGTGCTGCGCGACAAGGCGGCGGACCTGGGCGTGCAGGTCTCCGACATCTCCAATGCCTTGCGGTTGCTGGTGGGCGGTCTGGAGGTGTCCACGTACCAGGACGGCGGCGAGGACTATGACGTCCGCATCCGCGCGCAGGAGACGGACCGCAGCCGGGTGGAGGCCATCAGTCTCATGACGGTGCCCTCCAGCAAGCTGGGCACGGTGCCGCTGCGAGACGTGGTGGAGCTGACGCAGGGCACGGGCCCGTCGGAGATCAGCCGCCTCAACCGCCGCCGGCAGGTGACCATCTCCTCCAACGTGCAGCCGGGCATGGGTGAGAGCGTGGTGTCCGGGAGCCTGGAGAAGATCATGAAGGCGCAGAACCTGCCGCCGGGCTACGCGGCGCAGCCCACGGGCCGCTCGCGCGAGATGGGACGCACCGCCGTCTCCTTCATCACGGCGTTCGCCCTGTCCTTCATCTTCATGTACCTCATCCTGGCGGCGCAGTTCGAAAGCTGGCTGCACCCGCTGACCATCCTCGTGTCGCTGCCGCTGACGGTGCCCTTCGCGCTCTTGTCCCTGCTCATGCTGGGACAGACGTTCAACCTCCAGTCCGCGCTTGGCCTGTTGGTGTTGTTTGGCGTGGTGAAGAAGAACTCCATCCTTCAGGTGGACCACACCAACAACCTGCGCGCCAAGGGCATGCCTCGCGCCGAGGCCATCCTGGAAGCGAACCGCGACCGTCTGCGCCCCATCCTCATGACGACGGTGGCCTTCGTGGCCGGCATGGTGCCGCTCGTCACGTCGCAAGGCATTGGCGCCGGCTTCAACCGCGCCACGGCCGGCATCGTGGTGGGTGGCCAGTCGCTGTCGCTGCTGCTCACGCTGCTCGCCACGCCGGTCATCTACTCGCTGCTGGATGACGTGGTGCTCTGGTTCCGCGCCCGGCGCGCGGGCCGCAACCCGGTGGACCGTGGCGAGCACGAGCTGGCCCACCTGGAGACGTCGGAACCCGAAGCGGTCACCCCGGAGACGCCGGCCGCGTCCGGCGCGCTCTGACGCAAGCCCCGGGCTCCACGCGCACGGTGGAGCCCGGCTCGTGGCGCGTGAAGCTTGAGGAGTGCTCCCCACGAGTTGGGGAGCGCTGACCTCGCTTCCGTGCCGTCCGGTGAGCGCGCTCACTGCGTTTCACCCTGATTCCATCCATGGCCCGAAGCTTGCCTTTCGGGCGCCGCTTCTCGACCCCGCGGACCGCGGGGCTCAGCGGAGGATGGCTGTGTCACCAGGAAAAGGTTTGCAGACAGTGTTGCTCGGCGGAGCGCTCCTGTGGAGCGTGGGTATCGCTCGAGCGCAATCCCATGCGACGGGCCTGAAGCCCATGGATGCCGAGGAAGTGGCTCGGCTGCGGGCGCAGGGGCAGGAGATTCACCAGGTCCTTCCCAACCGCGTGGCGTGGGAGCGCATGAACGCGCAGCGCCAGGCCCGGGGGCTGCGCGCGCTCTCGGTGCCGGCCGCGGCGCTGGGGCAGGAGACGGTGGTGGGGGACGCGAAGGCGCCCGATACCCTCACGGCCTTCTCCGCGAGCGCGCTGCCGACGCATGTCGACAACAGCGCGTTGGACTTCTTCCCGCCCATTCGGAGCCAGGGCTCGATTGGCTCGTGCGTCGCGTGGGCGACGACGTATTACCAACTCAGTCACAATACGGCGTTGGCGAATGGCTGGGACGCGAAGCACAGCGTGGACAACAGCCGGCTGTTCTCCCCGAAGTGGACGTACAACTTCATCAACAATGGCGAGGACCTGGGCAGCTACTTCTCCTCCGCCTACACGTTGCTGCGGAACCAGGGCGCGACGTCCTGGGCCACGCTTCCGTACGACTCCAACTACACGGCGTGGCCGTTGGATCCGGCCGTGTGGCGCGGGGCGCTGCCGTACCGGACGAATCCGGTGCAGATGATTTATCAGGTGAGCACGCCGACGGGGCTCCAGCAGGTGAAGGAGCTGCTCACCAACGGCTACGTGCTCGTCTATGGCACGTTCATTTCTTCATGGCAGAGCATGACCATCAAGGATGATCCCTCCACGCCGAACGACAATGCCTATGTCGGCAAGTCGGTGGCGTATTGGTTGAATGGATACGTGGGCTCCCACGCCATGACCATCGTCGGCTACGACGACGACATCTGGACCGACGTCAACAAGAACAACGTGGTGGATCCAGGTGAGAAGGGCGCGCTGCGCATCGCCAACTCGTGGGGCACGGGCTGGAACGAGGGCGGCTTCACGTGGCTGGCGTACGACGCGCTGCGCTGGGTCTCCGCCGTCACGGGCGGGCCCAGCGCGGGCCGCGTGGCCGCGCTCCAGAGCGACGTGGTCTATCACCTCGCCGTTCGCCCCGCGTACACGCCCACCTACGTGGCCGAGCTGACCGTGAACCACGCGAAGCGAGATCAGCTCATGTTCTCGCTGGGCGTGTCGGATCCAGCGTCGGGCGTGCCGACGGTGTGGAACTCGACGGCGTTCACCTATGCGGGTGGGCCGCGTTCCTTCAACGGCTCCACCACCGCGGCGGTGGATGGCCCGCTGGTGTTCGACTTCACGGACCTGGTGCCGGCTTCGCTCGCGCCTCGCAGCTTCTACGTGAAGCTGTATGACCGGACGACGGGTGACCCGGCGGTGGTGAAGTCCTTCAAGCTGGTGGACAGCTCCACGGGCGGAACGACGGTGGCCAGCACGGAGACGCCCATGACGGTGGACATGACCACGGGGTATGTCCACGCGGATTACACGCCCACGAATCATCGTCCCCTCATCTCCAGCGCCAGTCCCGTGGGACGCGTGAAGCTGCCACCGGGCGGGAGCGTGGCGTTGCAGGTGAATGCCTCGGATGAGGACGGACAATCCCTGTCGTATGCGTGGAGTGTGGACGGGGTGTCGGTGCCGGAGAGCACGTCTGGGTTTACCTACGCGCCCACCGTCGTGGGTCCGCACTCGGTGCGCGCGGTGGTCTCGGATGGCGTGGGCGGCAGCACGGCCCAGGTGTTCAACGTGGTGCTCAACGCGAAGCCGCTGGCCACCAGTCAAAGCCTGACGCTGACGGAGGACAGCACCAAGGCCGTGGCGCTCACGGCGTTCGACGCGGATGGAGATCCGCTCTCGCTGACGGTGGTGGATGCGCCCTTGCACGGTTCGCTGTCGGGGCCGCTGCCCAGCCCGCTGTATCGACCCGAGGCGAACTTCTTCGGCTCGGACAGCTTCACGTTCCTGGCGAATGATGGGACGGAGGACTCGCCGCTCGCCGTGGTGACTTTCAACATCACGCCGGTCAACGACGCGCCCACGTCCCGCATCACGTCGCCGGTGAATGGCGTGTCCATTCCAGCGCCGGGGACGGTGACCCTCGAGGTGGCGGCCTCCGATGTGGAGGGCCCCATCGCGAAGGTGGAGCTGTACCAGGGCGGGGTGAAGGTGGCGGAGTCCGCGACGGAGCCCTACCGCTTCACGGTGACGGGGCTGGTGGCGGGCAGCTATGGCTTTGTCGCGAAGGCGTATGACGGCACGGGGGTGGTGACCTCGTCGTCGACGGTGACGGTGAACGTGCTGGCGCCCACCGTCAGCGTTGGCGTCAGCGATGCCACTTCCTCCGAGCCGGGCACGGACACGGGCCGGTTCCTCATCAGCCGCTCGGGTGGCGTGGCGGGACAGGTGCTGACGGTGGGGTACACGCTCACGGGCACCGCGGCGAACGGCGTGGACTTCGCGCCGCTGTCCGGCACGGTGACGCTGGGCGCGGGAGTGACGTCCGTGAACGTGGACGTGCTGCCGGTGGATGATGCGCTGGTGGAGGGCAAGGAGACGGTGGTGCTGACGCTCGTGCCGGACGCCACGTACAAAGTGGGCACCGTGGCGAGCGGCACCGTCACGCTCCTGGACAACGAGCAGTCCGTTGTCACGGTGGCCCTGACGGACTCGGTGGCATCCGAGCCGGGCACGGATACGGCGAAGTTCACCGTGACGCGCACGGGGCCCACCACGGCCCCGCTGACGGTGCGCTATGCGATGAGCGGCACGGCCACGGCGGGGACGGACTACACGGACCTGCCCGGCACGGTGACGATTGGCGCGGGGTTGGTGTCCGCGTCGGTGGTACTGACGCCGCTGGATGACGCGTTGGTGGAGGGCCGGGAGACGGCGGTAATGACGTTGCAGGAGGACGCGGCTTATCAAGTGCACACCTCCGCGTCGGCCACGGCGTACCTGTTGGATGACGAGATGCCGGTCATCACGCTCTCGGCGACGGATGGCACGGCCGCCGAGCCCTCGGACCCGGGTGTGTTCACCGTGACGCGCACGGGGCCCACGACGGATCCGCTGACGGTCCTCGTGTCGGTCAGCAGCACGGCGACGGCGGGGAGCGACTATCAAGCGCTGCCCACGTCGGTGGTCATCCCGGCGGGGTCTGCATCGGCGACGCTGACGGTGCAGCCGGTGGATGACGCGCTGGTGGAAGGTCGCGAGACGGTGACGCTGACGCTGGTGGCGGACGCGGCCTACCAACTGACGCCCACCGTGGCGAGCACCGTGTATCTCTATGACGACGAGAAGCCGGAGCTGCGGCTCTCGGTGACGGACAGCTCGGCATCCGAGCCGGGGACGAACGGCGGCCTGTTCACGGTGACGTCGGTGCCCGCGCCCTCGACGGACTTGAGCATCCCGCTCACGGTGACGGGGACGGCCACGCCGGGCACGGACTACGTGGCCATCAGCGCGCCGCTGACGTTGCCCGCGGGCGTGGCGACGGTGACGGTACCGGTGACGCCGCTGGATGACACGGTGAAGGAGTCCACGGAGACCGTCGTGGTGACGATCCCCGCTGGGACGGCTTACACGCTGGGTACCGCGAGCGGCACCGTGTCTGTGACTGACAATGATTGACGCGTGAAACGCAATCCGCCGCCGCGCTCGAATGGGTGCGGCGGCGGGAGGCTGGCCTCCACCCGAGGGTTGTCTATCAAACCCTGCGGCGGGTGAGTCGAGGCGTCATGTTGAGGGCGGATGATTCAAGAGAGAGGATGGCTGTGAACATGACTTGAAGACTGCGCTGTGTCGGGGGGAGTTATGCGATGGGTTGGCCTCGTCGCGTTATTGCTCTTCATGGAAGCGTGTGCGACGGCTCGTGTCGTCCACGTTGACGTTGGAGGCGGCAGGCAGGTGGTCCACGAGTCCGTGGAGGTCGATCCAGTCGAAGTGAGCGAAGAGGAGTTCAAGTCGGCCCTCACTCGACTCATCCTCGACTTGCGGATGGATGTTGCGTTCCGCGAAGCCGATGCGGCGGACCGGCAGGGGTGGGTGCGTTCCCGGACGTTGCTCGCATCCTCGAAGGGACTCGCGGATTCGGGGGCCGGGGCGTCTCCGGAGTCGCTGTCCTCGCGGATCTGCCCTGACGGCGACGAGTGTTTGACCCTGGTGGGTGGGACGGGGCTGACGTTCTCGCGGAAGGACCGGACGTTGATGGCGCTATCCTTCGCGCTCGATACCGTGTGGGAGAGCGTGGAAGTGGAGGTTGGGAAGGCGCTGAACCCCACGGCGCTCAAGGCCATGGTGACCTCAGCCGCGTTGACCGTGCTCCTGACGATGGCCTTGCCCGAGCCAGTCACCAAGGTCATCGCGGTGGCATTGACGGCGGCGCTGGTGGCCTATCTGGGAATCGTGCCGGTCTGGGAGATGGGCCGAGGCTTCGTGCGCCTGTGGGACGACGCGGAGAAGGCGACGAGCGTCATCGCGTTGCAGGACATCGGGCATCGGTTTGGAAAGGTGTTGGGGACGAACGGGACGCGAGTCCTCGTGCTGGTCGTCATGGCGGCCTTGGGTGGCAAGAGCGCGATGGCGTCCCAGGGCCCGAGGCTCCCCGGGTTCCCCCAGGCTGCGCTTCGAGTCCAGGCCGAGGCGGGATTTCAACTGGGAGCGGCCATGAATGGCGGGGTGGCGTCCATCGCCATGCCGGCCGCGGGCGTGCTGAATGTGGTGTTGGCTCCGGGCGCTGTGGCGGCCCTCGCTATGTACTCGGAGGGGCGCATCCCTGGAGATGAGGAGGGGCCCGTTCATCACATCTGCACGGATAAGAACCTCGTCTCCAGTGCGACGGGTGGCCCGTGGACTCCGAGATGCGAGGACGTCTTCAAGAAGGCAGGGATGAGCCTCGAAGATGTCGCGAACAAGGTGAGAATCAATGGGCACGAGGGGCCTCATCCAAAGCTGTATCATCAAGAAGTGCTTCGGCGCCTCAATCGTTCTGTTGCACGCTGCCAAACGACGGAAACCTGCCGGGCCAGTCTGCTGAAGGAGCTTGCGACGATTGCCGATGAGCTTCTGACTCAAGGCTCTGACATGCGGAGCTTCATCGTGAAGGAAGGGGGTTGAGGTGGAACGCGATTTCTACTCGGTGGTTCTTGGAGATGTGCCCCAGTGGCTGCTGGTGACGCCGACCCGAGGTTCTGGTGAGGCTTTTGACGAGCCTTGGCTGTTTGTCGATGGTCGCGTTCTTCCTGACCCAGGAGCACTCAAGGCCCAGGTCTCGCATCCTGGCACCGAGCGAACCTTTGTGTTCTCTGTCATTGAAGAAACGCCCATCGTCAGCGAAGCCGTTGCGAAGGTCTTCAAGACGCTCGCACCTGACGATGTGCAGCTCTTCCCGGTGACGATCGAAGGGGTGCCTGAACCGTACTTCGTCGTCAATGCAACCAAGGTGATTGATGCCATCGACGAGGCACGGTGCAGCGAGGTGCATCACTATGAGCAGGACAAGCACCCCCCTGAGTACCCAGGGGAGTACAACTGGATCTACGGACTGCAAATCGACCCAGCGAAGACCGAGGGCGCTCAGGTCTTCCGGCTGAAGAAGTTCAAGGTGGCGTTCATCGTGTCGGAAGACATCAAGGACGCGCTCGAACGGGTCGGAAACCTGGGAGTGTCATTCGATCCAGTGACGCAGCCCGACGAGCGATACGCTCATTAAGGCTGCGCCGCCACCGAGGTTCGCGCGTTACGCGGAGGAGGGGACGCGCCCCGTGGAGCTGGCCACGGCCTTCACGAAGCCTGCTTGCACCGCGGAGCGGTTGAGCTGCTCGAAGGCCTCCTGGTAGGCCGGATGGGTGAACGCGAAGACGATGCCCTCGATGGCGCCGTCGAGGAAGCGGCGGTTCAATTGCTGAATCAACACCGGCTGGTAATAGCTGCTCTGCCGAGGCTGCGGCCGATGGCGCAGGAAGTACAACGCGCTCAGCCCTCCTCCCGCGAACAGCGAAACGAGAATCAGGTTGTCCGCGAGGAAGGGCATCTCCAGGTTCCCTGAGTCCGCGAAGATGAGGATGCCGGTCGCGACCGCCGCCGAGACGACGAGCCCAATCAGAATCTTGTTCGCCAGGGTCAACGGCCGGCGCTTCAAGGAAGGCTCGCAGTCCGCGCAGACAGTCAGGGGCAGCTTGAAGGTCAGCTCGGTTCCTCCCACCAGGAGGTACGTGGACTTGCGCGTGTCTTGGGGTTGCTGGCGCAGCGCCTCGCGCGTGCCGCAGTTGGCGCAGCAGGTGGTGGGGAAGGAGAAGTTGAAGCCATCCGCGAACTTCACGGGCCCCAGACTGACTTGATGCATGCGTGTGCTCCGAGCGAACCGCGTTCCGGTGCGCTGGACATAGCGCACTTCTCGCGGCGACCCGAACGGGCCACCTCAATCCGCCAAGGAGACGGAGCCCCAGGGCAGGGGGCCCTTGAACTGCTCGACGAGGAAGTCGACCATCAACCGCACCTTGGCCGTGAGGTGCCGGCGCGTGGGGTAGATGGCCAGGATGTCGATGTCTGGCAATGCGTACTCCGGCAGGACGTGGAGCAGTCTTCCGGTACGCAGGTCCTCGCCAATCAGGAAGTCGGGCTGCCATATCAACCCCAGCCCGGCCAGCCCCGCGGCCCGCACGGTGTCGCCGTTGTTGCTCTGCATCACGCTGCGCACCCGCGCCACATGAGTCTGTCCCGCCTTGTCCGTGAGCGGCCACTCCTCCGCCATGGAGGACTGGCTGTAGGAAACACAGACATGCGCCGTCAGGTCGTCCGGATGACGGGGCATCCCGTGCCGAGCCAGATACGCCGGCGCGGCGCACACCCGGTTGTGTGACACCGCGAGCCGACGGGCGATGTGATTCCCCGCGCCACCGCGCGAGATGCGGATGGCCAGGTCGTACCCCTCCTCGACCATGTCGACGACCCGGTCCGACAGCGACACGTCCAACTCGACGTCTGGATGTCGCGCGAGGAAACGAGGCCACAGCGGCGCGAGGTGCAGGATGCCGAAGCTCAACGGCGCGTTGAGGCGCAGCCGCCCGCGCACCTGCACTGTGCTCGCGGAGGCCAGCGCCTCGGCTTCCGTCACCTCTTCCAGGATGGCGCTCGCCCGCTCGTACAGCGCCTTGCCGCTCTCCGTCAGCGACAGCCGTCGCGACGTGCGTTGCAGCAGCCGCGTGCCCAGGTGTCGCTCCAACTCGTTCACATAGCGGGTGACGTTGGCGGGCGACGTCCCGAGCGCGTCCGCTGCCCGGGTGAAGCTGCCGCGCTGGACGACGGAAGCGAAGACCTCGAAGGCGCGCAGGCGATCCACGGACGGGCTCCTCCATCATTCATGAAAACTGAATGAGTAGACCATCTTTCGGGCCTTTCTCCCATGAATGCTGAGACGTATCTCTGTCCCATCAGCCCGGCACCTCGCCGAGGCGAATCGCGGGAGAGACGGTCATGGGTCGCTTGAATGGGAAGGTCGGCATCATCACGGGCGCGAGCGCGGGCATCGGGCGGGCGGCGGCGACGCTGTTCGCGGCCGAGGGGGCGAAGCTGGTGGTGGGCGCTCGCCGCAAGGAGGAGCTGGACGCGCTGGTGAAGGAGATCTCCGCGGCGGGTGGCGAGGCGGTCGCCCTGGCCGGTGATGTCCGCTCGGAGGACTACGCCCGCGCGCTGGTGGCGCTGGCGGTGGAGCGGTTCGGGAAGTTGGATGTCGCCTTCAACAACGCCGGCATCATCGGCGAGGGCGGGCCGAGCACGGACGTGTCCGAGCAGGGCTTCAACGAGGCGCTGGCGGTGAACCTCACCTCCGCGTTCCTGGGCGCCAAGCATCAACTCGGGCCCATGCTGAAGCAGGGCTCGGGGTCCATCCTCTTCACCTCCACCTTCGTCGGCTACACGTTCGCCTTCCCGGGCACGGCGGCCTACGCCGCGAGCAAGTCGGGGCTGGTGGGCCTGACGCAGGCGCTGGCGGCGGAGTACGGGCCTCGGGGCATCCGCGTGAACGCGCTGCTTCCGGGCGCGGTGGAGACGCCCATGTTCCAAGCGGTGAACGCCACGGCGGAAGCCAAGCAGTTCGTCACCGGACTGCACGCCCTGAAGCGCGTGGGGACGCCCGAGGAGCTGGCCCGCTCGGCGCTGTTCCTGCTCTCCGACGAGGCGTCCTTCGTGACGGGCACGGCGATGCTGGTGGACGGCGGCGTGTCCATCACCCGCACGTGAGGGCTACGGCGCGAGGTCCTTGTACATCTGGACCTCGAAGCCCGCGCCGCTCCGAAACGCGAAGGCGACATCGTCCATCAGCGTCTTCATGAGGAGGACGCCTCGCCCCGCATCCTGAAAGGTGCTTCCCGTGACGAGTGGATCCGCCAAGGACTCGGGCGAGAAGCCCTTGCCCTCATCGGCCACGCACACCGTCAGCCGTGAGCCCGCCAGGGTCATGCTCAGCCGGACCTGCTTGCCCGGGTCAAAGGCATTGCCGTGGCGGATGGCATTGATGACGCACTCGCTGACGGCCAGACACATCCCAAAGGAATGTCTGCCGTAGCCCGAGTCCTCGCAGAGATCTCGCACGGCGTCCTCGGCCTGCGCCACATCCTCCAGGGAGCCTCGAAGCACGAGGTCGACCTGTCGCGATGGATTGCTCATGCGCGCAAGCCATCACGCGGCCTCGCGCACTGTCGAGCCTGATGGAGACATCTGCCCGCCAGTGAACCGTGTCCTCCGACGCCAGGGTGTGAGCGAATTCACGGAGGGTTCTCAGTTTCGAACGGGCACGCACCGTTCACCCAGAGCCCCGCCAGACCGCGGTCTATACGGGGACCCGATGGGGCCTCTGAGTCAAAGCAAGACATGGCGCGCGTGCGCCTACGCCCTCGGGCTTGGGCTCGTCATCAGCGGCGCGAGCCCGGCGTGGGGCTCGGGGTGGGAGGTGGAATACGACGCGCCCGCGACCCTCTTCATGGACCGCAGCTACCTCTTCGTCTCGCCCAGCAAGATTCACCGCGCGGGAGATCCCGACTCGCCCACGCCCCTGCTGTTCGAGTCGCAGATCGCGCCCAACCTCTACCTGCCCCAGCTCCACCTCGGCGACTTCCACGGCAAGGGCGGTGAGTACTTCCTGTCCCTCGTGCTCACCCCCGCCATCCGGCTGCGGATGCTGAACACGGACAGCAGCCCCGTCATCCCGCCGTCCTTCCTCCCCAAAATCACCTTCCAGGTGGCGCACCTGCGGCTGCTGCCCGGCGCCTCGGACGAGCGCGCGCCCACGCGAGGTCTGGCGCTCGCGGGCCACGTCATCATCGGCCACTACTCCAATGGGCAGGATGGCTGCTTCTACGGCAACCAGACGGGGACGGACCCGAACTGCTCGCCCACGGAGGGGCAGCTCCCGCTCAACGAACTCACCGGCAGCTTCTCCACCAACCTCCTGCGCTTGGAGCTGTGGGCGCTGCTGGCCATGGACGTGTCGCCGAACCTGGACAACGCCTGGCTCATGGGGGGCCGTGCCTATTGGGAGTTCAATGCCGCCGTGGGTCCGGGTGGCATCTCCGGTGAGCAGCGCGCCGTCTATGGCAACGGGCACTGGGGTCTGTCGTGGGTGGGCGAGCGCTTGTGGCACCAGCACCGCTTCCGCGCGGAGGCCCTGCTCTCCTGCCCATACGGAGAGACACCTCGGCAGCGCGCCACGCTGGCGTTGGAGGTGGCCGCGAACCCTCGCTGGGGCGCGGGCTTCGGCCTCTTCGCGCGCTACGTGCACGGGCAGGACTCCTACAACATCCTGTTCCTCGAGCGCGTCAACCTCTGGCAGTTCGGGCTCGTCTTCGAGCTGAATCCCAACGCGAAACTGAAGGCCTCGACGGAAGGAAGGCCCCCGGGCTTCCAGTGAGGGGAGCGGTGACGAAGGGCCCGCGTTCTGCGCTAGGAAGGGAGCCCATGGAGATTCCTTCCGGTTCCACGCGCGCTGTCACCGGCCGCGTCGACGTGCACCCCCGCGGCTTCGGCTTCCTCACCGTGAACCTCCCTGGCTCCACGGAGGTGCTGTCCGCCTTCATTCCGCCCCCGGAACTCAACGTCCTCTTCGCGGGCGATGTCGTGTCCGCCACGGCGACCGCGGGCGCGGATGGGCGATGGACCGCGAGCGGCCTGTCGCTCGTCGAGCGCACGCGCACGGAGGTCTATGGCGAGGTGGTGCTGCGCAAGGGCGCGGCGTACCTGCGCATCGACCGCGAGGTGGCCAACTCGGATTGGCTCCTGGAGACCGAAGGCGCGGAGGTGCAGTCCGGCGACGCGGTGGTGGCGCACATCGCCGAGGGCAAGGTGACGCTGCGCTACAAGGTCGCGCCCGGTGAGGACCGCTCGCTGGAGCGCGTCATCGTCCGGCACGGCCTGCGCCGCGACTTCTCCTCCGCGGCCGAGGACGAGGCCAAGAGCGCGCACACGCAGCCCCATGCCCTGGGCGCGCGCCGCGACCTGCGCGCCATCCCCACCGTCACGGTGGATGCGCCGTCCACGCGCGACATCGACGATGCCATCTCCGTGTTGCCCGCCGGGCCGGATGGGGCGCTGCGCCTGCTGGTGTCCATCGCGGACGTGAGCGAGTACGTGAAGGAGGGCTCGGCGCTGGACGCCGAGGCGCGAGCGCGCGCCACCAGCGTGTACCTGGCGGGCCGCGTCCTGCCGATGCTGCCCGAGACGCTGTCCGCGCACTGGCTGAGCCTGGTGCCTCATGAGGAGCGGCGCTGCCTCACGGTGGAGCTGCGCATCGACCCGGATGGCCGCGTCACCGCGGCGGACGTGTACGAGAGCCTCATCCGCTCCTGGGCGCGGCTGAACTACGACGAGGTGGCCGCCTTCCTGGACTCGGGCGAGGTGTCCGAGCCCATGGCCCCCGTGCGCGACGTGATGCCGTGGTTCCGGCTGGCGGCGGCGCGGCTGGCGGTGGCGCGCGCGGCGCGCGGCGGCATGGAGCTGGCGCGCGAGGAGGCGCGCTTCACGTTCGACGTGGCCACGGGCGCGGTGTCTGGACTCAAGAACGAGCCGCCCACCTCCGCGCACGGGATGATTGAGCGCTTCATGGTGGCGGCGAACGAGGCCATCGCCGTGTGGCTCATGACGCGCGGCTCGCCCACCGTGTACCGCGTGCACGAGCAGCCGGATCCGCAGCGGGTGAGTGACCTCAACGCCTTCGCGCTGCACTCGGGCTTCGCGGCGGGGTTCGGCGCGGAGCTGACGCCCCTGGCCCTGGCCGCGTTCGACCGACAGATCGCCGGCTCCCAGGCGGAGGCCGCGCTGCGCTCGGTGCTGCGCCGCTCGCTGGGGTACTCGTACTACACGGTGAAGCCGGGGCGGCACTTCGGGCTCGCGGCGCCGCTCTACCTGCACTTCACGTCGCCCATCCGCCGGTACGCGGACCTCGCGGTGCACCGGACCATCAAGGGCTACCTGCACGGCCGGCGCGACTTCGTGCACGAGGACCCCGCGCTGGAGCAGCTCGCGCAGCACATCAACCAGCGGGCCCGCGCGGCGGCGCGCGCCGAGACGGACAGACACCACGCCCTGGAGGCGCGGTGGATGGCGAGCCGCCTGGGCCAGCAGTTCCCCGCGCGCGTGGTGCGCGTGAAGCCGTTCGGCATGGTGGTGCAGCTCGACGGCATGTTGGTGGAGGGCATGGTGCCCGCGGAGGGACTGCCCCAAGGCCCCTACCGTCCGGACGCGCGCGAAATCTCCCTGGTGGGCAAGTCGCGCACGTTCACCGTGGGCATGCCGGTGAAGGTGAAGGTGGTGTCCACGGACGAGCCGCTCGGCCGCGTGGAGCTGGCGCTGGCGGAGTGACGTCAGCCGCCGTGGCCGAAGCGCCCCTGGAAGCGACGGACGAGGAAGGCGTCCGCGCGATCGCGCGCCTCCTGCGCTTCGGCAGACAGCGCCGCGGTGCCCGCCGCGCGCCCCGCCTGCCGCGCGCGCTGCATCACCGCGCGGGGCTCGCCCGCCTGGGGAGGTGGGAGCGCGTGGGCCACCGCATCCACGAGTGCGTGCGCCTGGTCCACCACGCCGAGCGCCTCGTCGAGTGACACCTCGCCCTCCGCGAGCGCGGTCAGCAGGTGGCAGCGATAGCGGCGGCAGCTCTCGGGGCGCTCCGCATAGACGGTGCAGTGGCGACCCTCCAGCGCGGCGCAGTGCTGCGCGAGGGCCGGCGAGCCGTCAGCCCGCTCGACGAGCGGCACGCCTCGCTGGCGCAGGGGCTCCACCTCGGAGGGACGCACCGCGACGGTGGTGAAGAGGGTCCCGTCACAGCACAGGCCACAGCGGAGGCAGAGGGTGGAGAGCGGCATCGCGCCCGGAATAACGCGCCGCGCGCAGCGAGTCATCCCACCTGAAGTGTTCACCCCTTCACGGCTGGCGCGGTTTGGACATCCAATGTCCCAGGTGGGTAGGCATTGCCCTCCCTCCCAGGTCTTCACTGCCAGACACAAAGAACCCGTCCTCGGGACGGGAAAACTGTTCCCCGTGGACGCGGTACGCGCCTCGCCGCGCGCCATGCGCTCGCGCGCGAGCGTGCCTTATATAGAGGACGCCGCTGGGGGAACGGCGCTCGGAGCGAGGGACGCTCGCCGTGCTCGTCACCCCTCTTTCAGTGTCGCGCACCGCGCATCGCGTCGCGGGTGGGGGCGTGGGCGGGTGGGCGGAGACCCGAGGTGGAAGGGGAGCGACTCTGTGACGTTTCTGGAACTCGGCTGTCCATGAGTAGGAAGTCCGAGGGGCCAAGCGGCCAATCCGTGACACTCGAAACGTAGCGGAAAGACGCATGTACGCAGGTCTCAATGCAGTCGTGGTGAATCGTGTCCACTCTGTGTGAACTTGTGTTCCCTGGAGTGCCTGAAACCGGGGAAAAGAATCCTTCCGCCATGAAGTCTTAAGAGTCACCTCGCACCCCACGGAGCCCCCATGCACGTCGACACGTTGGACGGGATGCCCAGCCGCGAATCCCTCCTCGGTTACCGGGTCGGGACGGAACTCAACGCAGTGGCGTCGTTCGGCGGGGGGGACTCGCCCGGGCGTCTGGTGCAGCTCTCACTGGAGCACCTGACGCTCCGACTCGAGTCCCGAGCAGTGCCACGTCCGGGACAGCCGGCCTCCGTGGTGGTGGGCCATGGCGAGCGCTGGGCCACGCTGCTGGAGGCGGAGGTGATGGGCGTGCACGACGCGCGGCCGGAGGTGAGCCTGCGCTTCGTGGCACCCCCGCTGGATGCGGGGCGGCGCATCGTGGGGGTGCTGGAGTCGCTGCGGGACCACGGGCTGTTGCTGACGCCCGAGACGCGGCCGGTGTGGCGCGAGCGGATCGACCGGGCGGATCGCGTGGCGCGCATCTGTGAGGCGCTGGCGTCGCGGCAGGCGCGCGGCGTGGCGCGCACGGAGGACGGCCACCGCGTGGACATCACCGCGGCCGCGTTCGACGCGCTGGACGGGAAGCTCATCTGGCGCTTCCACGGCGAGGTTCCGCGCCGGCCCTTCTCGCTGGAGGTGTTTGGCTATAGCAGCGTGGTGCACCTGACGGTGCGCGAGTGGCGCGAGGAGAGCGGGCTGGTGGTGATGCCCACGCCCAAGGAAGTGGTGCGCTTTCGGCACCGCTGGCTGAGGCGCACGCTGGCCAGTCCCACCTGCGTGCTCGGCTTCGACCATCCGCTCTGGCCGCAGGTGCACGTGCGGCGCGCGCTCCTGGATGTCTCGTATGAGGGCCTGTCCTTCCTGACCGAGCCGGGCGAGGACTTGATGTACCCGGGGCTGAAGCTGCCGGTGGTGGAGGTGTCGCTGGATGGTCGCGCGCCGGTGCGGCTGCGCGCGGAGGTGCGCAACATCTCCAGCATGGCGTCCGGCCGGCGATGCGGCCTGTCCGTGCGGCCCTTGGACACCGAGGGCGCGCGGGCGTGGCGGGCGCTGGTGGAAGTCCAGATGCACCCGAGCACGGAGGCGGCGGGGGACTGGAACTCCGCCACGTGGAAGCTGTTCGAGCACTCGGGCTACTTCCGGCTGCCGGGCAAACAGCCCTCGGACTTCGTGGGGCTGCGCGAGAAGTTCAGCGAGACGCAGGACAAGCTCGCCGAGCGGCCCGACCTGGGCTACCGCGTGGTGCGGCCCGCGGAGGCGGGCGTGGCCGAGGCGACGCTCTCCGTGATGAAGCCCTACGCGGGGAGCTGGATGGCGCACCAGCTCGCGCGGCATCCCCCCGCGGGGCTGCGCACCACCGCCCGAGAGGCGCTGCGCGACATCTACCTGCGCGGCTATGAGCCCACGCAGGTGGACCCGGAGGTGAAGTGGTTCTTCGCCTTCTGCGAAGCGAACGTGCGCTGGGTGCGCTACACGAAGTTCGAGTTCGCCACGTGGTACCAGCAGACGGGCCAGACGTGCCTGGTGCCCTTCCGGCTGATGGAGGCCGAGGTGAACGCGGCCTGGGTCGTGCCGGTGGGAATCGACGTGGGCACACCCACCGAGGACGAGCGCGCGCGCTTCTTCGCGCACGTGGCCAGCACGCGGCCCGAGGCGTACCGCGAGGCCCTGGACCTGGTGCCGGAGCGCTTCGACCTGGAGGCGACGCGGCGGGACTGGGACAGCGCGGGCCTGGGGCGCGAGCGGGAGCTGCTGGTGGCGCGGCACGGAGGCAGGGCCGTGGCGCTGGCCGTGGTGGAGACGGCGCAGCCCGGGCTCAACCTCTTCAACGTGCTGGACGGCGTGCGGCTGGTGTCCCTGGAGGACGACGCGCGGCCCGAGGTGCAGGACGCGCTGCTCGCCCTGCTGGCGCGCGCGGCGGACTGGTACCGCGCGCGCAACCGCAAGGTGTTCGTCCACTACGTGGAAGCCGAGTGCGTGGAGTACGTGGAGCGCGCGGCGCTCGCGGACCTGGGCGAGGGTAAGCTGTGGGTGATGTCCGCGCGCCTGCTGCCCGAGTTCCTCGAGCACCTGTTCGAGTCCACCACCCCGCGCGCTGGCTGACGAGGGCCGGGTGCCCTCGTCGTCGGGAGGAGGCTACAGGCCCTCGTCGTCGGGATCCGGATAGGACTCCAGCTCGTCGTCGGGCTCGTCCTGCGGCACGGCGCGCGCGGGGGCGCCTCGGCCCTTGCTGGGCTGCGCGGGGGCGACGTCCGCGTCGGGCCCCACCACGTACCACTGGCGGCCCTGCTGGATGCGGCGCAACAGGCCCTCCTGCTCCATGGCGGCCAGCATGCGGGTGAAGGTGGAGAAGCCGTGGTCGCGCTCGTCGAAGTCCGGCTCCTTGCGGACGATGGCTTCCTTGATGAGCGAGGGATTGAGCGAGCCCGTCGCGCGGGCCAGCAGGCTCTGCACCACCTCGCGAGCGATGGCGGGCACCTCGGACTTCGAGCGGCTCGGGCTGGCCGGTGCGGCCTCGGCCTTGCCGTTGCCCTTGGCCTCGTGGCCGTGCCGGCCGCGCTTGCCCTTCTCGCCACGCTCCTCGGCGTGCCGGCCTCCGCCCTTCTCCTTGTCCTTCTCTTTCTCCTTCTCCTTGTCGCTACGGCTCTGCTTGGGGCGCAGGTAGATGAACTCGTCGCACGCGCTGACGAAGAGCCGGGAGCTGGACTCCTTCACCGCGAGCCCGATGACGGTGCGGCCGTTCTCACGCAGCTTGTACGCGAGCGGGCAGAAGTCGCTGTCACCGGAGGCGATGACGAAGGTGTCGATCTGCTCGCGCGCGTAGCACAGCTCCAGCGCGTCGATGACCAGGCGCATGTCCGCGCCGTTCTTCCCGGCGCGCGTGGAGGGCGGCACGTCCACCAACTCGACGCCCACGTCGTGCAGCCGCGCCTTGGCCTCGGAGAAGCGGGACCAGTCGCAGTAGGCGCGACGGAAGACGACCTTCCCCTTCTCCAGCAATCGATCGAGCGAGGGCTGCAAGTCGAAGCTGCTGGCGCTGATGCCGGTGTTGGTGACGAGGTTTTCGAAGTCGAGGAATAGTGCGATGCGGTGTTCGGTACGTCCGTCCAAAGGGGGCCTCGATGCGTGATGCCGCGCGTGGGCGGCGAAATTGAGGAGGCCCGGGGAATGCGTCGGCGGTGGCCGGGCTCGCGCCACCCACCCTACTGCGTTCCGGTGCGCGCGGGCGCTCTCTCTTCCAGGATGAACACCCGCGTGCCGCGCTTTCCGTCCGGGATTCGCACGAGCGCCTGGACGGAGTTGAGCTTTCGGACAGGGCCTAGCTTTGGCGTGAAGTGAGACGGGGTGATGAACCCCCCTGACGCCGGAGCGTGTGATGACGACCCGCAGAACTCCCCGACGATGGCGCAAGGTGGCCCTGGCCGCGCCTTCGTTGACGCTGTTGATGCTCCCCTTGGCCGCGGGAGCCCATGACCCCATCTCCTCCACGCAGCGCGGAATGGCCAACGAGTCCGGCGGTGACAACGTCGGCGAGGCGCCCAGCAACCGCGCGGGGGCGATTCCCGAGGTGGACTTCGGGCCCACCAGCGGCGCGGGGATCCACTCGCGCCCCATCCATCCGGACGAGGCGCGCATGAAGCGCATCTCCGGGCGCGTGGTGGACCAGCATGGCCAGACGCTCTACGTGGACCGCGAGGGCGTGGTGGTGCCCTTGGACCTGAGCGCGCTGCAGATGAAGAAGCAGCCGGACAAGGGACAGGAGGTGGTGGCCACCTACCAGGTGGAGAACAAGACGGACAACGTCGCCCTCTCGCTGGCGGGTGAGGTGCCACAGCCCTGAGTGAGCAGGTCAGGGCTTCGTTGCGCCACGCACCTCGTCGAGCAGGCTCAGGTCCACGAGCCCCGCGATGTCGTCGCTGGGAATGAAGCCCAACGCGTGGGCGTGGCGCGCGGACTCCTTCAGCGCGGAGGGCACGGGGTCCAGGCTGGGCTGGAGCCGTGAGAAGGCATCCTGCAGCACGGGCCCCGTCAGCGGCTTGTGGGTGATGCGACCGAAGGCCGCGTTGACGGAGGTGGCGAACGCGGTGGGGTTCGCCTTCCAGCGCTCGGTGAGCTGCACGTGCGCGCGGACGAGCGCGAGCAGCCGCGGGCGCTGCGTCTCCAGCAGCTTGCGCGTCGTCACCAGCACGGTGGTGGGGAAGCGCCCCTCGGGCCACAGGTCCTTCTCGTTCACGAGGATGTGGCCCCCTCCCTCGGCGAGCATGCGCGCGCCCCAGGGCTCCGGCACCCACGCGCCCTCGATGGCGCCTTGGAGGTACTGGCCCAGGATGTCCGCGTTGCTGATGGGCACCACCTGCACGTCGCCGCCCTGGTCCGCCGCGATGCTCAGCCCCTGGGCCTTCAGCCAGTGCCTCAGCGCGATGTCCTGGGTGTTGCCGAGCTGCGGCGTCGCCAGCTTCTTGCCCTTCAGCTCGGCGGGCGTCCGGACGGACTTCACCACCAGCACCGCGCCGCCGTTCACCGCGCCCGCGATGATGCGCAGGTCCTTGCCCGCCTTGAGGTACGTGTTGATGGCGGGTCCCGGCCCCACGTACGAGACATCCAGCGAGCCGCCCACCAGGGCCTCCATGGCGGCGGGTCCCGCGTTGAACTGCTTCACCTCCAGCCGACCCACGCCGGGCTGCGCGGCGAAGACGCCCTCCGCGTCCCCCACCAACGCCTGACCGTGCGTGATGTTGGGGAAGAAGCCCAGGCGCAGCGGTGTGTCGGCGCTGGACTTGGATGCCTCGCGCTTGCAGCCCGCGAGTGACAGCACGGCGAGGCACAGCAGGAGCAGCGGGCGCGAGGAGGAGCGAGGCAGGCGCATACGCTCCCAACGTGGCGATGGGCTCGGGTTGTTTTCAACGCCCGCGGCGCGGGAGCGTTGGGCGGCTCACACCGTGGCGGTGAGGCCCCAGCGCCGCCGCAGCCGCGTCTCCACTGTCTGGAAGAGGACGCGGTCCACGGCGATGCCAATGACGATGATGGCCACCATGACCGCCATCACCTGCGGCACGTCCATCAGCTCGCGGCCCATGGTGAGCAGCTGGCCCAGGCCGCCCGAGACGAAGAGCAGCTCGCCCGCGAGCAGCGCGCGCCACGCGAAGCTCCACCCGAGCTTGAGCCCCGTGACGATGCCGGGCAGCGCGCCGGGCAGCAGCACGCCGAAGTAGAAGCGCGGGCCGCGCACGCCCAACGTGCTGGCCACGCGAGACAGCTGCGGGTCCAACCCGTTGACCGCGTCCTCCGTGGCGATGGCGATGCTCAGCACGCTGCCCATCACCACGACGAAGAGGATGGCCGCGTCCGTCAGGCCGAACCACAAGAGCGCCAGCGGCAGCCAGCAGATGGAGGGCAGGGCCTGCAGCCCCATCACCACGGGCTTCACCGCGTTGCGGAAGAAGGCCACCCGCGCGGTGAGCAGCCCCAGGGGAATGCCAATGGCCACGGACAGGAGATACGCGCGGCTCAGCCGCCCCAGCGAGCGCAGCGTGGCCGAGCCGAGCCTTCCGTCCTTGGCCATGGCGACCAGGCTCTGCGCGACCTTCATGGGGCCGGGGAAGAGATGGGGCGACCAGATGCCCGAGCGCGACAGGCCCTCCCACAGGGCCAGCAGCAGCGCCACCATGCCCAGCTTCTGTGCCCATTTCTTCATGGCGCTCACCTTGACGGTAGGGGACTGGGACGCAGCAGCCCGCGCGCGGGCAAGGCGCGGCGGGGCGGGGGTGAGGGGAGTTCCGCGTCGGGGACCTCGAAGTGGCGCAGGAGCCGGCGGATGTGCCGCGCCATCTCCGTCAGCCGGGCGTCCTCCAGCGAGCGAGGCATGGGCAGGTGCACCTCCAGGTCGCGCACCACGCGCCCTGGCCGAGGCGCCATCAGCACCACGCGCGTGCCCAGCATCAGCGCCTCCTGCACGTCGTGCGTGACGAAGACGACCGTCTTCCCGGTGCGCATCCAGATGGACTGCAGCAGCTCCTGCATGTGCACGCGCGTCTGGGCGTCCAGCGAGCCGAAGGGCTCGTCCATGAGGAGAACAGCCGGATCCACCGCGAGCGCGCGGGCCAGGCTGGCGCGCATCTTCATGCCGCCGGAGAGCTGGTGCGGCAGCGAGTCCTCGAAGCCGGTGAGCTGCACGCGGCGGATGAAGGTGTCGGCGCGGGTGCGGCGCTCCTCGCGCGGGATGCCTCGCGCGGCCAGGGCGAAGGTGATGTTGCCGCGCACGGTGAGCCACGGGAACAGCGCCGCCTCCTGGAACATGAGCAGGCGGTCCGGCCCGGGGCCGTGGATGCGCTGGCCGTCGATGGAGACGGTGCCGCCGGTGGGCTCCACGTGGCCCGCCAGCGCGAAGAGCAGCGTGGACTTGCCGCAGCCCGAGGGGCCGAGCAGGCAGACGAACTCGCCGGTCCGGACGTTGAGGTTCACGTCGTGGAGCGCCACCACCTTGTTGGCGTAGCGATGACCGAGCTGGGCAATGGAAATCTTGGCGCGACCGGGGTCCACGTGCGCCGGCTGGAGCAGACGCAGCGAACTCCGCCATTTCCTCCAGCGGGCGAGCAGGGCGCGGACCATCGGGTTCAAGCTGGGCACGCCCCGCCGCGCTGTCACGCGGGGGCGGTCAGGCGGGCGGGCGGCATCGCGCTGGGTCGGGCACCAGCCGGTAGAGCGTGGTGACCTCGCGCGAGCGCGCGGCGTGCAGCGGGTCCTCGCGGTCCTTCGCCTTGCCGTGGCGCGCCGGGGTGGAGTGGCTCGCCTTCACCACCAGCCCGCATCGGGCGAACTCCTCGGCCAGCCAGCCGGATGGGCGCAGGCCGAGCAGCACGGCGAGGTCCGACAGGAGGAGCAGCCCCTCGCCGCCGGGCGCGAGCGCATCCGGGAGCCCCTCCAGGAAGCGCCGGAGGAACTGGCTGTCCTCGTCGAAGACGGCGCGGTCCACCCGGTTCTTGGGCGGCTCGGGGATCCACGGAGGATTGCACACCACCCGGTCCGCCTGACCGGGAGGGAAGAGGTCGGCCTGGGTCACCTGGAAGCGGGAGGCGAACCCCAGGCGCTCCGCGTTCTCGCGGGCGCAGGCCACCGCGCGGCTGTCGCAGTCGGTGGCCACGGCGGAGGCCGCGCCGCGCTGGAGGAGCAGGAGCGAGAGCACGCCCGTGCCGGTGCCCACGTCGAACACGCGCAGTCCCTTCGGGGCGGGCAGCGCGAGCAGCAGCTCCACGTAGTCGGTGCGCGTGGGCAGGTAGACGCCGTAGTGCGGGTGCAGCAGCCCGGAGAGCCCCGGCACGGCCAATCCCTTGCGGCGCCACTCCGCCGCGCCGAGCATGCCCAAGAGCTGCTTGAGGGGGACGACGGTGGTGTCCGCCTCGGGCTCGCCCCAGACCTGATGGCAGGCGCTCGCCACGTCCGGCGCGCGAGCGAGGGCGAGGCGGTAGTCGCGGTCGAGCGCGACGACGATGCGGGAGAGCGTGTCGTGTTCGAGCTGACGCGCGCGCCGCTCCGCGCGGAAGGCCTCCAGGGGGGTGCGCGTGGGAGGCGGCTGCGGGAGGCGGCGCCCCAGCGCGCCGAGGAGCTGCCGGGCGTTGTGGAAGTCCCCCTGGTACAGCAGGAACTCGCCGCGCCGCACCCGCTTGAGCGCCGTGTCCGCGCGCAGGCGGTCATCCACCGGGGCCAGTCGGGTGGGCGCGGGCTCCTCGCTCTCCGAGCGCCAGGTGAACGCGGCGGCGCGCGGCTCGGAGTCGGCGGCGCGCGTCTCGGAGTCGGCGGCGCGCGGCTCAGAGTCGGCGGCGCGCGTCTCGGAGTCGGGCGCCGCGGCGGGAGTCGGACGGGCGGGGTGGGGAGCGGACATGGCCACGGGGTAGCACGGGGACGTGGCGCGCGTCGCGGTCCACCCCAGGCTCAAGGCGCCCGGGCCTCCGCGCGCCGATGGGCGCGGGTGCGGGCGAGCAACCCACCACAGATGCCCAGCAGCACCAGGCCCACGCCCGTGAAGGCCCCGCCCACGCGCAGGTTGGGGCGCCGGTCATCGCGCACGATGCCCTCGGCCGAGGGCGTGGGGGAGGCGAGGTACGCGCGCGCCGCGTCCACGAACCGCAGCGCCTCGGCCTCATCCTCCAGCCACTGCGTGGCCAGGGGCTGGGGCCCGGAGGTCGTCTCCAGCGCGGGGCGGAAGATGGGCTGACGGGCGCGGCGAGCGCTGCGCGTCCGGTCCAGCTTCACGCCTTGGATTTCCGCGCGGGGATAGCGCCCCACCTCCTCGCGGGTGAGCCAGCCGGAGCGAGACAGGACGCACGGTCCGCCCGAGGGCTCGCAGTGAAGCTCCACGCGAGACTTCCCATCCAGCAACCACAGGCCCAGCACCAGGAAGGGCAGGGCGAGCAGCAGGAAGGCCCCCGCGCCAATGGCCGTGGCGCGGCTGGGTCGCGAGGGCGTGAACGACGCGGAGCGGGAGGGGACCGAGGGACTCACGGGCCTGTCTATAGACCCGAGCGCGCGGCGACGGCAGCGCTTTTGGCGTTGACCCCTGGGCACCCGCGCGCGTGAGCGTGTTCACCACCGGGCCCTCGGCCCGTGGGGGCGGTGCATGCGCTCGGAGCTTCGGGCATCGACTGGGCCTTTCCACTCCCCTGCCCGGAGTCCATGGATGAAGGCCGTCGCCATCGCCTACCCCTCGCGCGAGGTTCGCGTCATCGATGCTCCGGAGCCTCGGCTCCACTCTCCCACCGAGGTCCGCGTGCGCACGCTGGAGGTGGGCGTGTGCGGCACGGACAAGGACATCCTCCAAGGGCTGCACGGCGCGCCGCCCCCGGGCGAGAGCCACCTCGTGCTCGGACATGAGTGCCTGGGACAGGTGGTGGAGGTGGGCGCGCACGTGCGCGACTTCCGCCCCGGAGACCTGGTGGTGCCTCGGGTGCGTCGGCCGTGTCCGCACGCGCACTGCCCCGCGTGTCGCTACGAGCATCCGGACTTCTGCGTCACCGGCGACTACACCGAGCGCGGCATCCAGGGCGCGCACGGCTTCTGCGCCGAGTTCTTCGTCGAGGACATGATGTACCTGCACCGCGCCGAGGACTCGCTGCGCGGCGTGGCGGTGCTCACCGAGCCGCTCACCATCGCGGAGAAGGCCCTGCGCGAGACGGCGCGCATCCAGGCTCGGCTGCCCTTCAAGCAGACGCCTGGGAACGCGGTGGTGCTGGGGGCGGGGCCCGTGGGGCAGCTCGGCGCGATGGCGCTGATGAGCCTGGGCTACGCGACCACGGTGTACTCGCGCAGCCCGCCGCCCAACGTGAAGGCCGCGGCCGCCGAGGCGATGGGCGCACCGTACCTCTCCTCCCAGCGCGTCACGGTGGAGGAGCTCAAGGCGAAGGCGGGGCCCGTGGACGTCATCTACGAGGCCACGGGCTCGAGCACCGTGGCCTTCGACACGCTGCGCGCGCTGGGCCCCAACGGCGTGCTCATCCTCACGGGCGTGCCCGGCCGCAAGGAGCACCTGCACCTGGCGGGCGAGGAGGTGCTGCGTCAGCTCGTGCTGTGGAACCAGGTGGTGCTGGGCACGGTGAACGCCGGCAGCGAGGACTTCACGCGCGCGCTGGAGAACCTGGAGCGCTTCCGCGCCCGGTGGCCAGGCGGGCTGGAGCGGCTCATCACCGCGCGCCATCCACCGGAAGCATTCTCCCAGGTGGTGGAGGGACGGCTGGGCGGCATCAAGCACGTCATCTCCTTTCAGGAGGCCGCGCGGTGAGCCCCACGGATGGAGCGCGGGCACGCAAGTCGGTGCCCATCGAGAATCACGGCGTCATCGGAGACCTGCGGACGGTGGCCCTGGTGGGGACCGAGGGCACCATCGACTGGTTGTGCTTCCCCCACTTCGACAGTCCCAGCCTCTTCGCGGCGCTGTTGGACCCGGAGAAGGGTGGCCATTGGCGCATCGCCCCCGAGCCGAACGGCGTGCACAACAAGCAGTTCTACTGGCCCGACACGAACGTGCTGGTGACCCGCTTCTACTCGCCGGACGGCGTGGCGGAGATCATCGACTTCATGCCCATGGGCCGCAGCGCGGAGGAGGAGGGCCGCGTGGTGCTCCGTCGCGTGCGCGTGGTGCGCGGCGAGATGTCCTTCGTGATGGAGTGCTTCCCCGCGTTCAACTACGGCCGCACGCCGCACCAGACGCAGCTCATCCCCGGCGGCGCCACCTTCGTGACGGACTCGCTGCGGATGACGCTCACGGGCTCCATGCCCATGGCGCGCGAGGGCAACGGGCTGGTGTCGCGCTTCGCCTTGCAGGCGAACCAGTCCGCGGTCTTCACCTTGCGCGAGGGCGCGTCCGCGTCCTGCGAGCACCAGGTGCATGACCACGAGTCCTCCGAGCACCTCTTCCGCGACACGGTGCTCTACTGGCGCCACTGGCTCGCGGGCTGTCAGTACACGGGGCGCTGGCGCGAGACGGTGCAGCGCTCGGCGCTGGCGCTGAAGCTGATGACCTACGCGCCCTCGGGGGCCATCGTCGCCGCGCCCACGTGCAGCCTCCCCGAGTTCCCCGGCGGCACGCGCAACTGGGACTATCGCTTCTGCTGGCTGCGCGACGCGGCCTTCACCATCTACGCGTTCATTCGCATCGGCTTCCGGCAGGAGGCCGCCGCCTTCATGCACTGGGTGGAGTCTCGCTGCGCGGAGCACGGGGACGGGCCGCTCCCTCTGATGTTCGCCGTGAATGGCAGCCAGGTGCCCGACGAGGAGGAGCTGTCGCACCTGTGCGGCTACGGCGGCGCGCAGCCCGTGCGCATCGGCAACGCGGCGGCGGACCAGCTCCAGCTCGACATCTACGGCGAGCTGATGGACTCGGTGTACCTCTCCAACAAGTACGCCGCGCCCATCTCGTATGACTTCTGGAGGCACCTGCGGCGGCTGGTGGATTGGGTGTGCGACCACTGGCAGCAGCCAGACGAGGGCATCTGGGAGGTGCGCGGCGGGCGGCGGCACTTCGTGTACTCGAAGCTGATGTGTTGGGTGGCGGTGGACCGGGCCATCCGTCTGGCGGACAAGCGCAGCTTCCCCGCGCCTCGGCCGCGCTGGCTGGCCGTTCGCGACGCCATCTTCGAGGACATCATGGCCAACGGCTGGAGTTCGAGCCGGCAGGCCTTCATCCAGGCCTATGGCCGGGACTCACTGGACGCGGCGAACCTGCTCATGCCGCTCGTGTTCTTCTCGTCGCCGGTGGATCCGCGGATGATCTCCACGGTGGATGCCATGCGGCGCCCGCCGTCCGAGGGCGGCCTGGTCTCGGACGGGCTGGTGTACCGCTACGACGTGGACGCGACGTTGGATGGGATTGCGGGCCGCGAGGGCACCTTCAACCTCTGTAGCTTCTGGCTGGTGGAGGCGATGACGCGCGCGAGCGTGGCGCGGCCGGACCTGCTGGAGGAGGCGCGGCTCACGTTCGAGCGGATGCTGGGCTATGCCAACCACGTGGGGCTGTACGCCGAGCAGACGGGGCCGTCCGGTGAGGCGCTCGGCAACTTCCCGCAGGCGCTGACGCACCTGTCGCTCATCAGCGCCGCGTACAACCTGGACCGCACGCTGGGCCGGCGGGACTGAGGCCGCGCGCTCAGGCGGCGTGGCCCCAGGGCTCCTCTCGGACGGTGCGCAGGAACGCGGCGGCGGCGGGGGACAGGCGCCGTCCGCTCCACGCGAACCAGATGCCCGCGTCCGTCAGCGACGGCCAGGGCAGGGGCACCAGCTCGCCGCGGGACACCTCGTCGCTCACGGCCACGTGAGGGAGCACGGCCAGCCCCATGCCCGAGGCCACGCAGCGCGCGACGGCGGTGATGCTGCCCACCTCCGCGACGACGGACGGCTTGCCCTCGGCCTCGGCCCAGGCGCGCTCGAAGAGGTCGCGGTAGGCGCAGCCCAGCTCCGTGGAGATGAAGGGCCAGGGGCGCAGGTCGTCCGCGAGGACGCGGTCGCGCTGGGTGAGCGCGTGGCCGGGCGGGGCGACGAGGCACAGGGGCTCGGTGGCGAGCTGCTCGCAGTGGACCGCGATGCCCGCGGGCACCTCGCCCAGGAAGATGCCCAGGTCGATCTCCTGGCCGCGCAGGCCCTGGAGGACCTCGGCGCGGCCCTTGGGGCTCACCACCAGGCGGACGCGAGGGTGGTGGGCGTGGAAGGCGGTGAGCAGCCCAGGCAGGCGCCGCGCGCAGAGCGTCTCCGGGGCCCAGACGGTGAGCGTCCCCGAGAGTTCGGAGTCGTGCTCCTGCAGCGCGGTGCGGGCCTCCTCGGCGAGCGCGAGCATCTGGTCCGCGTAGGACAGCAGGCGGGCGCCGGCCTCGGTGAGGCGCAGCACGCGGCCGGTCCGGTCGAACAGGGCCACGTCCAGGTCGGACTCCAGTCCTTGAATCTGCTCGGTGATGCTGGACTGGGCGTAGTGGAGTTGCTCGGCCGCGCGGCGGAAGTTGAGCGTGCGAGCGACGGTGCGAAACGTCTCCAACTGTCTGAGCTTCACGACCCTTCCTTCGGAAACGCCGATGGGGGTGAACGGAACTTCCCGTTTCCGACGCACACGCGCGCCATGGAACGGTGCCCGCATCTATCAGGCCCGCGCCAAGGAGTCAGCGCGAGGCCCCAGGCGGGAGGCAGCACATGAAAGTGGTCATCGTGGGAGGCGGTTCAGGCATCGGGCTCGGGGTGGCGCGGGAGGTGCTGCGCCGGGGCATGCAGGCGGTCATCGTGGGGCGCTCGCGGGCGAAGCTGGACGCGGTGGTGGCGGAGCTGGGCGGCGAGGCGAAGGGCATTCAAGCATGCGAGGCGGACATCACGCGGGAGGAGGACGTGGAGCGCCTCTTCGCCCGGGTGGGCTCCTTCCGGCACCTGGTCACCACTGCGGCGGACGTGACGCGAGCTTACCAGCCGGTGCGCGAGCTGGACCTCGCGGGCGCGCGGAGCTTCATCGACTCGAAGTTCACGTCGTCGCTGCTGTTGGCCAAGCACGCGGCGGGGCGGATGGAGGTGGGTGGCTCGTTCACGTTGACGGGCGGCATCGCGGCGCAGCGGCCCGCGCCGAGGGGCGCGCTGGTGGCGGCGGTGAACGGCGCGCTGGAGGGGCTCGCCCGAGCGCTGGCGGTGGAGCTGGCGCCCCTGCGCGTCAACCTGGTGTCGCCGGGCTGGGTGGACACGCCCATCTGGGACCGGCTCGCGGGTGACGCGAAGGCCGAGCGGTTCGACGCCATGGCGCGGCGCCTGCCCGTGGGCCGGGTGGGGACGCCGGGGGACGTGGCGCACGGGGTGCTGTTCCTCATGGAGAACGGCTTCACCACCGGCTCGGTGCTGCACGTGGACGGCGGACACCCGCTCGTGTGAGCAGGTGAGGGTGCGCCCACTCATCCGCGCGGCGGTGGTGGGCGACCTTCAAACTCGAGCTTCACTGAAGCGATGCGGCTCATGAGGAAGGGAGGGCGCGGACTCCCTCCCTTCCCAGGTCTTCAACGCCTACGGGCTAAACGTTCCGGTGAGCACGCTGGCGCGGGCTCGAGGCAGCGCGCGCTTGAACGGGCTCGTTGCGAGGTTGGATCCGGGCTGGTACCAGCTCTGGATTTCCGCGAAGTACGTCTGGCCCGCCTGCAGCACGTCCGGGGGCAGGTACACGCTCTGGAGATCCGTGTGCAGCGTCGCCACGCGCGTCACGGTGGTGGCACCGTTGTCCGCGCCGAGCCGGTAGATGTTCACCACGTAGTTCGTGGCCGTGCCGATCAGCGGCTTCGACCAGCGCAGCGAAGCATCGGTCCCCACGCCCGTGAGATTCTGGAACGCTCCGCGCGTGTTCACCTGGGGCGACTGCACCGGCCCGATGAGGGGCTCCACGGGCGCCGCGGTGAAGGCGCTCGCCTCCTGATCCACGCGGATGTCCACGCCCATGACGTAAGGCGCCGCGGTTCCCAGCGCGTAGCTCTTCGTGAAGCCCGCGGAGGCGAGCGCCACCTTCTGCCACGTCGCCGGGAGCGGGTTGTTGTACGTCATGCTCCCCGTGACGATGTCGGTCCGCAGCGCATCCGGATTGAGCTTCACGAGCAGTGGCGGCCCGCTGATGGACGCCAGCGCCGAACCCAGCGCGGCCGGCCGCGCGGACATCCAGATTTCATTGAACGTGCTGACCGCGTCCGGGTTCACCTGGGTGCGAAGGGCCTCGAAAGCCGAGCGCCTCCAGTCCACACCAAACGTCCCGGTCGCGACGGGCTGGGTGAAGGTCCCGCTGACGGAGACGGGCTGGCCCGCCACCTGCGTCACGCTCGCGTTGAGCACCTTGTGCATCGCGCGGTAGGGCACGCCATTCGCGCTCGTCTGCCACCGCATCTGCGCCAGCGAGAACACATCCCCGAGGCTGCTGTCGAGCAGCACCGGGTTGAGCATGTTGGCGTAATCGAAGCTCAGCCCGGAGAGCGACGTGGCGCCTGTCAGGGGTCGCCCCGTGGCGTTGTTGTCGACGTAGCCGAACGCGCCCGGGTTCAACGAATACATGTCCAGGAAGTCCCCCGACTGCCAGGGAGACATGCCGGTGGCGGACACCGTCACGGGAGTGGGCAGCGAGACGAAGGTGCCATCGCGGCCCCACTCCGTGGAGCCCAGGTCGAACGAGCGGTCGGTGCTCACCAGGTAGCGCGAGCCCAGCTTCAGGTAGATGCGGCCGGAAGGGACGTTCGGCACGGAGATGGTGCCGTCCGCGGCGCCGGTGCCTGGATAGGCCGTGAACGCCCCGGTGGTTGAATCCCGCGTGTATGCCACCACCGACGTGGTGGACTGATTGTATGGCTTTGTCTCATTGCCAGACGTGGCGATGAAATTGACCGGACTGGTGCCGGTGACTTGGGTGAGCAGGCTTTGAGTGGTCTGTGAGGTCCCATCCGTCGACACGGAGGAGCCCACAGCCTCGGTCTCGTCGAGCCCCGCGCAGCCGACCCCCGTCATCCCGACCAACAGCCCGAGGGGAATCAATGACATATTCATTGTGAAGGAAGCCCTTTCGGCGACGCCCGGAATGGCGCCGCGCAGGGAGATGGATATCGTATCGGTCTGACATTTCCGGGCGTGCTTCGATTCCAGAATCCCCGCGGGACGGTGAAGTCAAGCGCGCGCCGATACCGCGCTCCAGTCCGTGAGGGTTTGAGCAGGATTCACCGCGCGAAGGATGAGACGGGTGGACCCGTCACTCCGTGCGACGGGCCGCGGATCCTCGTCCGCTGGCCATACCGCCCAGGCGCTCGCGGAGTTCGCTCAAGCGGTCACGCGCGACGGCGAGCGTCGTCCCATCCTTCAGGCGCACGCGTGCGTTGCCGTATCCGCCCAGCACCTCCGCGACCTCCTCGAGGCGCACGAGCGTGGCCCGGTGGATGCGCAGCCAGCGCGCCGGGTCCAGGCGGCGCTCCAGCTCCGCGAGCGCCAGGTCCACCACATAGCTGTGCCCCGCCCGCACCGCGCAGACGAGCCGGTCTTCCGAGTACAGGTGTGTCACTTCGTCGAGGTCCACCACGTGGGTTCGCGTGCCCGTCCTCGAAGTCAGCCGCGTCAGGGGTGAAGGGGACGCGGGCGCTGACTCCAGGGCTCGCCGCTGCTCTTGCACGAGCCCCGAATGCATCCGCGCCAGCTTGTCCAGGGCTCGCTCCAGGCCGCGCGCGCTCACGGGCTTGAGCAGATAGTCCACGGAGTCCACCTCGAACGCCTGGAGCGCGTACGCGTCGAACGCCGTGGTGAACACCACGAGCGGAGGGTGCGGCAGCGCCTTCACCAACTCGAAGCCGTTCATCTCCGGCATCGACACGTCGATGAACAGCGCGTCCGGAGGCACGGCGCGCAGCGCGCTCAGCGCCTCCACGGGGTCGGTGTAGGAAGCCACCACATTCACTCGGCCCGTCTCCTCCAGCATGCGCTGAAGGCGACGCAGCGCGAGCGGCTCGTCATCCACGAGCACCGCGCGAAGGAGCCCCGCTGGAGTGCTCAAGCAACCTCCGCGCGTGGCAGCCACACGCGCACGCACGCGCCAACCCCGCCCTCGCCCGGCGAAATGGACAGTCCCGCTGCCTCCGGCCCGTAGGTTGAAGTCAGCCGCCGCATCAGCATGTCGAGCCCGTGCCCCTCCGGAGGAAGCCCGGTGATGCCGGGGCCATCGTCCCGCACTTCCAGATGCACGCGCGTGGCGTCCGCGCTCACCGACACAAAGATGCTGCCGCCCGCGCGTCGCGGGGACACGGCGTACTTCACGGCATTCTCCACCAGCGTCTGCACGGCGAAGGGCGGCACCGCGAGCTGGTCGAGCCCTGGAGGCACTTCCAGCGAGTAGCGCAGCCTCGCTCCCATCCGCGCCCGCTCCAGCTCCAGGTAGTCGGACACGAGGTCCAGCTCTCGCTGGAGCGACACCTGACGTCCCACCCCTGAATCCAGCGAGGAGCGCAGCACGGAGGCCAGTCGCTCCACCATCGCCTCCGCGGCCTTGGGGTCCTCGCGAACGAGCGTGGCGATGGAGTTGAGCGCATTGAAGAGGAAGTGTGGCCGCAGGCGCGCGGAGAGCGAGTCGAAGCGCGCCTCGGATTCCAACCACTCGGCGCGCTCGCGCCGCGCCTCGGCCTCGCGCACGCGCGTGTTCCAGGCGCGGAGGCGCTCCATCATCCGGGCATAGGCGAACGCGCCGCCACCCGCTGGCAGACTCAACACGCATCCCATGCCGCCGCCCACGAACACATGTCGCTCGAGTCCGTGGACAGGAAAGACCTCCAGGCCCACCAACGTCAGGGTGGCCACCGTCGTCATGACGGCGGTGATGGCCGCGCATGCGACCAGACACGCGAGCAGGCCCCACGCGGGCGGCCGGTGTGCGGCACGCCGACTCACCGTGGGCATCACGCCCATCAACGGAAAGCCGATGCAGATGCCATAGAAGACGCTGAGCGCGAAGATGTGCGCGACCTCGGAGGGCGAGGCGGGCGCGGGGAGGGCCACGAGCGCCGTGACGATCCCCGCGAGCAGCAACGTGCCCCCCGCGAACAGCGCCCAGCGGCCCCCGGGCTTCATTTCGTGCGCCGCACCGTCATCTCGAGGAACGGAGCGAAGCTCTTGCCGCCATCCCGCGAGAGCTCCCCCTTCTCCGCCCACACCCCGTCGTGCACCGTCAGGGTGTAGCGGATCCATCCCTGAGGTATCTCGAAGCCCCACTGGAAGACTCCCTCACCCAGCAGCTTCATCTCGGTGTCCACGACACCGTTGCCGAGCCGATAAGCACTGAAGCGCAGGTGGCCCGCGGCCTCGTCCCACGAGAGTATCCCGAGGGCTTGATGCGTGGTGACCTCGGGGGCCGTGGGGGCCGCGCGACTGGTGCCCACGCCCTCCAGCGTGAGCACGGTCCCCTCGAGGTGCGGCTGAACGGATTCGGAAACCTGGAAAGTCTTGCGTCCCCCCGCGCGGGGCCCCAGGTCGATCCACCCCTCGCCCCGCCAGCTGCCCACGAGGACCTGGAACGGAGACAGCTTCTCGCGGTGCCGAGCGGCGACCTCCGCGGGAGAGGAGGGCCGCGGAGGAGGGGCCGCGGGGACAGGGTCCGCCGCGAGCGCGGGGGTGGCCAGCGAGAGCGCGAGGGCAACGAGGACATGACAGACGTGCATGAGAGACTCCTCTGAATGACTCCCTCCGGTCCTATTTCAGGCGGCACTCACGGCGCGTGCAGGTTCCGACCAGGGGTGGGAAATCGGGGACGAGGGGTGGAGGAAGCGCCCCCTGGACGCGTGAACGGGCGCCACGGGCCCACGCAGTTCCTCTACAGTTCGAGGCCGCGACCCGCTTCGCTGCTCTCCCCCCATGGCCGATCTGCTGCCCCTGCTCTTTCGCTTCGCCGTCCAGGTGGACGCTCGCTACGACGCGCTGAGCCGCGCGGTCCGGCGCTGGCTGGGCATTGCTCCGCCGCTGCGCATCCTGCCGTACCGGGGCTACGGCTCGCACCAGCAGGTGGTCATCAAGGCGCGCGTGTTGGAGGACCGGAAGGTGAGTCCGCGCCAGGAGCGCCACACGGTGTGGAGCAGCGCCGTGGCCTCCTACAAGCGGTACATGACGCGCGAGGTGCCCGGGGCGCGCGTGGCGGTGCGCTGGGGTGAGCATCGCTGGGAAGGCGTCACGGACGAAGAGGGCTTCCTGGAGCTGTGGGTGCCTCCGCCCGAGGGCGTGCGCTCGGGCTGGCACAACGTGGAGCTGGAGCTGCTCTCTCCCGAGCCGGAGAACGTCCCGCGCGTGCTCGCCCCGGTGAATGTGGCGGGCCCGAGCGCGGAGCTGGGCATCATCAGCGACATCGACGACACCGTCATCGTCACGGGCGTCACCGACGTGTTCCAACGCGCGCACGCGCTGTTCCTCAGCGACCACCGCGTGCGGCTGCCCTTCCCCGGCGTGGACGCCTTCTACGCGGCGCTGCAGGCGGGGGCCTCGGGATCGGCGGGCAACCCGCTGTTCTATGTCTCCAGCAGCCCGTGGAACCTCTACGAGCACCTGGACGAGTTCTTCGCGCTGCACCGCATCCCGGCGGGCCCGCTGCTGCTGCGCGACTGGGGCCTGTCTCGTCATGGCTTCGCGCCCGGCGGGGGCCATGGACACAAGCGCGAGAAGATTCGCGGCGTGCTCACCACGCTGCCCGCGATGCCGTTCATCCTGATTGGCGACAGCGGTCAGGAGGACGCCGAGCACTACCGCGCCATCGTCCGCGAGTTCCCGGGCCGCATCCGCTGCGTCTACATCCGCAAGGTGCCCCACCACCCGCGCCGCGAAGCCGAGCTGGCCCTCATCGCCGAGGACATCCGCGCGGCGGGCAGCGAGATGCGCTCCGTGGATGACACCGTGTCGGCGGCCCGCCACGCCGCCCGCGCCGGCTGGATTCGCTGGGAGGAGGTCTCCGAAGTGGAGGCCCACCGCCGCGAGGACGCCGCGCGCCCCTGAGCCCTGTCTGCCATTGAACGAGATAGACGGTAAATAGCCGTAAATTGTGTTTAAATGGGTGGGCTTCTCGAACCTGTCACCAGGAGGAAGTCCATGCAGCGGAAGACGTATGGGTTGTGGGCCGGCTTGGCGCTCGGTGTCTCGGCGTGTGGGATGGAGGATGCCCCCAAGGCAGCCCCGGACACGGAGAGCCTCGCATCGGCGTTGAGCGCGCTGCCGGATGCTCACGTCCTGGACGCGCACCCGGATGGGGTGCCCACCTTCGTGAAGGGAGACCTGGGCACCGCGGGACGAGGGCTCTCGGGCGCCTCGGCGCGGCAGGCCCATGCGCTGCTGGAGCCGGCGCTGGCGCGGGCGCTGCCAGTGTTCCGGCTCGAGCTGGCGGACGTGGTGCCCCAGGACGTGCGGCAGGACGCGCAGGGCAACGTGCACGTGCGCTACGCGCAGGTGAAGGCGGGCCTCCCCGTGGTGGGCGAGGCGCTGCGCGTCCACCTCGACGCGACGGGGAGGCTCTACGCGGTGAACGGCTCGGCGCGAGACGGCGAGCCCGAGCCCGCGGCGGCCCGCATCGCCCCCGAGGCCGCGGTGCGGGTGGCCCTCACGTCCACGCCCGGAGCGCGCGAGGCGAGCCCGCCGCGCGAGGTCTTCTTGCGGCCCACGCCCGAGGCCGCGCTGGTGCGCGCCTTCGAGGTGAGGGTGACGGGCGAGGAGGAAGACGGGACGCCGGTGAAGGCCCGCGTCTACGTGGGCGCGGAGGACGCCGCGGTGGTGAGGCGCCGCTCGGAGATTCGCACCCTGCTCCGGCGCGAGGTCTGCTCATGGAAGTCGCACAAGTGCGCCGTCGAGGGGATTCCCGCGTGGGACCCCACGCTCGACGTTCCGCTCGCGAAGCTGGGTGAGTTCTACAACTGCTTCAACACCCTCTTCCAACGGGACTCCTTCGACAACTCGGGCGCGAAGCTGGTGGCGACCGTGAACTACATGACGAACTACGCGAACGCCTACTGGGATGGGACCCAGTTGATGTGTGGCGACGGCGACGGGGTCAACCTGAGCTCGCCGTGCATGGATGCGGAACCCGTCGTGCACGAGCTCACCCACGCCATCACGGAGACGTCGTCCAACCTCGACTCCGTGGGCGAGTCCGGCGCGCTCAACGAGTCCATCTCGGACATCTTCACCGCCACCTGCCAGAGCCTGGCCTCGGGCACGTGGAGCATGGGCGAGGACATCTGGAAGATTGGCGAGGCTGTCTGGACGCCGCCCATCGCCGGGGACGCCTTGCGCTACATGCAGGACCCCAAGCGGGATGGGGACTCGCTGGACTACTACCCGGACTTCTCGCCCACCATCGACCCGCATTACGGCTCGGGCATCCCGAGCCTGGCGTTCAAGCTGCTGTCCACCGGCGGCACGCACCCGCGAGGCAGGTCGACGGTGAACGTGCCGGGCATCGGCATCGAGAAGGCCGCGCGCATCATGTATCGCGCCAACGACGACTACTTCGTCGCCTCCACCAACTTCGCCCAGGCGCGGATCCTCTTGAAGCAGGTGGCCTCGGACCTGGGCTACGACATGTCCGTGCAGCTCGCCGTGGACGCGGCGTGGGAGGCCGTGGGGCTGGGCGCCGTGCCGCCTCCCGTCACTTGCACCACGCTGGCCAATGACGCGCAGGTGACCGGGCTGTCTGGCGCCTCGGGCTCGGAGAAGTACTACTGCTTGAACGTGCCGGCCAACACCTCGGCCACGGTGCGCATCACCAGCGGCGCCACGGGAGACGCGGACCTCTACACGCGCTTCGGATTCGCGCCCACGCCGACCCTGTATGACTGCCGTCCGTACCTGTCGGGTAGCAATGAAACATGCACCCTGGCGGGTACCCTGCCCGCGGGCACGCAGTGGATTCTCCTGAAAGGCTATTCGGCCTACAGCGGCGTCACGCTCTCCGTCCATTACTGAGCGCGTCGAATTCCAGACATCCGGTCCGAAGGGCTGTCTTGGTTTCTCGGACGCTGAACGAGTGCAAAGACAACCCTTCGCGACCCTGGGGGGCGATGGACGCTGTGACGCTCACGGGACACCTTGCTCGGCGGAGCATGTTTTCCACTTCTGCCCCGAGTCCCCTGAATGACCACGAAACGCCCCTCCGCTGAGACCCCCGTCCCCATCGCTGACCGCATCTTCGAGGGCGGCACCATCCTGACGATGAATGACGCCCAGCCCACGGCAGAGGCCGTGGCCTTGAAGGGCGACACGATTCTCGCGGTGGGCACGCGTGACGCGGTGCTGCGCCACCGCGGGCCGAACACGGAGGTGGTGTCCCTGCGAGGCCGCACGATGTTGCCGGGCTTCGTGGATGGCCACTCGCACCTGGGCGCCATGGTGGACACCTGGGGCTGGCCGGACTTGAGCCCTCCTCCGGCGGGTGAGGTCGCGAGCCTGGAGGACATCCTGGACCGGCTGCGGCTGCACCTGGAGGCGCACGCGCCGCCGCCGGGCTCCACCATCGTGGCGGTGGGGTATGACGACTCTCGGCTCAAGGAGAAGCGTCACCCGCTGGCGGACGAACTGGATCGCGTCTCCACCACGCACGCGCTGGTCCTCATCCACGTCTCCGGGCACCTGGCCACGGCCAACCACCTGGCGTTGACCCAGGCCGGCTACGTGAAGGGCGTGGAGGATCCGCCGGGCGGCTCCATCTGGCGCGACGACAAGGGCGAGCCCACCGGCGTGGTGACGGAGCAAGCGGTCTTCGGGCTCCTGGCGCACCTGCCGCCGAAGACGCCCGAGGAGCAGCTGACCACGCTGGAGGATGTCCAATGGCACTACGCCAGCCGGGGCATCACCACCGCGCAGGAAGGACAGACATCGCCGGCCTCGCTGGCGCTGTTGGAAGAGGCGGCGCGACAGCATCGGCTGCTCATCGACATCGTCGCGTATCCGAAGTGGACCACGGTGGGAGACACGCTCGTGCAGCACCCGGTGCGCAGCTCCTCGCGCGTGCCGCACCGGCATGACTGTGACCGCGAGCCCCGAGGCGCCGCGTCGTCGTCGCCAGGACTGCTGGCCGACTTCAAGGCGCGCAAGCACGTGGGCACCTACGTGGGGCGCCTCAAGGTGGGCGGCGTGAAGATCACCGCGGACGGCTCGCCGCAGGGCAAGACGGCCTACCTCACGCAGCCGTACGTGAAGCCGCCGGAGGGCAAGCCCGAGTCATACCGGGGCGAGCCGGTGGTGAGCCAGGAGGAGCTGGACGGCTGGTTCGACCGGGCCTACGCGGAGGGGCTCCAGCTCCTGGTGCACTGCAACGGGGACGCGGCCGCGGACATGATGATCTCGGCCGTGCGCAAGGCGCGCACGCTGCAGGGCCCCAAGGCGCTGCGGCCGGTGATGATCCACGCGCAGACGGTGCGCGAGGACCAACTGGATGCGATGCGCGACCTGGGCATCCTCCCCAGCTACTTCAACGCGCACACGTACTACTGGGGCGACTGGCACATGCAGGAGACGCTGGGGCCGGCGCGCGCGCTGCGCATCAGCCCGCTGGCGTCCACGCTGAAGCGCGGGATGCCGTTGTCCATCCACTCGGACGCGCCGGTGATTCCGCTGGAGCCCATGCTGCTGGTGGACGCGGCGGTGAACCGCACCAGCCTGACGGGCGTGGTGGTGGGCGAGGAGCAGCGCATCGCCGTGATGGAGGCGCTCAAGGCGCTCACCGTGGGCAACGCCATCCTCTACTCGGAAGAGGGCACGAAGGGCACCATCGAGCCGGGCAAGCGCGCGGACCTGGTGGTGCTCTCCAGCAATCCGCTCACGGTGTCCCAGCACACGCTCAAGGACATCCGCGTGCTGCTCACCGTGAAGGACGGCCGGGACTTGTTCACCGGCTATGCGTGGCGCGCGGGCCGAGACGCCTCGTCCCTCCGAGAAGAGGCGGGCTGAGGCGTCCCTGAGCGCCGCTCAGTATTGAGGCCAGTCCGGGGCGACGACTTCAATCGCCCCGTTCATCCACGAGGCATATGCCGCGTCGTCCGCCACGGTGTACGGCTGGCGATAGGTCCGCGTGAAGTGGTCGGCCCAGTGCGGCTGGGTGCCATCCAGGTCCGTGAAGCCATACTCACGGGCCAGGGTCCATGACGCGACGACGCGGCCGGCTCGAGCCTTCACGTTCGGGTCGGCCGCGAGCGCCGCCACGGCCCGGCCCACATACGCGGGCGTCTCGGATGCGATGAAGTTGGGGTCCTTCCGGGCGCCGTCGCGCCAGTTGGCCTCCGTCACGCCGAAGCAGTCCAGCATCTCCTCCGAGCGGAGGAAGCCCGGGGTGACGGCGAGCGCGGTGACGTTCGTGCGCCGCAGGTCGCGCGACATCGCGAACGCTAGGCGGATGACCGCCATCTTCGTGACGTCATAGGCGACCGCGCCGCGGTACCCGAACGAGTCGCCGTCCGTCACCTCGACGATGAGGCCCTGGTTGCGCTCCACCATCATCGGCACGAGGTGACGGCTGGTGAGGAGGTGCGTGAAGACGGCGCGCTCGAACATGAGCCGCGCCTTCTGCGCGGACTGCTTCCAGAAGGGCAGGCCCAGCTCCATCAGTGACTCGCCGCCCCAGATGTCGTTGACGAGCACGTCCAGGTGACCGGCCTCGGAGCGGATGCGCTGAGCGAGCGCCTCCACCTCCGCCTCCACCGAGTGGTCCACGCGCACGGCGATGCCCTTGCCGCCCAGCGCCGTCACGCGCTCGGCCGTCTCTTCGAGGGTCTCTGGCCGCTGGCTGCCGCTGGCTAGGTGTCCGCGCACGCTGCGCCCCGTGCAGTACACGGTGGCCCCCGCCTCGCCCAGCATCGTGGCGATTCCCCGCCCCGCGCCCCGCGTCGCGCCTGCGACCAGGGCAATCCGTCCTTCGAGTGGCTTCATGGTGATGTTTCCTTTCCACCGCGAAGATGGCTCAGTGAAGATGACATCCATTGTCATGTTTCCCCGGCGAGGCTTCGGGGCCTGACCGGAGGAGTCCGCCCATGCGCGCCGATCGACTCGTGCACTTGCTGATGCGGCTGCAAGCCCGCCCCCGGAGCACCGTGGGGGCCTTGGCGCGAGAGCTTCAGGTGTCCGGGCGCACGGTGCTGCGCGACCTGGAAGCGCTGTCCACGGCGGGTGTCCCGGTGACCACCACGCGAGGCGCGGGCGGTGGCGTGTCGCTGATGGAGGGTTGGCGCACGCAGCTCACGGGGCTGACGCGGCCGGAGCTTCAGGCGCTGGCCTCGGTGGGCGCGCCGGGAGCGCTGGAGGACCTGGGGCTTTCGGGTCCGCTGCGCACGGGGTTGGTGAAGCTGGCGGCGGCGCTGCCCTCGCTTCAGCAGCCGGCGCTGGAGCACGCGCGGCAGCGCTTGCTCGTGGATGCATCCGGGTGGTTCACGACGCGAGAGCGGGTGCCTCACCTGGGGGTGCTGCGCGATGCCGCGTGGCAGGACCAGCGCGTGACGTTGACGTACCAGGACTTCGAGGGCGCGCGCACCCGACGGCCGGTGGACCCCTACGGGCTCGTCATCAAGGCGGACCGTTGGTACCTGGTGGCGGGGACGGAGAAGGGGCCGCGCGTGTTCCGAGGCTCGCGCATCGAGGGCGCGCGGCGGCGGCCCCAGGGCTTCACGCGCCCGGCGGACTTCGACCTGAATGGCTTCTGGAAGGACTGGTGCGCGCGGTTCGCGACCGAGCGTCCCCGGTATGAAGTCACCCTGCGCTGCACGGAGGCCGGCGTGGCGGCGCTGCGTGCGCTGAGACCGCCCTCGGAGGCCGCGCGGCTGGACGCGGCGCTCCGAGGGAAGCGACAGGTGGTGCTCGACTTCGAGCGCGAGGCCATCGCGGTCTCGCAGCTCTGTGGGGTGGGGGCGGCGGTGGAGGTGCTGGCGCCGGAAGCGCTGAGGCAGCGGCTGGGCGCCGTGGGGGCGGCGCTCCAGTCGCTCTACGGCGCTTCCGGTCGACGGCGCTCCGCCTAGGGGGTGGCTCGCGCGCGTCCCTGGGCCTTGCTGCTCGTCGCAGAGGTGGGGGACTTCGGCAGGGCCGGAGGTGGCGGCTTGGCGAACTGGTCGATGATGGGGATGAGGATCTGCGCCACGTCGAGGATGGGCTGGTCGAAGTTCTCCACCTGCACGGGGGACTTGGAGATGCGCAGCAGCACGTCGCGATCCTCGGTGTGCTCATCCCACGTGACGCGGCCGAGCGCTCCCGGATCGCTGCGCTGGGCGAACCGGACCACGGCCTCGACGAGGTTCGTGGTGAGGGTGCGGTCCTCGTCGGAGATGAAGCCCTCGGTGGGAGGACACAGCTCGGGGGTGCCCAGGAAGTAGGGCACGTCCTCGCCGTGTGGCACGCCGAGGATGCGGCGCGGGGCGAGCAGCTTCGCGCTGTACTCGAACAGGTAGCGCCACGCGCGCCCGCCGTGGTGCGAGTGGAACGAGGCGTAGTGGCGGGGTGACACGGAGAAGACGAAGTCGCGGCACATCCGCCGGCCAATCTCGCGGTCGTCTTCCACGTCGGGGTACAGCTCGCGAATCGAGTCGGCGATGGGGCCGAGGCGGTCGAGGATGGTCGCGGGGTCGATGCCGAACGCGCTCACCACGCTGGAGTCATCGTTCGTGCTGCCGAGGATGAGGGGCAGCTTGAGCTGATCGCCGGACTCGAACGTGGTGCGGATGGGCTCGGGGAGCACCGAGTCGCCGTAGATGGCGTTGGGTGCGTTGAGGGTATCCGCGGGGAGCATCCAGAAGTTCTCGGCGGGCAGCTTGCGGAGCTGGTCCATGGTGACGAAGGGGTCGGTGATGCCGGCCCGGCGCGCGAAGGCGATGCCGCTGAGCTTCGCGTCGGCCACGGGGCGCTCGGAGAGCACGTAGGCGCTCATGGAGATGCCCTTGTGGAAGAGGCCCTTGCCTCGGACGAGGGGCGAGGCGAACAGCGCGAGGACGCTCTTGGCGCCAGCGGACTGGCCCATGAGGGTGACGTTGCCGGGGTCACCACCGAAGGCGGCGATGTTGTCGCGCACCCACTCGAGGGCGAGCATCTGGTCCAGCAGGCCGAAGTTGGCGGGGCCGCCGGGGTTCTCTTGTTCGAGCGCGGGGTGGGCGAAGAAGCCCAGGTGTCCCAGGCGGTAGTTGAGGGTGACGAGCACGACCTCGCGCGAGGCGAGGGGCACGCCGTGGTAGGGCGGCACGCCGCTGGCGCCGACGACGAAGGCGCCGCCGTGAATCCAGACGACGACGGGGAGCTTCGCGCTGGTGCCGAGCTTGGGGGAATAGACATTGAGGTAGAGGCAGTCCTCGGAGAGCTTGCCGGGGTCACCGCCGCCGCCTTCGATGCAGCCTTGTCTGGATTGGAGGGAGGAGGGGCCGAACTCGATGGTGTCGCGGGTGCCGGTCCAGGGGGTTGCGCGTTCGGGGGCGCGCCAGCGCAGGGGGCCTACGGGGGGCTTGGCGTAAGGGATGCCTTTGAAGAGGGAGATGCCTCTGTCCTGGAGTCCCTGAACCTTGCCTTCCTTCGTTTCGACGACGGTCGACCGCGTGCTCATCCACTGGCTCCGTTCGGCTGCGTGAAGGCCAGACTTCCGACGAGGGACACCCAAGCGAGGGGGACGCGCGATTCGCCGGATGACTGTCCGGGGGTGGGCAGCGTGGATAGGCTTTCAAGAATGTCTGGGCAACACGTTCGCCGTCTGGGATGCAAGGAAGCGAGGCCTGAAGAACAGACGTCACGCCTCACCCTGTCCTTGAGTCCATGAAGCCTGTTCGCCCAGGCCATGTAGTCCCCGCCCTCGGGGAGGCAGACCGGAGTCCCGGGTGGGTATGGATTGGGGACCCTCGGCTACTCCGGATCCAGCGCCCAGGTTCCGTTCTCCCAGTGTCTCAGGGTCATCATTGCGTCGAGGGCACCGATCAGCTCGAGCTGACAGATGCTCCGGACAGGCTCGGTGTTGGGCCGTGTGCTCGGCCCAGTAAGGTGGGCGCGCCCGTGGATGACGAGGACTTCAACTGGGATGGATTCGCGTTCACTGCCGCGGCTCGGGCTCGTGATGAGCGGAGCTTGCCTTGGGCGCAGGTTGCCCTGCTTGTCTATGAGACGCTCGCCCAGCATCCGCCCGGCGGAGACCTTCATTCCATCCAGCTCTCGGCGATGAGTCTGCGCTCTGGATGATTCGCGAACTTGGCGCTCAGGCGGGCGACGCGGTGTTGGACCCGGACTTCATCGTCCAGTGGTTCCATAGCCTCGCCACGATTTTCCTTGAGGAGGCGAGGCGGCTCGTGGCGGTCCCAAACTGGCCTTCCCTCCCCGTGGAGACCCTGCTGACGCTGCGCCGCATCAAGAACGCGCTCAATACCTTGTCGTTTATCTCCGAGTCCGGAGTGGCGCTGCGGCATCCGGAGCTGAATGACTGGCTTCGGCTCCGGAGTCGGTTGCCTTAAGGGCTACGGCAGGGGTCTGCCGCTCTGCACCTGCACCATCCGCGTGGCGCGCTCCATCAGCTCGCCCTGGGCCCAGCGGCGCTCTCCGCCCGGTGGCGGCGTGCGGCGCTTCCATTGACCTGTGGGCGCGAGCTCCCACGCGTGCGTGTTGTCCACCAGGCAGCGGTCCACCAGGTCCTTCACCTGCGCCAGGAGCGCCGGGTCCTCGATGGGCGCCAGGATTTCCACCCGGTGGTCCAGGTTGCGCGGCATCAGGTCCGCCGAGCCGATGAGGCACCGCACCTCCGTGCCCCGCTCGAACAGGTAGATGCGCGAGTGCTCCAGGAACCGCCCCAGGTCCGACACCACGCGGATGTTCTCCGACACCCCGGGCACCCCCGGACGCAGGCAGCAGATGCCTCGCACGTTCAGGTCCACCCGCACCCCCACCCGCGAGGCGTCGTACAGCGCGCGGATGATGCCCGGGTCCACCATCGCGTTCATCTTCATCACGATGCGCGAGGGTCGCTCCGGCGTGTGCGCCGCCACCGTGCGGCGAATCTCCTCCAGCAATCCCTCCCGCATCGTCAGCGGCGCCACCAGGAGCTTGCGGAAGGACTTGGGCCGCCCGAAGCCCGTCAGGAAATTGAAGACATCCGCCACGTCCGCCCCGATGTCCGGATCCGTGGTGAACAACCCCAGGTCCGTGTAGAGGCGCGCCGTCTTCGGGTTGTAGTTGCCCGTGCCGATGTGCACGTAGTGCCGCACCCGCTCGCCCTCGCGCCGGACGATGAGGATGGCCTTCGCGTGTGTCTTGAGGCTCGGGATTCCGTAGACGACGTGCACCCCCGCCTCTTCCAGCGCGTTGGCCCAGCGGATGTTGGTGCGCTCGTCGAAGCGCGCCTTCAGCTCCACCATGCACACCGCCTGTTTGCCATTCTCCGTCGCGCGGATCAGCGCGGGCACCAGGGGCGAGCTGTCGGACGTGCGGTACACCGTCTGCTTCAGCGCCAGGACGTCCGGGTCCTCCACGGCCTCCGCCACGAAGCGCTCCACCGACGTGGCGAAGGACTCGTAGGGGTGGTGCACCAGCAGGTCCCCGCGCCGCATGGCCGCCATCACCGTGCCGCCGCCATCCGGGGACTCGCTGTCCGGACGCAGCCGCGCCTGGGTGACCGGCGTCCACGGCGAGTCGCGCAGCTCCGGGAACCCCGGCGTGCCCACGATGGACATCACGTCCGCCAGGTCCAACAGGCCGCGCTCCTCGTAGACCTGCCGTGGCTCCAGCGCGAGCGCCTCCACCAGCGGCTCCAGCAGCTTGGGCTGCATCCCCGCCTGCACCTCCAGGCGGATGACGTCCCCGAAGCGGCGCTGGCGCAGCTCCGTCTCCACGGCCTTGAGCAGGTCCTCCGCGTCCTCGGACACGGTGAAGTCCGCGTCGCGCGTGACGCGGAACAGGCTCCAGCCCAGCACCTCCATCCCCGGGAACAGGTCCTTGAGGTGGTGCGCGATGATGTCCTCGAGCGGCACGAAGATGTTGCCCTTGAGCGGCACGAAGCGCGGCAGCAGCTCCTTGGGCACCTTCACCCGCGCGACGCTCTCCTCCTCCGCCACCGGGTCGCGCAGCAGCACCGCGAGGCTGAGCGACAGGTTGGAGATGTACGGGAAGTGCCGCCCCAGCCCGATGGCCAGCGGGGTGAGCACCGGGAAGATCTGCTCGCGGAAGCGCTGGTCCACTTGCGCGCGCTGCTCGGCGTCCAGCTCCTTCACGGGGAGGATGCGCAGGCCCTTCTCCGCCAGGGCCGGGCGCAGCACCTGCTCGAAGCAGTCCGCGTGGCGCTTGCTCTGCTCGAAGATGCCCTCGTGCAGCTTGTCCAGCGTGGTGCCCGGGGAGGCCCCGTCCGGCACCAGCCGCGCCACGCCGCCGCGCGCCTGCTCGTGCAGCCGCGCCACCCGAATCATGAAGAACTCGTCCAGGTTCCGCGCGTAGATGGAGATGAACTTCAGCCGCTCCAGCAGGGGCTCGTCCGCGGACTCGGCCAGCTGGAGGACCCGGTCGTTGAAGGCCAGCCAGGAGAGCTCTCGGTTGAAGAACAGCTCGCTGTCCGTGACCTCGACCCCGGCGGGCAGCACGTCCCGCTCCGCCGGCTTGTGGGTGCCGCCACGGCCCGTGCCGCGCTTCGACATGAAATAGCTCCTCGTGGAGACGCTCACGAAGACGGTGTACCAGCCCGGTCAGAAGGCCATTGTAAACTCGCGCGCTCACCCAGGGAGCGGACACTCCGCCATTCTTTGGTGCACCAGGGAACAGCCGCGACTCCTGGCGAGGTTCTGACCGCGTCTTGCTTGCATCCAAAATGGCGGGACGGCATTTCAGGGAACGTGATGGGACAAGACATCTCCTCGAATGGTGCAGCGGCGGGTACTCCGGGCCCCACTGCCCCCCATGGCCTCTTCACGGCCTTCCATGAGCGCAAGCCGAGCTCCAAGCGGCGCGCCGTGGTGGTGGGCGCGGTGGTCGTGCTGGGGCTGGGCGGCTGGGCGCTCTCCCGGCAGGCCGAGCGCAACTTCCGGGTCCTCACGCCCCATGGCATCCGGACGGTGTCGCCGGGCATGTCGCAGGGCGAGGTGGTGGCGGTGCTCGGACATCCCATCACCCTGGACAAGGTGGATGGCGCGGACTGCTACCGCTACGGACAGCCCACGCTCAGGGACCCCACCTTCGTCATTTACTCGGTCTGCTACTCGGGCGGCGTGCTGCGGGACGTGAAGCAGCACAAGTACTCCGCCTGGAACGTGGATCCGAAGACCGGCACGTTCCTTCCGGCCGCGGGCGGAGCGGGCTCGGCGCCCCAGCCCGAGTCGGAGTCCTCGGCGGGCGGCCAGCCCTGAGCGGGGCGGCGTCGCCCACTTCCCGACATCGATAAGGCCCGTCGGCACGCCTGGGCGGGCCACCGCGGGCGCCTCACCTTGGCCCCGGGCCTCGTGCGTCCCGACGAGAGGCCCGGAGGGACGGTGTGTCGCGTCCATGGGCCTTCGCGCAGCGCATGGGGGCGGGCTTCGTGGCCTCGCTCGTCGTGGCGCTCGTGTTGGCGGGCGCGGCCGTGGGCGCGCTGCTGACGGTGCGGGCCAGCCACAAGGCGCGCATCCTGGACCTGTCCAACGACGTGCTGGAGGTGGAGCGGCTGCACCGCGCCTTCAGCGAGAAGGTGGCCAGCGGGCGGGGGCTCGCGCTGTCCGGGGACGCGCAGTTCCAGCGGGACATGACCATCGCGCGCCAGCGCTTCCAGGTGCTCCAGGAGCGTCTTCGTCCGCGCCTGGCGGATGAGCCGGCCGCCACGCTGCTCAGCTCGGCGGTGCGGGCCGAGCAGGAGCACGAGGACGCGGCCCAGGCGCTGGGGGCGGCCAACGACGCGGGGGCCAGCCGCGATCAACTGGATGCGCTGTTCCACGAGCGGGTGGGGCGCGCGCGGGAGCGCACGGAGCAGGCACTCCAGCGGCTGACGACGCACGCGAGCGAGCGGCTGTCGCGCGGCATCCGGGATGCGATGGAAGCGGACCGGCAGGCCCTGGCGCTCATGCTGGTGGCGGCGGTGCTGGGCACGGCGGCGGCGGCGATGCTGGCCTGGGTGCTCATGCGGCGGCTGGCGCCCTTGCGGCGCGAGGCGGCGTCCACCGCCCGGCGCTTCCAGCTCCTGGTGGAGAGCGTGCGCGACTACGCCATCTGCTTGCTGGATGCCCAGGGCCGGGTGGCGAGCTGGAACCCCGGCGCCGCGCGCATCACCGGCTGGCGGGAGGAGGAGGTGCTCGGCCGGCCCGTGGCGATGTTCTATCCCCAGAAGGCCGTGGCGGAGGGGCGGCCGGAGCGGGACCTGGAGCGCGCCGAGCGAGACGGGCGGCTGCGCGGCGAGGCGGCCCGGCTGCGCAAGGATGGAACGCTCTTCTGGGGCGAGGTCGTCCTGGTGGCGCTGCGCGACGAGGAAGGGCGGATGCAGGGCTTCGCCCTCCTGGTGCGCGACATCACCGAGCGCCGCCGAGCGGAGCGCATGCAGCGGCTGCTCGCGGTGGCGGGGAAGGTGTTCCAGCAGGCGACGGACCCGGACCTGATGGTGGCGGAGCTGACGCGGATGATGGTCCCCGAGGTGGCGGAGGGCTGCATCCTGTTCCTGCTGACGCCCTCGGGGCAGCTCGTCCCGCGCGCGGTGGCGCATGCGCGGCCCGAGAGCCAAGAGGCGCTGTGGGAGGCGGCCCGGCGCTACCCCTCGCGCGAGGATGCGGCCCACGGCGTCTGGCGGGTCCTGCGCTCGGGACGCTCGGAGCTGGTGCCCGAGGTGCCCCCCGAGACCCTGGACCGGAGCGCGGAGTCCCCCGAGCACCGATCGCTGCTGTGCGCGGCGGGCATCGGCTCCTATCTGGCGGTGCCGCTGCGGGTGGAGGAGCGCACCCGGGGCGTCTTCGTGTTGCTGTCGGAGCCCGCCGGCCGCCGGTTCACCCCGGAGGATCAGGTGCTGGTGGAGGAGCTGGCGGGGCGGGCCGCGCTCGCGCTCGACAACGCGCGCCTCCTGCGCGAGGCCCAGCAAGCGCTGGAGCTGATTGGGGTGACGGCGCATGACCTGGGCAATCCCTTGCACGCGCTGCAATTGCTGCTCAGGAGGCTCCAGCGGGTGGACGCACAGGAGTCACCGGAGCGCATGCGGGTGGGGCTGGCGGCGGCGCTGAAGCAGGCGCAGCGGCTGGGGCAGCTGCTGCACAACCTGCTGGACCTGTCGCGACTGTCCTCGGGGAAGCTGGTGCTGGATGTGGCGCCGGTGGACCTGGCGGACGTGGCGCACGAGTGCATGGAGCGCTTCTCGGCGCAGGCGGCGGAGGCGGGGTCCCGGCTGGAGCTGTCCGCGGAGCTGGGGCTGGTGGGGCGGTGGGATCGTCCGCGCCTGGACCGCCTGGTGACGAACCTGCTGTCCAACGCGCTGAAGTTCGGGCGGGGCAAGCCCATCCTGCTGAGCGTGGAGCGCGCGGGCGGCGCCTGGGCGCGGCTGTCGGTGAAGGACCACGGCCTGGGCATCGCCGAGGACGCGCAGCGGCGCATCTTCGAGCGGTTCGAGCGTGAGCCGTCCGCCGGGAGGAACACCGGCTTCGGGCTGGGGCTCTACATCGTGCGCCAGCTCGTGGAGGCGCACGGCGGCACCGTCCGCGTGGAGAGCACGTTGGGAGAGGGTGCCACCTTCATCGTGGAGCTGCCGCTGCCGCGCGCGGGCGTGGACGCGGAGCTGCCCGCGCCGCACTGAGCCCGTGGCCTAGAGGCGCTCGAGCCGCTCGACGGTCCGCGCCTCGCGCACGTCGCCGGTGTTGAGGGTGGTGTCCGGCTCGAAGAGGAGCACGTGCACCTCCTGCTCCGCCACGGGGCGATGCTCGACGCCGCGGGGGACGATGATGAACTCGCCGGGCATCACGTCCACCGTCCGGTCGCGGAACTCCATGCGCAGGTGCCCGTGGAGGACCAGGAACAGCTCGTCCTCCACCTCGTGGTGATGCCACACGAAGGGCCCGAACAGCTTGGCCAGACGCACCTGCTGCCCATTGAGTTCGCCCACGACCTTGGGCGACCAGTGCTCGGAGAAGAGGGAGAGCTTCGCTGCCAGATTGACCTTGTCCAGGGTGGACTCCACGGGTGAGGGAGGCGGTGTCGGGGTTGGCTCGGCTCGGCGGCCCGGGTCCCAGCGAGGCGGACGCGCGCTGCCCGAGACGGTGCTCCGGATGGGAGAGGTCATGCCGGCCATGCTCCGGACGAAGGGGACACCCTAGCGTGTCTGTCTTTGCGAAGGATAGTGGCACGGGGCTCGCGACGGCGAGCCCGCGGGTTGGCTACCCAACGAAGCCGCCGCCTCAATCGGGATAGAACATGGGGTCGCGGGTGGTGACGAACGAGGAGATGACGCGAGCGACCTCGGGCGCGAGCCCGGTGAACTGCACGCCCACGCCAGGCATCAGCTCGGGCGTGCGGTCATTCCCCTCGCGCACCCAGCGGACCACGCCGGCCACCTTCATGGGGCGGCCGCCGGGCAGCGTGAAGTCCAGCTCGACCTGGGTTCCGCGGGGCACGGCCTCCACCGTGGCGATGAAGACGCCGCCCTCGCTGATGTCCATGGAGAAGCCGGTGAAGAAGTTCGAGTCGCTCCGCATGTCGATGGACGTGTGCATCCGCACCCGCCCGTTGCGACGCGCGTCGGGGCTGTCTGCCGGGGCGGCCGGCCGTGCCATCGGCGCGGGGCGCGCGGCGGGCGCCACGCCAGGAGGCGTCGCGCGGGGCGGCGGCGGGCGGGGAGGGGCCTCGCGGGCCTGCTCTGCCTGACGCGCGCGGGCGGCGGCCTCCTGCTGCGCGCGCGCGCGGGCGGCGGCCGCATCGGCCAGTTGCTTCAGCCCGGCCTCGGCCTCGGAGAGCGTCTGGGCGAGCTGCGCGGTGCCTTCCTGGTGCACGCGCAGCGCGGACTGGAACTCCAGGCCCGCCTGGCGCCGGCTGTCGAGGGCGATTTCTCGGGCCTCCAGCGCGCGCTCGCGCTCGGCCTCCACGGACAGCTCGGGGACGTTGGAGGCTTGCAGCCACGCGCTCCATTGCTGGAGCTGCGGCGTGGCACCGGGCTCCGCCTGGGCGCGAGCCAGCGCCGTGCGCACCTGGGTCAGCCGCGCGGTGAGCGCTGCGGCGTCCTGCTGCGCGCGGGCGAGCTGCTCCGCCAGACGCGACTCCAAGCCGGACATGTCGGCCTCGGCGCGCGTGAGTTCGGCCTCGCGCGATGCGGGAGGCATACGGGCTGCGGGAGACGACGGACTCATCGGTGGGACTCCAGAGGGGCGCCACTCTAGCCTCCCCTGGGCGGCCTCACGAGCCCCAGGTACCAACGCCCTGGGGTGTCAGGGCCCCACCGGCCCACCCAGGGCGGGCGGGCAGGCTCAGTCCGTCCCCTTGATGCAGGCCAGGGGCTTGAGTCGGTGGGCCACCCGCGCGAGGCCCGCCTGCTCCACCGTCTCCAGCACGTCGTCGAGGTTCTTGTAGCAAGGCCCCGACTCATCCAGCGGGGTGGTCCGGGTGTTGAGCAGGATGCCCGCCTCGGCCATGCGACGGTCCGTCTCCGCCTGCTGCAGCTCGCGTCGCGCGGCGGCGCGGGACAGCCGGCGCCCCGCCCCGTGGTTCACGGAGTAGATGGACTTCTGCGCGCCCGGCTCGGCGAAGAGGATGGCGCTGCCGGTCTCCATGGAGCCCGGGATGAGGATGGGGTGGCCCGTGGCCGCCCACGGGGTGCCCTTGAGCGCGGGGTGCCCGCCGGGGAAGGCGCGCGTGGCGCCCTTTCGGGCCACGAACTTGCCGGCCTCCCGCTGGATGAGGTTGTGGCTGATTTCGTAATAGATGCTGGCCGAGCCGCCGAAGACGTCCTCCAGCGCGTCGCACACGGCCTCGCCGATGATGAGCCGGTTGGCCACGGCGAAGTTGGCCGCCATGTTGTGCAGGTTCCAGTAGTCGCGGCCCAGCGGGCTGTCCGCGTCCAGCCAGATGAAGTCCTCGCTGCGCTGCTTCAGGCCCAGGTGCTCCGCGCCCGCCACGAAGAAGTGCTTGGCGATGTTCCACCCGAAGCCTCGGCTGCCGGTGTGCAGCATCACCCAGACGTGGCCCGTCTCGTCGACCTGCATCTCCATGAAGTGGTTGCCGCCGCCCAGGCTGCCCAGCTGCCCGCGCTTGTCCCGGGCGCGGTCGGGGATGTCCACGCGATCATCCTCGACGGGGACGAAGTCGCGCTCGGTGACGGAGGAGCCGCGGCCCAGCGCCTTGGCGCCGTGGCGCACCACGTCGGCGAAGGTGCCGTCCGAGACGCGCCGCTGCTTCTGCACCCGGCTGGAGCCCACGCCCACGGCGATGCGCGAGGTGACGTCGTTGATCCACTGGCGGCGCTTGGTGGGATCCGCCACGTCCTCCAGCGTGAGCGTGGTGCGCAGCTGCACCATGCCGCAGCCGATGTCATAGCCCGCGGCGGTGGGCAGCAGGACGCCGTCGGTCTCCACCACCGTGCCGATGGGCACGCCGTAGCCCACGTGGCAGTCCGGCGTCACCGCGACGCGCGTGACGCCCGGGAACGAAGCCGCGTTCACCACCTGGGCGAAGACCATGTCCTCCAGCCCCGGTGACTCGGGCCCCTCGCCCCACAGCAGCTTGTCCGAGAGGAAGAGGTCCGCGTGGACCCGCATCGTCTTGGTGCGAGGCAGGACGTAGTGCCCCTCGCTGACCTTCTCCAGAATCTGCTTCCAGCTCATGGCGCACCTTGCCCACCCAGGGTTGAACAGCCGCGAGCGACGCGGACATCCGCCGGCTCTGACAGCCTCCGATACAGGGTCGCGGCTGAGACCTGCGGCCTCCGCTGCAAGGTCGCGGCTGAGACCTGCGGCCTCCGCTGCAAGGTCGCGGCTGAGACCTGCGGCCTCCGATACAGGGTCGCGGCTGAGACCTGCGGCCTCCGCCTTGTGACAGATGCGGGACGCTGCGCCCAGCCCCGGGGACAGGGCGATGTCCGAGTGCCGATGCGAGGGCGTGCGATGGGCGGCAGTCGAGCAAGGCCACACTTGCCGCATCCGGTGCGCATTCCCAATTCTCCCACCAGCATCCAGGGGGTGGGCGATGGGATTCCTGAGCGGGGCATTCCTGGCGGTGGCGCTGCACGCGGGGCCGTTGGAGCCGGCGGCCGGTCCGGTGTTCAACCCGTCTGTCTGCGCGAAGAAGCGCGTGGATGCGTGTGGATGCCACCACGTCTACGGCGTTCGGCACTGCCACCCGAATCGCAAGAGCAGCCATTGCGAGGCCCAGGTGAACGCCACCGAGCCGCGCAAGCCCGCCATTGATCCGAAGAAGTCCGTGCCGATGTAGAGGGTGGGGCTCGAGCCCCGCGTCGCTCGCGCGCGTGAGTCCCTCCGCCGCGCGCGAGCGCTCCTGACTCACCGAAGGGTGCTTGCCCCCTCGCGCCCTCCCTGGAATCAGCGGAGGGCGTTTGTCCTCCCCCGCCTCAGTGAAGGGCGTCCACCGCCTCGGAGGCTGGAACCTCGGGAAGCCGTTCCGCGCGGCTCACGTCCAGCGGAGTCTCCGAGCGGATGATGACCCAGCGAGCCTGAGGCGACACGCGCAGCGCGACCACGTTGGGCGTCAGCCGCCGCAACTCGGGCTGGAACGTCATGACCGTGCCCGCGCCCTGCGGACTCCCCGGCGCGCGCGGCGAGGGCGTGGCGGCGTGCGCGGCCGGCGTGCGGCCCTGCGCCGGCACGAGCACGGGCGGCGCACCCGCGGCTCGCGGCGCCTCGCGACGCGGAGACGTGGCCGCGGGCTCACCTGGCACGGCGCTCAGCGCGGGCAGGGCCCGAGGGCTCGGAAGCTGCTTGATGGGCGTGCGCACGCGCTGGGCCACGGGCGTGTTCAGGGTCGCCGGAGACACGGGCGGCGTGCGGCGGATCGCCTCCAGGCTCACGGGCGCGATGGCGGGCGCCGAGGGCAGCGGGCGGGGCGCCTCGCGCGCCGCGTTCAGCACCTCCATCGGTGGCGGGGCGGGCGGCGTCTCGACAATCTCCAGCGGCGCCAGGAGGCAGGTGAGCTGGTTGTAGCCGCCCTCCTCCTCCACCGGATTCACGTTCCGGCCCTCGGGGCTCAGCCGCCGGAGGTCCGACAGCAGGATGGGGTCTCGCGGATCCAACTCGAGCGCGGCCTTGAGCACCGCGCGCGCCTTGGAGTCACACCCGAGCGCCACGAGCAGCTCCGCCGCCTCGCGATACGACGCGATGGCCGGCTGACGGTCTCCCGCGCGCCGGCACGCCTCCGCGTGGCGCACGCGCACCGTGGGATCCTTCGGAGCCAACTGGAGCAGATGCGCGTAGGTCTCCGCGCATTTCGAGAACCGGCCTCGCACATACAAGGCATGCGCCGCTTCCTTCAGCGCCCGCACCTTGACCAGCTCCCGCTCGCTCATTGGCTCGTCCTTTCCGGGTGGTGTGGGGACGCCGGAAAGCAGGGGACGTGCCGTGCAGGACGGTTGCCGCGAAGGGTCCACCATTCAGCGCGCTCCCGGCACTCGGGGCACACGCGCGTGTCGCCCGCTGAGTGGGCGCCTCGCCCCTCCGTCGCAAACCGGTGCGCGCGCGGGCCGGCCGCGACGCCCGCCCACCCTGTAGAAACAGTGATAGGTGCTGTAACAACGAAAGTCTTCACCCTGGCGCACGGGATGCGGAGCCGCGCCGATGGGGCGCGGACGTTTCCCGTGTCTACAGGTAATCCTCGTTTTGCCCCGCGAGTCCGGTCGCCTCGGATTCTCAGAGTGCGGGAGGCGCGGGACGCGCGGGGCGGACGCGCTTCAGAGTTCGGCGAGCAGGAAGATGGCGTGCGCGCTGGCGATGGGGCGCGTGCGGTCATCCTGCCAGGCCTCCACGCGCACGTTGGCCACGCGGCGGCCCTGGCGGGTGATGAGCGCCTTGGCGAAGGTGTCCTGCGGCTTGCCCGAGCGCAGGAAGTCCACGGTGATGGAGACGACCTTGGGGACGCGCTCGGCCTGGGCCTGGAGGAGCAGCTCGAAGATGGCGGCGGACTCGAGCAGCGCGCCCAGCGTGCCGCCGTGGAGCGCGGGCAGGAGGCTGTTGCCGATGAGGCGCGGGGCGTAGGCCATGCGGCAGAGCATCTCGCCGGCGAGGTTCTCCACGCCGATGCCCATGAAGCGCGTGTAGGGGATGGCGTCGGTGAGGCGGCGGTACTCGCGCGTCTGGCGCACCTCGCGCACGAGGTCCGCGAGCGGAAGGGGGGGCGTGCTCATGGGCCTATTCCTCCACCCGCATGAAGGTTCCCTGCGCGGAGGCCACGGGCTGATCCGGGTCTCCCTGGTGCACGAGCGCGCGCACGAAGGCGACCATGCGCGTGAGCTTGTAGCACTCGGCGCGGGCGGTCAGCTCGCGGCGGGGGAGGGCGGGGCGCAGGTAGTCGATGCGCAGGTCCAGCGTGACGACCGCCGCGAAGCCGCCGATGCGCGCGAGCACCGCCGCGCCGCTGGTCGCGTCGATGAGCGTCGTCACCGCGCCGCCCGCGAGCACGCCCGTCTCGGGGTTGCCCACGAGGAAATCCGCGTAGGGCAGCACCACGGTGGCGTGGGCATCCCCCACGTCCACCAGCCGCAGGCCCAGGGCCAGGTTGTGGGGAACGGCGTCGCTGAAGAGCACGGACAACTGCTCGCGCCGTCCCTCTGGGTCCGAGGGAAGAGTGAAGTGAGACATGGACGCGCGATAACAGATTCGCGTCCATCCGGCGCGCGGCGTTTGCCTGCGCGGACCGTGAACGTGTGTCCGGCCGGACGGTGTGAGCGACTAGGCAGCCTTCTCGGAGGCGCGCCGCAATCGCGCCCACGCATGCGCGAGCGATTGCCCGATGGGCCCCATCACTCCGGCATCGGACCAGTAGAAGGGATGCACCAGCGGCGTCCACGACACGAGCGGCCCGCCGACGCGAACGCCCACGTCCTTCACCTGCGCGCGGTAGGCATCACTCAGCGGCGCCAGCGGCCAGGCGAGGATGTCGTCCGCGTCGTGGAAGTTCACCCACTCGCCGCCGAGCCCCGGATGGTGCGTGACGAGCGCGGTGTCCGGGACGGTGAGCGGCCGGTCCAATGATGCGTGCGCATAGCGCAGGCTCCACAGCGCCATGGGGTTGCCCAGGGTGAAGAGGCGGCTGAGCGTCTCGCCGCGCTCCAGCGGTGACGGGCCCTGGGCCTGTCGCACGGAGTCCTCGATGAGGTCGCGCCCCAGGCGCTGCTGCTGCAGGTCATAGAAGTAGTTGCTCGCGATGACCGAGCCCAGGCTGTGCGCGATGACGCAGAGGGGCGCGGCGTCTCCGGCCTTCTCGCGCAGCCGGCCGAGCGCCTCGGCCACCCTCTGGTGGATGGACGTGTACACGTCGCGGTCCGCGGGGTTGAGCTGGTAGGCGATGGCGTCGCCGATGAAGTGCACGAGGAGCCAGCGCAGGCCCGGGTAGTGCGGCGTGCCCGGCCCACCCGCGGCGGGGCGCATGAGGTGGAAGGCGAGCGGCAGCAGCGCGGACTCGTGGCCTTGATTGACGGCGTGCATGCCCTCGTGGAGGCGGCGCCAATAGCCGTCCATGCGCTCGGGGTAGTTCGCGGCGAGGAGGCGTTGCTCGGCGCCCTCCAGACAGGCGGCCCAGTTGACGGTCTCGATGGCCAGCGCGTCCTCGGCGCGCGCGCCGGTGTGCTCCACGAACTGCTCCCGCAGGAGCCGCGTGGCGGTGTCATACAGGCCCGGGTCATCCACCTCCACGCCGTGGATGAAGAGGACGGCGAGCTTCATGGGCGAGCCCGCCCGGCGTCGTGCCGCGTCAGCATGTGTCTTCCCCCCGCCATGGAAGCAGGCGCTTCCGGAGTGGAGCGGCCCGCCACGCGTCCGTGACGGTCGCTGGCGCCCGCTTCATCGCGCGCGATACCTTACATGGCCCGGAAGAAGCCCGCCCGGGGGCCTGTTCATGCGCCCGCTTCACGGCCCCCCGCCTTCCCGCTGCTGACTTCCATCTGACATTCCGCCGTCGCGTTCAGGAGTCCCGGTGAAACGACTGACCTCTGCTCTTTGTCTGGCCTGGCTCGTCCCCGGCGCGTTGCTCGCCGCCCCGCCCCCACCCCAGGAGCAGCCGCCTCCCGCTCCCGACGTGAAGGAGTCCGCGCGAGCCGCCGCGCGCGCCTCCGAGGTCGATGCGGGCGTTCCCCCCGTCGAGGCCAACGCGAAGGGGACCCCGGAGAAGGACGCGTGGAAGGTGGACGCGCCCGGCTTCCCCTCCACCGAGGCCCGCGAGGCCCGCATCGACGTGCGTCAGGGCACGTGGATGAGCGTGGACGTCAGCCCCAGCGGAGACGAGCTGGTGTTCGACCTGTTGGGCGACCTCTACACGCTGCCCATGGCGGGCGGTGAGGCGCGGCCGCTCACCTCGGGCGTCGCGTGGGACATGCAGCCGCGCTACAGCCCGGACGGCAAGTCCATCGCCTTCACCAGCGACCGCGGCGGTGGCGACAACATCTGGGTGGTGAACCGCGATGGCTCGAACGCGCGCGCGGTGACGCACGAGACGTTCCGCCTGCTCAACAGCCCCACGTGGAGCCCGGATGGGCAGTTCATCGTGGCGCGCAAGCACTTCACCGGGCGCCGCTCGCTGGGCGCGGGCGAGATGTGGATGTACCACCGCTCCGGCGGGGACGGCGTGCAGCTCACCGAGCGCCCCACCGAGCAGAAGGACGTGGGCGAGCCCGCGTTCTCGCGTCCAGACGGGCGCTACGTCTACTTCAGCCAGGACGTCACCCCGGGCAAGACGTTCGAATACAACAAGGACCCCAACGGGGAGATCTACGTCATCCAGCGGCTGGACCTGGAGACCAAGGAGATTGAACCGTTCGTCACCGGCCCGGGTGGCTCCATCCGGCCCACGCCGTCACCGGACGGCAAGCAGCTCGCGTTCGTGCGCCGCGTGCGCGGCCAGAGCGTCCTCTACGTCACCGACGTGGCCTCCGGCGCCGAGCGCCCGCTGTATGACCGGCTCGACCGGGACATGCAGGAGACGTGGGCCATCCACGGCGTCTATCCCGCCATGGCGTGGACGCCGGATGCGCGCGCCATCGTCTTCTGGGCGGGCGGCGGACTGCACCGCATCGACGTGGCGTCGAAGCAGGTGACGGACATCCCCTTCCACGTGAAGGGCACGCGCACGCTCTTCTCCGCGCTGCGCTTCCCGCAGAAGGTGGCGCCCGAGCGCTTCGCCGTGAAGATGCTGCGCTGGGTACAGGTGTCACCGGATGGCAAGAAGGTCGTGTACCAGGCGCTGGGCAAGCTGTACGTGAAGGACCTGCCCTCGGGCACGCCGCGCCGGCTGACGAAGCAGGAGGACCACCTGGAGTTCTACCCGTCGTTCTCGCGCGACGGGCGCTCCATCGTCTACACGACGTGGGACGACGAGCAGCTCGGCACCGTGCGCGTGGCGTCCGCCACGGGCGGCGAGGGCCGCGTGGTGACGACGCACCCGGGCTACTACGTGGAGCCCGCCTTCAGCCCGGACGGCAAGGCCATCGTCTACCGCGCCACGGGTGACGGCTACTTGATGCCGGGACAGTGGAGCCGCGAGACGGGCCTGTTCGTCCTGCCCACCACGGGCGGCCCGGCGCGCAAGCTGACCCGGGATGGCGAGCAGCCGCACTTCGGCGCGCGCTCGGACCGCGTCTACTTCCTGGAGGTGGAGGAGAAGGAGAAGGAGGACGTGCGCACGCTGAAGAGCATCGCGCTCGACGGCAGCCACGAGCGCAGCCACCTCAAGAGCGGCGGAGCGCTGGAGATGCGCGTGTCGCCGGACGAGCGCTGGGTGGCGTTCCGCGAGGACTACAACGCCTACGTCACGCCGTTCCCGCGCGGCGCGAAGGACGCGGCGGTGGGCCCGGACGCCAAGGCCCTGCCGGTGGCGAAGGTGAGCCGCGACGCGGGCGAGTACCTGCACTGGTCCGGAGACAGCCAGCGCCTGCACTGGTCGCTGGGGCCCCAGCTCTTCACGCGCGCGCTGAAGGACACCTTCTCCTTCGTGGAGGGCGCGCCCGAGAAGCTGCCGCCCGTGGCGGAGCAGGGCGTGGACATCTCCTTCCAGGCGAAGACGGACGTGCCCGAGGGCACGCTCGCGCTGGTGGGGGGCCGCGTCATCACCATGAAGGGCGACGAGGTGCTGGAGCAGGGCGTGGTGGTGGTGAAGGGCAACCGCATCGTGGCGGTGGGGCCCGTGGGACAGGTGCGCGTGCCCGCGGACGCGAAGGTGGTGGACGTGAAGGGCAAGACGTTGATGCCCGGTCTGGTGGATGTGCACTGGCACGGCAGCATGGGCGTGTCCGGGCTGATGCCCGAGCAGAGCTGGGTGCACGCGGCCTCGCTGGCCTACGGCGTCACCACGCTGCATGACCCGTCCAACAACTCGGAGACCATCTTCTCCGCGAGCGAGATGGGCAAGGCGGGCCTGTTCACCGCGCCGCGCATCTTCTCCACCGGCACCATCCTCTATGGCGCGGCCGGCGCGGACTACCACGTGAACATCGAGACGCTGGACGACGCGCGCGCGCACCTGCGCCGCATGCAGGCCCTGGGGGCCTTCAGCGTGAAGAGCTACAACCAGCCCCGGCGCGACCAGCGGCAGAAGGTCCTCCAGGCCGCGCGCGAGCTGAAGATGATGGTGGTGCCCGAGGGCGGCTCGCTGCTCCAGCACAACCTCACCATGGTGGTGGATGGCCACACGGGCGTGGAGCACGCGCTGCCCGTGGCGAACCTCTACGACGACGTGCGCCAGCTCTGGAGCCAGAGCCAGGTGGGCTACACGCCGACGCTGGGCGTGGCCTACGGCGGCGTCATGGGCGAGAACTACTGGTACCAGAAGACGAACGTGTGGGAGGAGGAGCGGCTGTTGTCCTTCGTGCCCCGCCGCGTCGTCGACGCGCGCAGCCGCCGGCGCAACATGGTGCCGGACGACGAGTTCAATCACTTCTCCACCGCCCGGGGCGCGCGCGAGCTGAACGACGCGGGCGTGAGCGTGCAGCTGGGCGCCCACGGTCAGCGCGAGGGCCTGGCGGCGCACTGGGAGCTGGCCATGATGGGCCAGGGCGGGATGAAGCCCTTGCAGGCGCTGCGCGTGGGCACGCTCAACGGCGCGCGCTACCTGGGGCTGGACCAGGACATCGGCTCGCTGGAGGTGGGGAAGCTGGCGGACCTCATCGTGATGGACCGCAACCCGCTGGAGGACCTGGGCAATACCAAGTCCGTGCGGCTCACCATGGTGAACGGGCGCCTCTTTGACGCGGCCACCCTGAACGAGGTGGGCACGCGCCAGCGCCAGCGCGCCCGGTTCTTCTTCGAGAAGGACGGCAACGAGGGCTGGAGCCCTCGCGCCACCACCCACGCGAACACCCACGTCTGCGATTGAACCCGGGGGGCGCTTCGTTTCTGACGCGGTCCGCCGCGTCAGGCTCTGTCCGAGCTGGAAAGATTGAACAGACCCGGAAGAACGGATCGCCCCAGGGTATGAATCGCACTTCACGCCTTGACGCTGGAAACGAACGCATTCAAGACTGGCGGCGCGTCTCCTGTTTCAGAAGGCGTGGGCAGAGGTGTTCGCGTCCCCCAACCGCGGCATCCCTGCTTCGAAGTCCCAGTTGAGCCCCGCGCGCCGCGTTCCCCCTCTCGGCGCGCGGTGGCCCCTGGGATTCCGGCTTCCTCCCGCTGAACGACCCCGCTGACCGATTCGCGGCTCCCACGCGCTGTCTTCGTGGACCGCTGCTCGGGGAGGAAACGCGCGGCCGAGGGCGGGCTCGGGAATACCGCCGTGCTTGCGAGCGAGAAAACGCGAGCGGAGAGTAACGGCCTCCCTGGAGGCCCCTGTGTCCGCATCCCTCATTGTCCTGCCCGCTTCGCTGGCGCTTCAGCTGCTCACCTCGGCCACTCCCGCCGCGAAGACCGAGGCGTCGGTGGTGAAGCCCGCGGCGACGTCCGTGAAGCTGACCGCCGCCCAACAGTCCGCCGCCGAGCGGCTGGTGGGCGCCGCGCTCGCCGAAGGCCACTCCTACGCGCGGCTGGCCGAGCTGACCGATGGAATCGGGCCGCGGCTGTCCGGCAGCGAGGGCGCGGAGGCCGCGGTGGCCTGGGCCCTGCGCTCGTTCCAGGCGGACGGCGTGAAGGCGTGGAAGGAGCCGGTGAAGGTGCCGCACTGGGTGCGCGGCGAGGGCCACGGCGAGGTGCTCGCCTCCGAGCGCACGCGCGGCCATCCGCTGGAGCTGCTGGCGCTGGGTGGCAGCGCGCCCACGCCTCCCGAGGGACTGGTGGCGGAGGTGGTGGAGATCCGCTCGCTGGAGGAGCTGGCCGCGCTGGGCGAGAAGGTGAAGGGCAAGATTGTCTTCGTGAACCACGACATGAGCGTGGCGGAGGAGTACGGCCGCGCGGCCGGCCTGCGCGCGCGCGTGCCGGCGGAGGCGGCGAAGCAGGGCGCGGTGGGCATGTTGATCCGCTCGCTGTCCACCGCGTCGCTGCGCACGCCGCACACGGGCGCCACGCACTTCGAGGACGGTGAGGCGCGCATTCCCGCGGCGGCGGTGTCCGTGGAGGACTCGACGCTGCTGCACCGGCTGCTGGCCGGTGGGCCCGTGAAGGTGAAGCTGACGCTGGGCTGCTCCCAGTTGCCGGACGCGGACTCGTCCAACGTGGTGGCCGAGGTGCGGGGCCGCGAGAAGCCGGACGAGGTGGTGGTGCTGGGCGCGCACCTGGACTCGTGGGACGTGGGCACCGGCGCGCACGACGACGGCGCGGGCGTCACCATGGTGATGGAGGCCGCGCGCCTCATCGCGAAGCTGCCGCAGGCGCCTCGGCGCACGGTGCGCGTGGTGCTGTTCATGAACGAGGAGAACGGCCTGCGCGGCGGCAAGGCCTACGCGGAGGCGCACGCGAAGGAGCTGTCCAAGCACGTGGCCGCGCTGGAGATGGACTCGGGTGGCGGGCGGCCGCTGGGCATCGGCCTGCGCGCGGGTGACGGTGCAAAGGCGATGCTGCAGCCCTGGCTGGCTCCGCTCGAGGGGCTGGGCGCGGCCAACTTCGTGGACGCCGAGGCCGGCGGCGCGGACATCAGCCCGCTCATCCCCGCGCGCGTGCCCATGGTGGGCGTGAAGGTGGACAGCAGCCGCTACTTCGACGTGCACCACTCCATGGCGGACACGCTGGACAAGGTGAACCCGCAGGACTTCGCGCGCAGCACCGCGGCGGTGGCGTGGGTGGCCTACGCGCTCGCCGAGGCGCCTGGCACGCTCGCCCGTCCCGAGGCCCCCGCCACGCCGCCGGCGCCGAGCGTGCCCGCGCCTTCCGCGAAGGCCTCGGGCACTTGAGCGAGCGCCTCAGAGGCTGAGGACGGTGACGCGCCCGCCCGCGAACACGCGCGGGCGGCCCAGCGGCGGGACGATGAGCACGCGCCCCTCGCCGAGCGCCATCATGTCCGACACGCCCGGCGCCACGCCCACGGCGTTGGGCTCGTTGCTGAAGGGCAGGTCGCCCAGCGGGGCGATCTCCTGGGCCACGCCCTCCTTGAGCCACGCGACACTCTGTTGATCGACGCAGTAGAGCCGCTGTGTCGTCGCGTCCCAGGCAATCTGCTGGAGGTAGTGGTCGTTCTGCCGAGGGAACGCCTGGAGGACCTTCGCGTCCGGGCCGTGGCTGCGCAGCATCATGCGGCTGTTGAAGTGGCTCATGGACCAGCCCACCCACAGCTTCCCCGCGCTGTCGTGGGTGATGCCCGTCACGTAGTGCAGGTCATCCCAATAGCGGCTCCAGGTGCCCGTCTTCAGGTTCACGCCAACCAACTCCCCGCCCCACTCGCCATAGCCCGTGCCGAACCAGAGCTGGCCGCCCACCGCGTGCAGGGCGAGCGCTCGCATCCGCACGGCGGTCTTCTGCTTCTTCGGCGGCGGAATCTTGATGAGGCGCTTGCCCGCCACGTCCTCCACGGTGAGCTCGCGGAAGAGGACGGGGCCCACGTCCGTCGCCACGAGCTGCTGGATGGGGTCCTTGTCCACCTTGGCCACGCTGCCCACCACGGCCCACGACTTCTCCGCCGCGTTCCAGCGGAACACCTCCTTCAAGTCGCTGCCGTAGAGCGTGGTCGCGTCCGCGGCGAGCAGCATCATCTCGTGGGAGTTGAGCGCGCGGACGAACTCGGGGTCCTGCTTGAGGTCCGCGATGCGCCACGCTCGCACGGTGCCGCTGGCCGCCACCTGGAGGATGTGGCCGTCGAAGACGGTGGTGGCGGGCTGGCGCAGGTTCAGGACGGTGTCCAGGTCGATGGGCTTCTCGTCGGCCTTCTGCTCCGCCCGCCCCGGAAGGCTCCACAGCACGCAGCACAGCACCAGCAGTCGACCCATCATGTTGTTCGCGCCTCCTGTCCCTTGGACTCGGCTTTCCATGAGAGCACGGAGTGCGTGTTCCAGCGAGGAGTCAGGTCTGGTGCGGCGCGGGCTCGCGCGTGCGGCGCAGGGGCTGCTCGGGCATGGCCAGGGTGACGAGGAGCGCCGCGAGCGCCACGAGGATGGCGCAGCGGTAGATGGCGCGGGTGGCTTGGGTGAAGGACTCCTTTCGCGCGCGCTGCACCTTGTCCACGGTGTCGAGCGCACGCTGCTCATCGGCGTCCACGCGGGCGCGGGCGCGGTCCGCGCTGGGCCCGTGCCGACCCGCGACGTGCTGGCGTTGCTGGGCATAGCCCTCGTGCAGCCGCTGCTTCACGGTGTCGGCGGGGAAGGGCTGCTCGGGGGGCGCGGCCTGGGCCACCGTGGCCTTCACGTCATCCGGAGCCCCGGCGATGGCGTGCTCGGTGCGCGCGCTCAGCTCGCCGCCGAGCGTGCCGGCGAACACCGTGCCCAGCAGCGCCACGCCCACCGTCATCCCGAGCTGTCGGAAGAAGGTGGACGCGGAGGTGGCCACGCCAATGCGCTCCGGAGGCACCGCGTTCTGCACCGCCACGGTGTAGAGCGGGATGGAAGGCCCGAGCCCGAGCCCCACCATCACCATCTTCACCGTCACCTCGACCTGCCCCGAGTCTGGCGTCAGCGTGAAGGCCATCACCGCGAAGCCCGCGAGCAGCAGCGCCAGCGAGCCCAGCAAGAGCGCCTTGTAGTGCCCCACTCGCGCCACCAGCTGTCCGGACACCACGTTGCCCGCCATCACGCCGAGCGTCAGCGGGGTGATGGTGAGGCCCGCGCGCGTGGCGGACAGGCCCACCACGTTCACCATGAACAGCGGCAGGAAGACGACGGAGGCGAGGAACACCGCGCCCACCAGGAACACGGCGAGGTTGGCCGCGCTGAAGGTGCGCAGGCGGAAGAGGCGCGGGTCGATGAGGGGCTCGGGTGCGCGCAGCTCGCGCCACGCGAAGAGGACCGTTCCCACCGCGGCCACGGCGAACATGCCGAGGATGGGCGGTGAGCCCCAGGGGAAGCCGCCCGGCTCGTTCGCATCCGCCCCGCGTCCCAGGCTGAGCGCGAGCAGCAGGGGCACCACCGCGAGCGCCAGCGCGCCCGCGCCCGCCAGGTCCAACCGTCCGCCGTGCACGCCTGGGGGCTTGAGTGGCGGCATGCGCAGGAAGATGAGCGTGAGCGCCACCGCGCCCACCGGCACGTTGATGAAGAAGACCCAGTGCCAGCTGAGCTGATCCGTGATGAAGCCGCCCACCAGCGGGCCCACCACGCTGGACAGGCCGAACACCGCGCCGAAGAGGCCCTGGTACTTGCCGCGCTCGCGGGGCGGATAGAGGTCCGCCACCACGGCCAGCGCGGCGGTGAACAGCGCCGCGCTGCCGAAGCCTTGCACCGCGCGGAAGAGCACGAGCGCCAGCGTCGTCTGGGACACGCCGCACAGGAAGCTGCCGATGAGGAAGACGCAGATGCCCATCACCAGCACCGCGCGCCGGCCCATCAGGTCCGACAGCTTGCCCCACACGGGCACCATCATCGTCGAGGCCACCAGATAGGACGTGGTGAGCCACGGGTAGAGCGCCGGGGGGATGTCCAGGTCCTGCTGGATGGCGGGCCCCGCGGTGGCCACGATGGTCTGGTCGAGCGCCGCGAGCAGCAAGCCCAGCAGCGCGCCCGCCATCGTGAAGGCCTTCTGGGCGCGGGTGAACTGCATCGGGGATGGCGCCATGGCTCGCTCGGGCACGGCGCAAGCACGCGCCTCGCGACGACAAGCTGGGGATGGCCCGAGGCCCAGTCCACTCCGCCCGCTCCAAAGTGTGGCCGCCATGCGACGGAGCGGGCGGTAGGACGGGGAAAGTGTTGAGCAAGTGAATATCTGTTTTCACGCGGGACGCGGGCTGACGCTAAGGTTCAGCGCGATGGGCCCGCAGCACGGCGGGGCCGGCATCCGTGCACTCTTGTCGAAGGGAGGGGCGGGCTCTTGGCGCGTAGCGCGGGAGGCGTACCCATGTCTTGGTCGAGAGCACTGGCGGGAGTGTCGTTGTCGTGGTGGGCCCTGAGTCTGGGAGGCTGTTCGGACGAACCCGAGCCGAAGCCGCCACCCGAGGAGGGCCCGGTGCTCTCGGACACGCCGATCTGGGAGGTGGAGGGAAACCCCGCGCATGTCGGCGGCTGCTTCGGGCGATCGGTCGCGGTGGGGGACCTGAACGGGGATGGGCACAAAGACCTCATCGTCGTGTCGCCACCCTGCTCGGTGACCTCGCTGGATCCCGGGCGGATCTCCATCTTCGCGGGGCAGGCGTCGTACTTCTCGAAGACGCCGGTGACCACGGCGCTGACGTGGCGCAACACCAGCCCGCGCACCAGCGGTCGCAACGCCAGGGTGTCCCGAGTGGGCAATGTGAACGGAGATGCCTATCCGGATGTGCTCGTCTCGGGCACCTACGGTGTCTCCGTGTACGTGGGTGGGCCGGACCTGTCGAAGGTGTTCGCCGAGCCGGTGTTCCGCGTGCCGGGCAACGGCACGTTCGTGAGCGCGACGTTGGTGGATGTGAATGGGGATGGGCTGGATGACCTCGTCAACAGCAACCCCCTCGCGAACGGCGTGGAGGTCTTCCTCGCCACGCCCACCGCGACGGAGCCCTTCACGTCCAGCCGCATCCTGACGAAGTCGCGGGCTGCGCGCAGGGCAGGGGACGTCAACGGGGATGGGACGCAGGACCTGCTGATGGTGAATGCGGAGGGGTATGTCCTCTACCTGGGGTGCCGCGCGGGGAGCCCGCTGGTGTGTGATGGGCCGCTCACGGCGCAGCCGGCCTGGACCGTGGCGGCTGAGTCGTTGGGGACGGCCCCGGACCTCGATGGCGACGGGCTTCCCGAGCTGATGACGGGCATGGGCGGCGGCAGCTTTGACCTGCACCTGTCCTCGTCGGCGTCCTCGCTGGATGGCGTCCTCGCGTCCGCCCCGGTGTGGTCGGTGATGGAGGACCCCGCCTTCAGCCTCCTGGATGGGACGATGAACCCCGTGGGAGACATGAACGGCGATGGTGCGAGCCATGACTTCACGCTGGACGCGGCGGGGCGCATCTACCTGTTCGCGCCAGGGGCGAAGGTGTCCTCGGACATGCGCCCCATCTGGGCGTGGCCGCGCACGGACTACCTCGTGTCGGAGACCTTCCGCGGCGCCCCGCGCTTCTCGTTGGCGCCCGTGGGAGACATGAACGGCGATGGCTATGACGACCTGGTGGTGGGCTCACCCCAGAGCGTGGATGGCTCGTTCGCGCCGGGCCGGGTGATGCTCTTCGGGGGTGGCCGTGTGCCGGACCCCGCTGCGCCGCCACCGCTGCTGTCGGGAGCGAAGAGCTGCGGCCTCGCCTTGGATCCAGAGCACGGTAAGCCGGACCTCACCATCGATGGGGATGTCATTGCGCGCACGCTCTACGTGAACCGGCTGACCTTCGCGGCGGACTCGTGCGAGGTGCGCGAGGGCTGCGTGCCCGCGGGCGGTGAACGGCGCCTGTTGCGTTTCAGTGCCTCCATCGCCAACCTGGGCAATGCCGCCGCCATCGTGCCCTCGCCCGACGTGAGGCCGGACCTCTTCGTCTGGGATGAGTGCCACCAGCACGACCACCTCGTTGGCTTCGCGGGGTACGAGCTGCGCAACACGCAGGGGGGCCTCACGGCGGTGGGGCGCAAGCAGGGCTTCTACCTGACGGACACCACGCGCTACTGCTCGGAGGCGCCGCCCTTCCAGCTCTACGACCCAGGGACGGGCATTTCGCCGGGCTGGTCGGACATCTACACGGCCGACATCGCCTGCCAATGGTTGGACATCACCGATACGCCGGACGGCGACTACACCCTGCGGGTGGGCGTGGATGAGAAGAACATCATCGACGAGGACGACCGTCACCCGAACGAGACCTTCATCAAGGTGCGCCTGAAGGGCGACACGGTGACGGTCCTCCCGTAGCGCGTCATGGCCTCGGGCCTTCCTCGCCGCGAGCAGGCGGGAAGGCCCGGGTCCGAGTGCCCGGCCGTCGGGTCCAAACCTGGGGCCGCCGGGAATATCGGCGCGCGTGCAATCACCGGGGGACCTGTGCGTAGAGTGCTGGCCGGCCTTGCCCCAGACGCTCCGGGGTGGGGCGGTCGCGCTGAAAGCGAGGGTGTGCGCTTGGGTTTCCGGGTCGACGTGTACGAGGGCGGCCGGATCGCGCTGTCCTCGCTGCGCTCCAATCGCTTGAGGACGGTGCTGACCACGGTGGGCATTGGCGTGGGCGTGTGCACGCTGCTGGCCATCGTCGGCATCATCCAAGGGCTGAACAGCTCGTTCGCGCAGCAGCTCGGGAAGATTGGCGCCAACACGCTCCAGGTGTCCAAGTTCCCCTGGGTGATGGGCGGCGACTGGTGGGAGTACCGCAACCGCAAGGACCTGTCCGTGAAGCTGGTGCCGCCCATCATGGCGGCCTCCGAGCACGTGATCGCGGCGGCCCCCATCTTCTTCACGCGGGGCGAGGCGAACTTCCTGGACCGGAAGCTGTCGGGCATCACCGTGATTGGCACCACGGCGGAGTACCTGGCCGCGGGCTCCTTCGAGATGGCCGACGGTCGCTTCCTCACCGACGCGGACGTGGACAACCGGGCCTCGGTGGCGGTCATCGGGGCCGAGCTGGTGAAGGTCCTCTTCCCCAACTTCAGCCCGCTGGGCCACCGCATCCTCGTGGATGGCCACCCCTACCGCATCGTGGGGACGCTGGCCGCCATGGGCACGGTGCTGGGCGAGAACCAGGACCTGGTGGTGATGGTGCCGTACCGCACCTTCGTGAGCCACTTCGGGAGCAAGCGCTCGCCCGCCATCGTCGTCGCGGTGGACAGCACGGACAACCTTCCCAAGGTGCAGGACGCGCTCACCTCCGCGCTGCGCCGCGAGCGCGCCACGCCGCCCGGTGTGCCGGATGACTTCGCGCTCAACCGGCCGGATCAGCTCGCCAACATGTACAAGCAGCTCACCCGCGCGCTCTATGGCGCCGCGACGGGCGTGGGCTTCATCACGCTGCTGGTGGGCGGCATTGGCATCATGAACATCATGCTCGTGTCGGTGCGCGAGCGGACGCGCGAGATTGGCGTCCGGCGCGCGCTGGGCGCGAAGAAGCGCACCATCGTGCTCCAGTTCCTCATGGAGGCGGCGAGCGTGTCCGCGGTGGGCGGCGCGCTCGGGACGGTGGTGGGCCTGGGGCTGGCGTACATCGTGTCGCTCATCAGCCCGCTGGCCGCGGCCGTGGAGCCGCTCACGGTGGCGTTCGGCGTGGGCTTCGCGGCGCTGGTGGGCTTGCTGTTCGGCATCTGGCCGGCGGCGCGGGCGGCGAACCTGGATCCGGTGGAAGCACTCCGCCACGAATAAGGAGACTCCGGATGTGGATGGCTTTGTGGGACACGGTGCGGTTGGCCTTTGGCACCTTCGTGGCGCACCCGATGCGCTCGTTCCTCACGCTGCTGGGCATCGTCATCGGCGTCACCACGGTGGTGTCGATGATGGCCCTCATCGAGGGGCTGAAGAACGAGGTGAATGACCGGCTCTCCGAGCTGGGCGCCAACTGCTTCCAGGTGCAGCGGCTGCCCTTCGGCGCCGGAGACCTGTCCGCCGCGGAGCTGGCGCGGCGGCCTCGCATCACCTACGGGGACCTGGACGCCATCCGCCTCCAGCCGTCCGTGCTGGTGGCGGCGGCCGAGGACTCGACGGGTGGCCAGAAGGTGTCCACCTCCATGCGCGAGACGCGCGCCAACGTGAGCGTGTGGGCGGGCACGCCCGAGTACTTCCAGACGAACTCGGTGACCCTGGCCACCGGCCGCATCTTCACCGAGACCGAGTCGATGGACGCGCGCCACGTGGCGGTGATTGGCGCGGACCTGGCGGACACGCTGTTCCCGGGCATGGACCCCTTGGGGCGCGAGATGCGCATCAAGGGGCGCACCTTCCAAATCGTGGGCACGCTGAAGCGACGCGGCGGCTTCATGGGCGGGGGCAGCCAGGACAACCAGGTGATGATGCCGCTGTCTGCCTATGCCCCGCTGTTCGGCGTGCGCGAGCTGCGGGTGAGCATCCAGGCCCGCTCGGGCGAGGTGCACCAGCGGGCGCAGGACGAGGTGTCGCTGCTCATGCGGCGGCGCCATGGCCTCAAGCCCATGGATGCGGATGACTTCTTCGTGTTCTCCAATGAGAGCACCACGCAGATGTTCAACAACATCTCGCAGGTCATCTCCGTGGCCAGCTTTGGCGTGTGCCTGCTGTCGCTCCTGGTGGGAGGCATTGGCATCCTCAACATCATGCTGGTGGCCGTGACGGAGCGGACGCGAGAGATTGGCATCCGCAAGGCGCTGGGCGCCAAGAAGCGCCGCATCCTCGGGCAGTTCGCGCTGGAGGCGGTGGTGCTGTCGCTGGTGGGCGGCTTCCTCGGCGTCGCGCTGGGCGTGGGCCTGTCGCAGCTGGCGCGCTGGGTCATCCAGCTTCCCACGGAGGTGCCCACCTGGGCCGTGGCGGTGTCGCTGGCCATGAGCTGTGGCGTGGGGCTGAGCTTTGGCATCTACCCGGCGGCGCGAGCGGCCAAGCTGGACCCGGTGGAAGCCATGCGTACGGAATAGGCGCGGGCGCTGATAGGCTGATGGGACTGGCTTCCCGCTGCCAGTTCCAGACATGACCGAACCTATCGCTCCTCCGCCTTCGTCCGAGGCGCCGCTCCAGTTCGAGCACGCCGAGTTCTCCGAGCCCGTCGCCGCCCCGCAGTGCGCGGCGTGCAAGAAAGCCATTGCCGAGACCTACTTCGAGGTCGCCGGCAACCTGCTCTGTCCGTCCTGCCGAAGTGAGCTGATGGCGTCGCTGGAGGGAGGCTCGGCGGCGAGCCGGACCCTGCGCGCCACGGGCCTGGGCGTGGGCGCGGCGATCGCGGGCGCGGTGCTGTACTACGTGGTGAACCTGACGGGCTACAACCTGGGCATCATCGCCGTCGCGGTGGGCTGGCTGGTGGGCGTGGCCGTGCGGCGCGGCTCGGATGGGCGCGGCGGTTGGTTCTACCAGACGCTCGCGGTGCTGCTGACGTACGTGGCCATCTGCGCCTCGCTCGCCCCGGACGTGTACTCGGGAGTGACGGCGGAGGGAGCGCAGGGAGTGCTGGGCATCATCGTGACGGCGGTCGTGTCGCTGGGCGCGCCGGTCATCGTGGGCGTCAACAGCCCGCTGTCCCTGTTCATCTACGGCTTCGCGCTGTTCGAGGCGTGGCGGCGCAACAAGCGCCTGGAGGTGAAGGTGGACGGCCCCTTCCGGCTGTCCGCGCGCGCGCCTTCCTCGGTCCCCACTCCCGCGGAGGCGTCGTCCGTTGGATGAGGCGTTGGCCGTTGCCACCCGGTGTGAGGGGTGTGGCTCTGAACTGGGTCCCCGGCTGCTCACCTGTCCGTCGTGTCTGCGATTGGTGCATGCGCGGACGCTCCAGCGGCTCGCCGCGGAGGCCGAGGCCGCCACCGCAAGGCAATCCCTGACGGAGGCGCTGGGGGCCTGGCGTCAGGCGTTGGACCTGCTGCCGACGGGCACCAGCCAGCACGCGCAGGTGATGGCGCGCGTGGAGGCCTTGAGCCGGCAGGTGGATGTCTCGGGCGGTGGCGCGGGCGTGGCGTCGGCGGAGTCCAAGTCCTCTCGCGCGGGCATGCCCAAGGCGCTGGCGGGGCTGGGCGCGTTCGGCGTGGCGCTGTGGAAGTTCAAGTTCGTGCTGCTGTTCCTGCTGGGCAAGGGGAAGCTGCTGCTGCTCGGGCTGACGCAGGCGAGCACGCTGTTCTCCATGCTGCTGGCCATGGGCGTGTACTGGCGGGAGTGGGGCTGGGTCTTCGCGGTGGGGCTGGTCGCTTCCATCTACGTGCACGAGATGGGACACGTGGTTGCGATCCGGCGCTTCGGGATGCAGGCCAGCGCGCCCATGTTCATCCCGGGCCTGGGGGCGGTCGTTCGCCTCAAGCAGACCCCGGTGGATGCGCGCGAGGATGCGCGGGTGGGGCTCGCGGGGCCCATCTGGGGCGGCATCGCGGCGGTGCTCATCTTCGCCGCCGCGCTCGCCACGGGATGGAAGAGCCTGGGCGCCATCGCGCACGCGGCGGCATGGCTCAACCTGTTCAACCTGCTGCCCATCTGGCAGCTCGACGGTGGGCGCGGCTTCCGGGCGCTGGCCCGGCGCCAGCGCTGGTGGGCCGTGGCGGCGGTGGGCGCCGCGTGGTTCCTCACCCACGAGAGCCTGTTCGTGGTCCTGCTCGCCGGAGGGACCTTCCGAGCGCTGCTCACCCCCGCGCCCGAGGAGGGAGACACCCGGACCCTGGTGGAATACGTGGGGCTCGTGGTCGTGCTCGGCGTGGTGGGTTGGTGGGCGCAGCAGTGGACGGGCACCGCGCTCGCGCTGTGAGGATGAGGCCGCTCGGCCGCCTTGCGTCCCGTCGGACAGGGGCGAGGTGGCCGCGCGGGGGAAGCGCGTGGCGGTGGGGGTCGTTGCTCCCTCCATGCGCTGTGTGAATCGACTCCTCGGTCTGGGCCTCGCGTCCGTGTTCCTCTCCGTCCCCGCGCTCGCGGCGGCACCGTCCGCGTGGGCGGAGAGCGCGATGGTGAAGGTGAGGCCCGGGGCCTCGGCGCAGGCTCGGCCCGAGCTGCGGCTGACGGCCGCGCGCAACGAGTTCGTTTCGTTCCAGGTGGCGCTGCACGGCGGCGACGCGGGCTTGCGAGGCGTGCGCGCGAGCCTGGAGTCACTGGACGGCCCGGCGCGCATCGCGGGGACGGACGTGACGCTGTACCGCGAGGCGTACATCACCACGAAGCAGCCCTCGGTGAAGGGCGAGCCGGTGGGCGCGTGGCCGGATGGGCTGGTGCCGGACCGGGATGAGATTGCCGGCGAGGCGCGCAAGGCCTTCCCGTTCGATGTGCCCGCGGGTGAGGCGCGCGCCGTCTGGGTGGACGTGCGCGTGCCGGAGAACGCACCCCCTGGGGATTACACGGGCGTGGTGACGGTGTCGGCGGACGGTGGCTTCACGTCGCGCGTCACCGCGCGGCTCACGGTGGTGGACGCGGCCTTGCCGAGCACGCCCGCGCTGGCCTCGGCCTTCCTCTTGTGGCCGCCGCACGTGTGCAACGCGTACTTTGGCCGGACGGACTGCACGCCCGCGGAGCTGGAGCCGCTGCTGACCCGCTATCAGCGCATGGCGTTGGAGCACCGCATCACGCTGTCGGGGCCGTTCCCTCGGTCGCCGTGGGCGCCGGACTGGGCTTCCTTCGACGCGACGTGGGGCCCCTTCCTGGATGGCACCGCGCCCACGCGACTGCCGGGCGCGAAGGCGACCACGCTGGAGTACGTGGGCCCGCTCACGGCCTCCGCGCTGGCGGACTTCACCGCGCACGTGCGAGAGCGTGGCTGGTTGGACCGGGCCTATGCGCAGGTGGGGGACGAGCCTCCCTATGGCGCGAGCTTCGAGGACGTGCGCACGCATGCGGAGCTGGTGCGTCAGGCCGCGCCGGGACTGAGGACGCTGCTGACGACGAACTCCGCCGAGCTGGCCAATCACTCGCTGGAGAACCTGGTGGACGTGGCGGTGCCGCTGGTGAATCACCTGGATGGCACCGAGGCGCCCTACGTGGGCGACCAGCGGAGCACCTACGCGGACTTCCTCGCGCGGCCGGGCCGGCAGGTGTGGGCGTATCAGAGTTGCATGAGCCACGGCTGTGCATATGGAACCAACGCGCCGGAGAACAAGCCGGGGGCCGGGTGGCCGTCGTACATGTTGGATCGCTCGGCGGCGAAGGCGCGGGCCATGCAGTGGGTGTCCTTCCTCGAGGGCGCCACGGGCGAGCTGTACTACCAGACGGTGGGCATGCTCCCGACGGCGTGGACGGACCAGTACCGCTTCAACGGCAACGGGGATGGGACGCTCTTCTACCCGGGCACGGTGGCTGCCATCGGTGGGAGCACGGACGTGCCGGTGGCCTCCATCCGGTTGAAGCTCATTCGCCAGGGAGTGCAGGACTACGAGTGGCTGACCGCGGTGAGTCGCGCGGGAGACCCGGCCTTCGCGCGGAAGGTGGCGCGTGAGCTGATCCCCGCTGCGTCGCGCGTGCCGGATGACGGCGCCGCGTTCGATGCCGCGCGGCTGCGCCTCATCCAGCGCTACCAGGAGCTGACGGGCGCGAGCACGTCCACGCCGCCCGCGACGGATGGGTCCACGTCGGGTGGGACGCCGCCGACGGTGACGCCGCCCGCGACGGGTGGGTCGTCCTCGGGAGGCTCGACGTCGACGCCTGCCCCGACAGGGACGGTGCCGTCGGCCGCGGTGGATGCGCCCTCGGCCTCGGGTGGATGCAGCGTGGGTGGTGGGGGAGGCACGGCGATGCTGGCGGGGCTTCTCGTCCTCGCGGCCTGGTGGAGCCGAGGAACCCGGCGTGCGCGGGTGCGCGTCCCGGTGCGGATGTCTCCACGCCGTCGCCGGTAGAGACGCGCGGTCAGCGATGACGCCTTATGTCGGCCTTCGTGGAAGCGAGCGGCCAGGCGAGCGCGAGGGCTTCTCGGTAGCAGTGAGGGCGGTGCCCTCGCGGCGGGCGTGATAGAGGCGCGCGCATGGACCCTCATGTGCTGGACAAGGTGGTCATCCGCGAGGCCCGCCCCGAGGACGACGGGGTGGTGGGCGAGATGCTCGTCGAGGCCTTCATCACGCAGTACGCGAAGAAGCTTCCCGAGGTCGTCTACACCGACGAGCGCAAGCGCGAGCTGCGAGACGTGGCCTCGCGCCGGAAGGTCGCGTCGGTGCTCGTGGCCGAGAAGGACGGAGAGGTCATCGGCACGGTGGCCCTCTTCCCGCCCGGCGCTCCGGGCTCCGAGGCGTGGCTGCCTCGCACCGCGGACCTGCGCGGTCTGGCCACCCTCGTGCGCTTCCATGGCACCGGGCTGGCGAAGCCGCTGCTGGACGCGGCCGAGGCGCTCGCGCGCTCGTGGAACGTGGACGCCATCTCCCTGCACGTGCGCAAGGGCGCGGACGGCGTGGCCCGCATGTACATGCGCCGCGGCTTCGTGCGCGAGCCGGCGGGCGACATGGTGCTGCCGTCCGTGACGCTCGAGGCGTATCGGCTGTCCTTCAAGGGCTGAGCCGCGCGGTCGGGATACCACTCCCCAGGTACAGACGGCGCCTGGGGAGAGTCGAGAACATGAAGGCATGCCCAGCAATGAGCGTCCGCAATCCTTCATGTCCAACTCAGACACCCGCGCAGGAGCCGTCCCCATGTATGAGTATCACGTCGATGCGTTCGTCCCGCCCGCGCCCGGCTGTGGCGCCCAGGAGTCGGGCTGGAGTCCCAAACGCTGCGGGGACTTCGCCAAGTTCCTCAATGGCTATGCCGCGCAGGGCTGGAAGCTGCACTCCAGCGAGTACCGCGCGGTGACGTCGACCCAGGGCTGTGGCACCACGAAGGGCTCGTGGCTCGTCTGTGTCTTCGAGCGGGCCCTGCCAGGATGAGCCCAGACCCCGCCTCGCGCCGAGGCGAGTCGCCGCCCTGGGCAGGCAATCCCTACTCAGCCCTGGCCCTGTCGTCTCGCCGCTCATCCAAGGCCCCCACGTCCGCGAGCCCCGCCGTCGCGAGCTGGCCGTGGTGGCTCAATCCCTTGTGTCTGTTCGCGATGGCTTGCGTGCTCGTGTACCGCCACGCCGTGCCGCATGCGTGGAAGCGCCGGTGCATCTACACGCCCACGTGCTCGATGTATGGCCTTCAGGCCCTGCGCAGGTATGGCTTCTGGCGTGGCGCCTGGCGGACGTGGACCCGCATCCAGCGCTGCAACGACACCCTGTTCCAGGGCGGCGTCGATGCGCCGTGAGCGCGTCCGCGGAAGGCGCTACCGCCCGCCATGCCGCGAATCGAGATGCACCGCGCCCAGCACAACCCACGCGGCCACCATGACGAGGGCCAACGTGGGATGGCCGTGGAGCACCGCCTGGAGGAGTCCGACCAGGTGATGCACGGCGTGTCTCCGAAGTGCTGTCGCTCAGCGGCGCATGGGCAGGGCGAAGGCGAGCTGGAAGCGAGTCCCCGCGTGCTCGGGCGGGACGGTGGCGGTGACCTGGATGGCGCGGCCGTCGCCCGTGGTGATGAGTTCGCCTCGAAGCTGTCCCAGCTCCGTGGCCCCACGGAAGAGGAACACCTCGGCGGCCTGCGCGAAGATGGCGGAGACGTCCTCGCCACTGGAGCCCGCGGGGAGCTGGTCCCGGACCCACTGCGCGAAGCGGACGATGCGCCCCGTGAGGAGCTGCGCGGGCAGCGGCACCGTGTAGCCGCCGCCGAACACCGTGGGCGCGGTGGCCAGCAGCACGGCGTCCGCGTTGCGTCCGCTGCCCAGGCCCAGGATGCCGCGCTCCTCCAGGCGCGCCTGCGCGCGGATGGGCAGCATCACCTCCGTGGGGATGAGCGTCCCCTTGTCGCGCCCCGCGGGCACCTCCCACGTGGTGGGCGCGCGCACGCCGCCGGGCTGTCCCAGGATGCGCGCGAAGGAGCCGGTGTCCCGGAAGCTCGCCGCCAGCAGCGAGGCCACCGCGATGGCGGGGCTGGCGAACGCGACGCGCTTGAGCGCGCCCTTGCTCTCGCTGCCCACCACCGGGCGGTTGAGCGCGACGCAGAGCCAGCGCCCGGACTCGTCCTGGCGCAGCTCCGGCCAGGACTCGGGCACCTCGTCGCGTGCCTCCTCCAGGCCCGTGGACAGCTCCGCCAGGGGCAGGCCGAGCAGGCTCGGCGACACGGCCACCACCATGGGCACCTGCGCGTGCTCGCCCAGCAGGGCCATCCGTCCGAGTCGCGCGGCGTCGTCGCAGGTGTCCGTGACGAAGCACGCGTCGGGGCGCTCGAAGGGCTCGGCCGCGAGCGCCGCCTCCAGCGCCTCCGTCAGGGCCCCGGCCGCCACATCCAGCACCTCCACCGCCATGCCCGCGTCGGGCGGGCACTGGTCCAGGAGCCACTTGAGCCCGCGCCACGCGGACTCCATGCGCGCCACGGGCTCGGCGGCCAGCAGGTCCCTCGCGGTGAGGAGCACCGCCTCCTCGACGACCTCGCGCGCCGACTTCACCGCGGCCGACGACGTCGCGCCCGGAGCCGCGCCCTTGGGCGTGATGGCGCGCAGGAACGCATCCACCGCGCGCGACGCGGCGGCGGGAGCGTGCGGCTCGCCAGGGTTCAGCAGCGTCTCCACCAGCTCCGCGCCGGACGTGGTGGTGGGGACGGCCGTGGGCGTCGGGGCCGGCGTCGTGCCGCGCAGCGCGGCGGCGACGGCCTCGGAGAGCTTGCCCGCGCCCACGATGGAAGCCACGCGCTCCGCGCCCGCCTCGGGAGACAGGCCCGCCCGGGACAGCTCATCCCGCAGGCCCTGGAGCGCGCGCAGCTCGGGCACCGCCGAGATGACCTCCGAGAGCTGGAAGGCGCGCAGCTTGTCGAACGACAGCTCCACGGTGCGCGTGTCCTGGGCGCCCAGCCGGTCCACCACGGTGGCGCGCAGTCCCGACGCGGCGCGGCTCAGCTCGGTGGGGAAGGATTCGGAGGTGAGGTGGAAGCGCCGCCCCGTGGCGGGAGACGCGAACGCCCCCGCGACCAACCACCGCACCCGCGCGCTCTCTGCACTCGCTCCGCTCTGGCTCATCTCGACTCCCCCCAACTGGATTGGTCCGCGCACGTTACCCCGAGCACCAGACCCGCGTCGTCCGTGGGCGCAGGATTCCTTGGGAGATGTGAATCCGAGAAAAGCCAAGGAGGCCCCGGATGGCCTCACGCGCAATACTTCCGGGTGGGAAAGGTGCGCGCGGGATGAGGCCCCAGTAGCCTGGAAAGACCATGTCCATCCGCAAGGACTTCATCGAGCGCACCCTGGAGCAGTTCGTCGAGGCGCTCACCAGCCTCATCAAAGCCCGGCGGGAGCACCGGTTCAGTGACTCGCTCAAGGCCATTCGTGAGACGGCACTGTCCACGCTGGGCATGGAGTACAGCACGCTCCTCATGGCGGACGCCGAGTCCACCTCGCGGCTGCTGGGCACGCCCACGCGCGTGAAGATGCTCGCGATGCTCGTGCGCGAGGACGGCGAGCTGATGAAGGCGCAGGGCGATCCGCTCACCGCCGACTCGCGCTTCCTGCTGTCCCTGGAGCTGTACCTGGAGGCGATGACGCTCGGCCTCAATCCAGACACCGCGGACGCCACGGCCATCGCCGAGCTGCGTGTCATCGTGGACACCGCGTCCCTCTCCGAGCGGCACCAGCGCATGCTTGTCCTGGCGTGATGCCGCCGCGCGGCAAGCCGGCGACGCGACGCATGCGTCGCATGGCCCGCGCGCGCCTTCGACGCGGATGACGCGTCGCGCCTCTCGGAAGCCCCTCCCGCGAGGTCGTCTTTCCGACACCGGTTGACCCACGGCACACAGCGTTAGGCCCATTCGCTGACATCGCGTCATTGGCCTGAGTTGCGGTGCTGTCCGTGAACTCGACTACGATGAATCGCACATCGTCACGCAACACCAGGGGGGTGCGCGCGTGTCCTTCGTCGAGTTTCCCGAGAGCATCATCACCTGTCGCAACCTGGTGGGGGGCGAGTGGCTGGAGCCGGTGGGCGCCACGTCGCTGGAGGTCCGCAGTCCCTACACGGGCGCCCTGATTGGCAGGGTGCCGCTGACGCCTGCCAGCGGTGTCTCGCAGGCGGTGGAGGCCGCGAAGCCCGGGGCGGCGCAGTGGCGGGCCACGTCGCTGCGCGAGCGCACCCAGCACCTCTTGCGCTTCCGCACGCTGCTGGAGGCCCAGGCGGGGCGGCTGGCGCACCTCGCCGCGGCCGAGGCGGGCAAGACGGTGGGCGAGGCCCGCGCCGGAATCCTCAAGGGCCTGGAGGTATGTGATTTCGCGCTGTCGTTGCAGAACCTGGACAGCGGTGGGCACATGGAGGTCAGCCGGGGCGTCACGTGTGAGTTCCGACGTGAGCCATTGGGAATCGTGGCGGGCGTCACGCCTTTCAACTTCCCCGCCATGGTCCCGATGTGGCTGTTCCCCATCGCGGTGACGTTGGGCAATGCCTTCATCCTCAAGCCCTCGGAGAAGGTGCCGCTGACGGCGTGCGCGCTGGGGGAGTTGATGGTGGAGGCGGGCTATCCCGCGGGCGTGTTCTCCGTGGTGCACGGCGGGCGCGAGGCCGTGGACGCGCTGGTGGCGCATCCGGACGTGCAGGCGCTGGCCTTCGTGGGCTCCTCCGCGGTGGCGCGGCACCTGTACGCGGAAGGGGGCAAGCGGGGGAAGCGCGTGCTCGCGTTGGGCAGCGCGAAGAACCACCTCATCGTCGTGCCGGACGCGGATCCCTCGCTGACGCCGCAGGCGGTGGTGGACTCGTTCACGGGCTGCGCTGGACAGCGGTGCATGGCGGCGAGCGTGCTGCTCGCGGTGGGGGATGTGCAGCCGCTGGTGGAGGACATCGTCCAGCGCGCGTCGCGGTTGGAGCTGGGGCCGGGCATGGGCGCGCTCATCGACCGAGGCGCGGTGGACCGCTTGGAGACGGCCATCGCTCGGGCGAAGGAGGAGGGCGCGCGCGTGCTGTTGGACGGGCGAGGCAAGCGCCCCGCGGGGGAGGGCTGGGCGGGCGGCAACTGGCTGGGGCCCACGATTCTGGATGGGGTGCTGCCGGAGATGGAGGCCGCGCGGCGCGAGCTGTTCGGGCCGGTGCTGTCCATCATCCGCGTGCCCACGCTGTCCGCGGCGTTGGCGTTGGAGAACGCGTCTCCCTATGGGAACGCGGCGTCTGTCTTCACCACCAACGGCGCGGTGGCGCAGGCGGTGGTGGAGGGCGCGCGCGCGGGCATGGTGGGCATCAACGTGGGCGTGCCGGTGCCGCGCGAGCCGTTCTCCTTTGGCGGCACGGGCGACTCGAAGTTCGGCCACGGCGACATCACCGGACCCTCCAGCCTCGACTTCTGGACCCAGCTCAAGAAGGTGACGCGCAAGTGGACCGCGCGCACCGACGGCTCGTGGATGAGCTGACGCCGTCCTCTCCTCGTCGCGCTTCCTCGCACATTCATGTCCCGCGCCCGAGAAGGAGGGCGCACCCATGGCCGACAAGAAGCCCGTGAATCACATCCGCCTCACCTCGCATCCGGATGGTGAGGCTCCTGGTGTGGCCATCCACTGGGGCGACCCCGAGCCCCTGCGTCGAGGGCCCGTGGTCGCCACGCTGGGCGACCCGTCGAAACGCAACGCCATCGGGACGCACTCGGGCGCGTATGCCATCTACCGCGCGCTGGCGGTCTCCGCGGGCAAGCTGCCGCCGGACCACCGCGCGGACCTGACGCACACCTCGCCCGCCGCGCAGATTGGGCCTCACCCCTCCTGGAGCGATGCTTCGCGCATCGTGTCGTTGGACCCGTGGGGCGCCATCGCGCCGCAGGTGTTCCGCGCGTTCCTGGAGCAGGACGTGGACTTCCGGCCCACCATCGCCGTCACGCGCGCGCACATCAACCTGCCCGAGGTACGCGACGCCATCGCCGCGGGCCGCCTCAAGGCCGATGGCGACCTGGTGGCGCCCAACGGTGACATCAAGGTGGTGAAGGCCGCGGTGGAGCCCGTCTGGTATCTGCCCGGCATCGCCAAGCGCTTCGAGCTGACGGAGAGCGCGCTGCGCCGCGGCCTCTTCGAGCACACGGGCGGCATGTTCCCGGAGCTGATTACGCGCCCGGACCTGCACGTGTTCCTGCCGCCCATCGGCGGTCTGTCGCTGTATGTCTTTGGCGACATCGAGTCGCTGGCGGACCGGAACGTGCCGCTGGCGGTGCGCGTGCATGACGAGTGCAACGGCTCGGACGTGTTCGGCAGCGACATCTGCACGTGCCGGCCGTACCTGGCGCACGGCATCGAGGAGTGCGTGCGCACGGCGCAGGGTGGCGGCGCGGGCCTCATCGTGTACCTGCGCAAGGAGGGGCGCGCGCTGGGCGAGGTGACGAAGTTCCTGGTCTACAACGCGCGCAAGCGACAGGAGGGCGGAGACCAGGCGGCCACGTACTTCCAGCGCACCGAGTGCGTGGCGGGCGTGCAGGACATGCGCTTCCAGGAGCTGATGCCAGACGTGCTGCACTGGCTGGGCATCACCCGCATCCACCGCTTCGTGTCGATGAGCGACATGAAGCACGACGCCATCACCCGCTCGGGCATCGAGATCCTCGAGCGCGTCCCCATCCCCGACGAGCTGATTCCGGCGGACGCCAAGGTGGAGATGGAGGCGAAGAAGGCCGCGGGCTACTTCACGCGTGGGCCCGTGGCGGACGCCGAGGAGCTGACCCGCGTGAAGGGGCGTGACCTCGATGCTTGACGAGACGACCCCGCGTGCACGGCCGGACGTGTCCCCCACGGTGGCGTGGCTGCGCAGCCCCGCCGCCATCCGCGAGCGCTGCCACCAGATGCTGGACCTGGGACTGGCGGGGCGGCTGCCGCACTTCCGCGTGGAGCCCTCGCGCCTGCCCGCGGTGGTGGACCGCGTGCTGGCGGTGACGCGCGAGGCCTACCCCACGCTGGACATCCCCGTGCACAGCCGCTGGCGTCACTTCGACGCGGGTGGGGTGCCTCGGCTCGCGGAGCTGGAGGCGCGGCTGGCGAAGCTGTCTCCCGAGGAGCGCGCCCGCGCGAAGCTGGACCTGGTGGTGGTGAGCGTGCTCTTGGACGCGGGTAGCGGGCCGGCGTGGCGCTACCGCGAGCAGGGCGGCGGCACGTATGTCCGCTCGGAGGGGTTGGCGGTGGCCAGCCTGCGCATGTTCATGTCGGGGCTGTTCTCGTCCGACCCGGACCGCCCGCTGCGCGCCGATGCCGAGGCGCTGGGACGGCTCACGCGCGAGTCGCTGGGCCAGGGTCTCCAGGTGACGGAGGACAACCCGCTCCATGGCCTGGAGGGCCGGCTGCACCTCTTGCACGGCGTGTCGCGCGCGCTGCCTCGGCCGGGGGCGATGTTCGACATGCTCGCGGCCCATCGCCGCAGCGTGCGCGCCGCGGAGGTGCTGGGCACGGTGCTGGAGGTGCTGGGCCCCATCTGGCCAGGGCGCGTGATGGTGGACGCGGTGAACCTGGGCGATGTGTGGCCGCACTCGTCCCTGGGGCCCGTGGAGAGCGCGGACGCGCTGGTGCCCTTCCACAAGTTGTCCCAGTGGCTGGCGTACTCTCTGATGGAGCCGCTGAACGAGGCGGGCGTGGGCGTGACGGAGCTGGACGCGCTCACGGGGCTGCCCGAGTACCGCAACGGCGGGCTCTTCGTGGACCTGGGCGTGCTGGTGCCCTACGAGACGCGGCTCTTCACGGATGTCTTCTCACCGGCGGACGAGCCCATCGTGGAGTGGCGCGCGTTGACGGTGGCGCTGCTGGACCGGGTGGCGGCGCTGGTGCGCGGCCGGCTGGGCTTGAGCGCGGAGGAGCTGCCGCTGGCGAAGGTTCTCCAAGGCGGGACGTGGACGGCGGGCCGCCAGGTGGCGGCGGAGAAGCGGGCGGGGGGCGTGCCTCCCATCCGCGTGGAGAGCGACGGGACCGTGTTCTGAAACCAAGTGAGGGAGGGCGCATGGCATTTCCGAACTGCACCGTGGTGGACCACCCGCTGGTGAAGCACAAGCTGACGTTGATGCGGCGCGCGGACACGAGCACCGCGTCGTTCCGGGCGCTGCTCCAGGAGATCTCGCTCCTGCTCGGCTACGAGGCGATGCGGGACCTGAAGCTGCGCGAGGAGGAGATCCAGACGCCCATGGCGAAGACGCGGGCGCCGCTGCTGGATGGCAAGAAGCTGGTGCTGGTGCCCATCCTTCGCGCGGGCCAGGGCATCGTGGACGGGATGCTCCAGCTCGTGCCGTCGGCGCGCATGGGGCACATCGGCCTGTACCGCGACCCCGAGACGCTCGACGCGGTGGAGTACTACTACAAGGTTCCGGCGAACCTGGCGGACCGCGACGTCATCGTCTGTGACCCGATGCTGGCCACGGGCAACTCGGCGGTGGCGGCGCTCCAGCGCGTGAAGCGCAGCCGCCCCGGCAGCCTGCGCTTCGTGTGTCTGCTGGCGTGTCCCGAGGGACTGACCAACCTGCGCGAACATCACCCGGACGTGCATGTCTTCACCGCCGCCATCGACGAGCGGCTGGACGAGCACGGCTATATCCTGCCCGGCCTGGGCGACGCGGGAGATCGCCTCTTCGGCACGAAGTAGGTGACGCGGATGCCAGTGGGGGCGAGGCCCGAGGCTAGAGTGTGTTCGTGACCTCGTCCGTGTTGTGGCTCGTGCCCCTGCTGTGCGCCGCGTCTCCTGTCCAGGTGGAGCTCGTTTTCGGCGGGGACGTGATTCCACACGGTGAGGTGAAGACGGTCGCCCAGGAGCACGCGCGCCTGGGCGCGGTTCCTCCCGAGGGAGGCGCGGCGCTGTCGCTCAACCACGGCGGGTGGGACCACCTCTTCGGCCCGGTGGCGGACGTGCTGCGCACCGCGGACGTGGGCGTGGTGAACCTGGAGACGCCCGTCACGGACAACCGCAAGGCCATCACGCGGGAGCTGCTGTTCAACGCGCCCTCGGACCTGGTGCGCGCGCTGGCGGGCGCGGGCGTGAAGGTGGTGTCCACGGGCAACAACCACGCGAGGGACCAGCGCCCCGAGGGACTGGTGGAGACCCTGAAGCATCTGGACGCCACGGGCATCCAGCACACGGGCACGGGGACGACGCGCACCGCCGCGTGGGCGCCGGTGTATCGCGACGTGAACGGCGTGCGGCTGGGCTTCCTGTCCTTCACGCGGTGGCTGAATGGCTTCAGCAACCCGAAGGACGCGGAGGCCCCGCACGTGGCCTTCGTGCCCTACGCGGTGCACCGCATGCACCGAGGGCTCACCACGGAGGAGGCCACGGAGCAGGTGCGCGCGGCGGCCGCGAAGTGCGACGCGCTGTTCGTGATGGTGCACTGGGGCACCGAGTACTCGGACACGCCGCACCCCGAGGACCGGGCCCTGGGCCGCGCGCTGCTGGACGCGGGCGCGTTCGCCATCATCGGCCACCACCCGCATGTGCTCCAGCCGCTGGAGGCGTACACCACGACCTCGGGCCGCAAGGCGTTCATCGCGTACTCGCTGGGCAACCTGGTGGCGAACCAAGGGCGCTTCTACAGCCACGCGCCGGGCAAGGCGGGCAAGGAAGGGGACAAGCGGGACTCGATGCTCCTGCGCGTCTCCGTGGTGCGTCCCTCGGAAGGAGCGCCCGTGGGGTTGGCGGACGTGGAGGTCCTGCCGGTGTGGATTGAGAACAACGCGGTGGGGCGCAAGCGCGCCGAGGCGCGGAACATCCAGCCCGTGCTCATCGACCGCGAGGTGGAGGCGGTGTCCGAGCGGCTGGCGACGCTCGCCGCGCGCGCGGAGACTCCGAGCAAGGAAGCGCGGGTGGAGAAGGCGGAGCTGGAGCAGCGCCTGGCTCAGTCGCGCTTCCGACGCGAGCGCATCCTGCGCATGCTGCCCGAGGGCTTCGAGGTGGCGCTGCCCGGGCTGCGTCGCCGCCATGCCTCGGCCGATGCGCCGCCCTCGGTGACCGCGCAGTCGCGGCCCTGATCACCGCACGGGCACGCGAGCGAGCAGGAACTCCACGGCGTCACGGCTGCGAGCACAGCGCTCGCGGAACCCAGCGCTCAGGTCGGGTGTGCGCGTGAGCCGGGTCCAGTAGGCCAGGGCGTGTCGGCCCGCATCGGCCCAGACATCGAGCGTGGCGGCGGAGGGCGGCTGCGGCTCGAAGTCGCGTTTGACGAGGCTCGCCCCCACGGGCGCGAAGACCATGGGCAGCATGTCGTAGGCGGGCGCGAGCCGGAACCGTCCCGGGGACTCCACGTGGAAGGAGAGGTTGCCCGGGTGGCGATCCGTGTTCCCGATGAGCTGGCCAAAGATGTCGAGCCAGCGCACGGCTCGCGCATCCGCATCACTTAGCCGCTGCGCGGCGACGAGCTGACGTGCGGCCTCGGTCCAGTCGCGGCCCGGGCCGACATAGGCGTGTGTGAGCGCGCGCAGGGAGAGCAGCGGACGCCGTCCACGGTCGCCCACGCGGTCGCAGCGCTCGACCTCGAGGAACCGGCGGCCGCCAACGTCCATCCAGCGTGAGCGGCTCACGGCGTGGCCCGCGGCGCGCAAGGTCTCCAGCGCGAGGTGCTCGCAGATGAGCAGGTCGCGCCAGCGGCTCGCGGCGCCACCTCGGTCGGTGTCCGCGAACTTCACCAGCACATGCCGGCCGTCCACGAACGCGGTGAACTTGGGCTGCGTGCCGCCCACCGCGGAGCCTGTCGAGACCGCGAGCGAGGAGCGCGCGAGTTCGGAGTAGCGCTCGGGATCCACGGGGAGCGGTGCGCTCGCCAGCCAGCGACTCAAGGACTCGCCGCCGAGGATGAGCTGGCCCGTGCAGTCCTCACCCCGACGCGCCAGCGCGAGCAGGAGCTGATCCGCGGACCAGTCGAGCGGACGCGAAGGCAACTCCAGGTCGGGGTGGCGCCGCGAGAAGTCCTGCCCGAGATAGCCCTGCGGCCCCATCTCGGCGACGAAGGGCGGGAGGCCCTCGAAGTACTCGCCAGTTCCGTCGGTGTGCTCGAACCAGTGCTGGCCGTTCGCGAGCAGATGCAGCTCGCCGTGACGGTGGATGTGGCCGGCCTCGTCCACGCCGTGCACGGGCACCTTGTTGCCGAGCCCGGGAATCGAGCGCGTGTGCGCGTAGCGCGTGGCCCGGCCCTTCCCCATGCGGCAGACGAGCGCGCCGGCCTTGGCGATGAGGCGGGAGAGCGTGGGCTGCGACACGGCGAGCCGCCGAGCCAGCTCGCCGGCCTGGATGCGGGGCTGTTGGACCAGGAGCGAGAGCAGTTCGCTCACGACGTCACCTGCTGAATGGAGTCCTGAATGGATTGCTGAATGGATTCTGGCCAGATTCTTGGGTCTAGGTCATTGAATCTTCTAGGGGTGTTCAGAAGATTCGGAGATGGATTCTGTCGGGGTGGGTGGCGTGCGGGGGAGAAACCCGGGGTGGTGGCGGATCCAGGCGGTTTTGCACTACAGGCGAGGCCCATGACGTCGGAGGGGACCGTCAGCGAGCCTCGTCCTGGGGCGCAGTCCATCGCGCCCGTGCGCTCGGGGCGGTGGCTCGTCTTCGTCGGGGTGTCGTTGGGCCTGCATGGCCTGTTGGCCGGATTCCTCGCGCTCCGTCCTTCGCGTGCGCTGCCACGGCCGCGCGAGGTCCTGAACGTTCCGGTCGCGGTGGACATCGCCTGGACGGCCGGAGGTGATCTCGGCTCGCCAGGGACCGGGTTCGGAGCCATCGACACGGCCACGCAGCCAGCGTCTCCGCCCGCCCACGCGCCCAGTCAGCCGATGAAGTCCGCCGTGCCCAGCGCATCGCCCAAGCCCGCGCGAGTCGCGAGTCCACCGCCTGCTCCCGCGCGAAAGCCCAGCACAGCCAGCGAACCCGCGCACGTCGCGAGCACGCAGCCCGAGACAGCACCGACTCCCATCGCATCCGCTGAGCCATTGCACGTCGCCACCGAGCCGCTGCGTGTGTCGGATCCCGCGCCCTCGTCAGGTGTCCCGTCGGAGTCGCCGCACGCAACGGGCTCGCAGACGGGTTCAACGACGGAGTCCGCGCGGGTTGGATCCGCGGCCAGCGCGGCGAGCAGTGGTGCCTCTCCGTCGGGAGCAGGAGGAGCGGGCGCATCATCGCAGGGCGCGGACAGTCGGCTGGCCATCGTTGACTACACCCTGCGGCTCTCGCGGCGCGTGATGCGCGAGCAGCACTATCCCGAGCCCGCGATGCGACTGGGCATGCGAGGCATTGCCCAGATCCGAGTCACCGTGCGGCGAGACGGCACACTCGCCACGATGCCACGCCTCTCACAGTCCTCGGACTTCGAGCTGCTCGACGAAGAGGCCCTGCGCATGGTGAATGCCTGCGCTCCCTTCGAGCCGCTGCCCACCTCCTGGCCCTACGTCGAAGCCGAGCTGGTCATCCCCGTGCGCTTCTTCCTCAAGGCCGGGAATTAAGAGTCTGACCAATATTTTCTCGTCCCTCGGCTTGCACTCGGAGTCCTGGCTGTCACTAAGTGGACCTCCCCACCCCTGGAGGTCCCATGTTCTCTCGTCGTACCGGGCTGCCCCGTGCCGCATGGGCGTTCGCCATGGCAGGTGCCCTGGCCTGCGCCCCTGTTGAAGAACTCCCCGAGCCACCCCCCGCGCCAGCGTCCGTGAAGCAGGGGCTCGGCGTGCCAGGCTTCGCGGAGCTGCACCACCACATGTTCGCGGAGGAGGCCTTCGGCGGCGGCTGGTTCCACGGCAGCTACACCGGCGCCCTCACCACGTGCGACGGAGGACTTCCGGAGAGCGACCACGCGCGCGTTCGGATGGACCTGAGCAACCTGCTCAACTTGTGTCCCAACTCGGGCGGAGTGGACCTGCGCGGCGTGCCCATCCTGTCGCAGCTGTTCGGCGTGGGTGGCGCGGTGGCCTCCGAGTTCCTCGGGAAGATTGAAGGCACGCAGGGCGACACGGGGCTGCACATGGGTCGCCGCGTCCCGAACAGCGAGTGGCCGCGCTGGGACACCATCGCGCATCAACAGTCCTGGGAAGGCTGGCTGAAGCAAGCGCATCAGGGCGGGCTGTCGTTGGTGGTGGTCTCCGCCGTCAGCAATCAGTTCCTCTGCGAGGCATTGCCGCCGCAGAACCGCAAGCGGGCCTGTGACGAGATGGCGGACGTGGAGGTCCAGCTCCAGCTCGCGCGGCAGTTCGACGCCGCGAATGATTGGGTGGAGATCGCCCTGTCGCCCGCGGATGCGCGGCGAATCATCTCGCAGGGCAAGCTGGCCATGGTGCTCTCCATCGAGACGAGCAAGCTGTTCGGCAGCAAGGACTGGCGCGCGGAGCTCGATCGCTTCCATGCGCTCGGCGTTCGCACGTTGCAGCCCGTTCACCAGTTGGACAACCGCTTCGGCGGCGCGGCGCTGCACAACGTCATCTTCCAGGCGGCGCAGTTCCTGGAGAACTGCCACATCGACACGGACTGCGGCGTCACCGCGGGCAACTTCACGCTGGGCTTCGACGTGGACGCGCAGTGCCGCAACGTGCGCGGGCTCACGACGGAAGGACAGCAGTTGGTGCAGGCGATGATGGACAAGGGGATGCTCATCGACCTGGCCCACCTGTCCGAGAAGGGCGTGAAGGACGCCTACTCGGTGGCGGAGCGGAACAACTACTACCCGCTCTTCATCAGCCACGGACACTTCCGCGAGGTGATGAACGGCAAGCTGGCGGAGAACGAGAAGACGACGCCGGCGTGGGTGGTGCAGATGCTGCGCCGCACGGGCGGCATGTTCGGCCTGCGCACGGCGCACGACGAGACGCGCACGTACACCAAGGCCAACATCGCCAACGACTGCCAGGGCTCCAGCCGCTCCTTCGCGCAGGCGTACGAGTTCGGTCGTCAGGGCCTCAAGGTGCCCATGGCCTTCGGCGCGGACTTCAACGGCTTCATCCAGCAGACGCGTCCGCGCTTTGGTCCGAACGGCGCGTGCTCGGCGGGCTTCCAGGCCGAGGCAGATGCCCAGGAGCACGCGCAGGAGCAGCACGGCCCCGCGCGGCTGGGCACGCCCTTCGATGAGCAGGGTCTGGCGCACGTGGGCCTGCTGCCCGACCTCTTGAAGGACCTGCGCAACCTGGGTTCGGACACGACCGGGTTGAACAATTCCGCCGAGACTTTCATCCGCATGTGGGAGCGCACGAGCGCGGCGCGCGCGGGGATGGCGGACGCGGCGAACGACATGGACACGAGCGGCGTGGCGCCGTGGGTGGCGCCGAGCGAGCGCGAGAAGGCGTATCCCACGGTGTGCGGCAAGGCGTATGCGCCGGACTCGAAGGAGCTGGGGCAGGGCTGCCGCTTCGACGATGAGTGCGTCAGTGAACAGTGCACGTCGGTGCTGTGCGACACGTTCGATGGGCGCTGCGTGTGCAACGACGACGGGGACTGTGGCGCGGCGAGTTACTGCCAGGACGAGGTGCCGGGCAATCCGGGGGACAACGACTGCGTGCCGAGGAAGGCGGACTGGGCCTCGTGCAGCCGGGATGGGCAGTGCCTCTCGGGGGCGTGTGGTGGGTGCCTGAACGCGGTGGGTTGGTGCTACACGCCGCGCTCGAAGGGACTTGGGCAGACGTGCAAGTCGGACCGGGAGTGCACGACGGACCGGTGTAGCGCGGACTGCTACTTGAACCCCACGGGGGTGTGCCTCTGCAACAGCGATTCGCAATGCGGGGCGAACCAGTTCTGTGGGTGGGGCCTGAACTCGGGCAAGTGCGTGAACAAGCGCTCCCGAGGCGCGGCCTGCTCGAGCGACCGCGAGTGCCAGTCGAACCGGTGCCGCTGGTCCTTCACCTGCGCGTGAGAAGAGGGGACAGGCAGGCGCCCGAGGTCGGGAGCGGTTTCCGAACTCGGGCGCGGCTGTCATGCCCCGTGGGGTGAGCGGTGGGCGGAATGGGGTGATGCGCTAGACTGCAGCGCCATGCGTCGCAAAGCCCTATTCCTGCTCCCGTTGTTGCTCCTGGCCTGCAACCGCGAACCGGCCGCGAACGAAGCCGCCATCGCCGTCAACATCGCCTACGACATGTCCTTCAAGAAGGGCTGCTTCGTGGTGCGAGCGCGTGACGGCTCGGGCAAGGAGGCCCTGGTTCGGGTGAACGCGGCCGATCGCTCGGACAGCAGCAAGCCCGTGACAGTGGCGGTCTACCGCAAGGCGGACTGGGGTCGTGACGTGGAGATCAACGTCACGGCGTTCGAGCTGAAGGACTGCACGGCGACGGCGGCGGGCATGCCGCAAGGGGCGCCGGTGGACAGCTCCACGAAGTCGTTCGCGTTCAAGGACGCGGGCAAGCAGTCGTGGGATGTCCCGCTCATCACGCCGGATGAGGACGGTGACGGCTTCGTGGCCACGCGCAACGGCGGCGGAGGCACGGACTGCGACGACACGCGCGCAAACGCGTACCCGGGAGCACAGGAGATCTGCGACGGCCTGGTGAACAACTGCGGCCATGGCGTGGACGAGGGCCTGCCGAAGACGAAGTACTACAAGGACGTCGACGAAGACGGCTACGGCGACTCCAGCCAGATGGTGGATCTGTGTGCGGCGCCGGCCGGCTATGTCGCGGCGAAGGTGGAGGGCTTCGACTGCAACGACGGGGTAAAGGCCATCCATCCCGGGGCCACCGAGATCTGCAACGAGATCGACGACAACTGCAACAACGTCAAGGACGAGGGCCTTGGCCAGCAGTGGTTCCGAGACGCAGACGGTGACGGGTTCGGCGACGCTACGACTACCCCGGTTGTGAATTGCGCGCAGCCCGCGGGCTACGTGGCGAAGCGTCCCGAGGGCAACGGGCTCGACTGTGATGACACGAAGGCGGCGGTCAACCCACTCGCGGTCGAGAAGTGCAACGGAGTCGATGACAACTGCGTGGGTGGCATCGACGAGCCATTCGGGGACAAAGACAAGGTTTGCAATAACGACGTGTGCACTGGAACGTGGGTGTGCAACACGAACCAGGATGGGCTGACGTGCACCGCCCCCGCGCCGGTGACCTATCACCGTGACGCGGATGGGGACACCGTCGGGTCATCGAACCCCGCGGACGCGCAGAAGGTGTGCCCCCCCGGCGGTCAGCCGGCTGGCTACGTGGTGAGCAGCAATGACTGCGATGACAAGGATCCGCGCAACTTCCCTGGCAACACGGAGATCTGCGACGACCGGGACAACAACTGCTCGGACGGAGCGAACGAGGAAACGCGTCCCTCGGTAGTCTGTGGAGACAAGGGATGGCAGCAGGTCTCGGATGCTGCGCTCGTATCCGGGACGACCTGGAACACGGTGGCGGCTCCGGCTTCGGGCTATCCAGTGTGGATTGCGGGCCAGAACGGAGCGCTGGCCGTTCGCGCAACGGCGACCTCTCAGTTCGTGAGTTGGAATACGAAGTGCGGAACCACTGACTGGAGGGCTGCCTGGGTGAGGCCCTCGGACGGAACCGTGTTCGTGGCGGGATCTGGCGGAACGCTTGCGGCTTACACGGCTGGCGCTACCAACTGCGATATCCTGTCGGCGGGCTCGGTCTCGACCCACACGTTTACTGGAATCATTGGCTTTGTCATCGGAGGCAGCACGGCGGTCTATGTCGTCAACGATGAGGGCCAGGTCTACGAGTGGAAGTCCGGTGGCTCGTTGGCATCCAAGGTGACTGCCTCAAACAGAAAGTTCCAAGACATCCACGGGATCGATCAGGCTCATCTTCTGGCGGTCGGGTACACGGGCAACGCGGGCGATCCAGACCCAGCCATCATCTCGACGGACATCACCCAGACGACTCCGGCAGCCACGGCGCATTCCATTGCTGCGGGTCTTCCGAACAAGGTGCTGCTCAACAAGGTCTGGGCCTGGGATGCGACGCATGCCTACGCCGTGGGCCTGAAGGGCTCCGTCCTGAAATGGGATGGCGCGACCACGTGGACGCCGGTGAATCAAGGGCTCAACGTGGAGTTCAGCAGCGTGTGCGCGGTGGATGACGCCTCGGTCTACATGACTGACACGGGAGGCCTGATCCGCTGGATGTCTCCGAGTGGTTGGAACACGCGCTACACGGCGGGCGGCGAGCTGCGGGACCTGGTGGTCGTGCCTCGGACGGATGGCTCGAACGTCTGGGACTACTGGGCCGTCGGTCCGAACAACCGCGTCATCCACTTCCCGGAGTGATGCACATCAGGGCGCGCGGAGTCTCCGCGCGCCCTGATGGGGTCACATCCCGCTCGTGTCGTAGCTGGACGGCGTGGTCACTCGGAAGGCGAAGTGCATGTCGCGCTTCTCCCCGGGCCCGAGCTTCACGGTCCAGGTCGCGATGCCATCGTCCTGGCCGAGCCGATATCCAGGCGTCGTCTTCTCATCCACCTCTACCTTCACGTCCGAGAGTTCGGAGACCGGAAGGTGGTCGGACAGCTCCACTTGCTCGGACTGCGTGCCCAGGTTGGTCAGCTCGAAGCGGTAGCCGTAGCGGAAGCTCCGCCGGCTCGACAGGAAGCCTTCGTCACGCTTCATCTCCTCGACCACGCGCCGGCTGATGCGGACCGACTCGTCCACGCCAAACGTCAGCAGGAAGGACGTGCCCTGCGGCACGTGCTCCAACGCCTGTCTGCCGATGAAGCCCGAGTCTCGGTAGAGATCCACCCGCCCGGGCAGGAACGGGAGCGGCGCGGTGTTGGTGAGCTGGGCCACTCGGAAGAACACGGGCTGAAGCTTGGGGACGGCTCGGAGCGAGAATGTGGACTTGAGTCGTGCCTTCGACACGCTCAGGCGCACGGCGTCTCCGTTGCCCGGCACCTGCGCGGACTCGGGGACGGTGAGCTGCACGGAGAGCCCCTGGGCCGCCGCGTCGAGCCCGCTGGCCCCAAGCTGCGTCACGTCCTGCCCCACGGACGCTGCCGCGCGGAACTCGTCTCCGCGCACGAGGTACACCTTCTCCTGGGGGCGCTGGGTCGCGCTTACCTTGAGCGGCATCAACGTGGGGGGCGTGGCCTGGGTGCGCGGCCTCGCGGTGGAGAGCACCAGGTTCACCTTCGCCCAATCCTCTCCCGTGGACTGCTGGACGTTGGCGAGCGTGGTCAGCTCCACCACGCCCGCCGCCTCGTGGGCGCGAGCCTCATAGGCGGGAGTCCAGCTCGCATCGCGCACCAGATAGCTCAGCTCCACCTGGGCCTTGGTGCCGCGTGGGCAGCTCAGACGGACTTCGGCGGAGCGGACGGGACGTGAACGCTCCTTCTCCAGTCGCGTGACTTCCGTAGCCACCTCGGTGAGCTGTCGCTGCACGTCCTGCAACTGCTCCTCGGCCTTGCGGCCCTCTTCGATGGCTTTCATTCGCGTGGCGAGTACCTGGTCGAACAGGGCGCCCCATCCGCGAGTGTCCGCCTTGAAGCTGTCCAGCTCTTGCACGGCCCGCGTCACCGCCACGCGGGAGAACCCCTGGGCCAGCCTGTCCAGGTCCTTGGCTCGGGCCGAGGCGTCCTCCCAGGTGGCCACCTGCGCCGCGAGCGCGTCGCGGCGGGCCTGGGCCTTCGTCAACTCCGTGTGCAGGGCCTCGGGGTTGGGTGCTTCGGAATACGTGAGTCCTTCCGCCGTGCCGGCCGTGGTGCGGGCGCGCAGGCTGTCGGGCTCGGCGGACAGCGGGAGGTCCTCGAAGTGAACCGTGGTGTCGCTGGCGCACTCCACGTTCTTCACGCGCGTTACCTGCGCGCGATCGGGATAGACGACGACCGAGGACACTTGAGCAGGGGCGACGAGCGCCCAGAGCGTCAGGGGCAGGACATGCATGGGATGCGCCTCACGGAAGCTGCTGCAGGCGCCAGCCCTTGGGCCGGCTCAGGGAGTATTGGAAGGAGACCGTGGACTTGCTGGACGCGGGGACCACCATCTCCCATTGCAGTACGCCCGTGCTGGACTCCTGCCGAGCCACGGGCTCACTGCGCAGCAACTCCACCTGCACGTTGCCATCGGTGTTGAGCGGCAACTGGTCCACCACGCGAACGCGCAGGGGCGAGTGATAGGGATTGGGGACCTCGATGAAGACCTCGTAGGTCGCGACCTCGTCCTTGCCGAGGAAGCCCTTCTCGGACTGCGCCACGCGCACGTTTCGGGCAGTGCGAACCGCGCGGTCCATGCCCAGGGGCAGCGTGAACGGTTGTCCTGGCATGACGAGGTCGAGCTGCGCGGTTCCCGCGGGGTCGTCTCCCACCGCGAGCGTGGCTGCTCCGCTCGGAAGGATCCCCGTGGCCGGGCCCTTCAGGTCCGCGACCAGGTAGGTCTCGGACGAGAGCGCGGGGAAGGCCACGCGCCGCACGTCCACGGGCCACGTGTCGTCGAACAGCGGGATGGCGCGGGAGCCCTGTCCGCTGCGAATCGTCTCGCGGGCCCGAGCGGAGAAGGTCAGGTCATATCCGCCCGCGAGCGCGGCGGGGGAGTGGGGATTCAGCGGGGGCTGCCAGGTGCCGACTGGGGCTGCCATGCGAAGCTGTGGACCCGGTGTTGGCGCCTCGGTCGCGCTGACCGCGGTGACGACTATCTGAGTAAAGGAATCAGGGAGCATCTCCACGTTGACCATGAGAGATGAGCCCGCGCGGAGCGCGATGTCTGCCCTGGCATAGGGACGGAGGGATTCGCTCTCAAACCGCAGGGTGTAGGTCCCGGGAGGGAGATGGGCCAGGGAGTATCTCCCTTGGGTGTCTGTGACGGTGTCTCGTTCCGACTCCAGCGATGAAGAGGTTGCGCTGACGACTACGTCTCGCAATGGCTTTCGAGACTCCGCGCTGGTGATGGTGCCCACGAAGCTCCCTTCCCCAACGGGGGGATTGGCGGGTGGGGGCCGGGGTGTTTGGGCGACAGCGAGAGGGGTGGGCTTCGCACCGGGTGCCGCGGAAGTCCCCGCGCGGGTCAGGAGTTCCTGCCTCAGCACCGCCTCTTCGCTGAGGGTGCTCTCACGAACAGGTGTCGTGGGCTGGGGCGGAAGTGGCGCCCCGGTCGAGACGGGCGTGGGGATGAAGCGCTCGGTCGAGCCAATCGACCAGGTCGCGAGTCTGGGCAAAGGCTGGGTGGTGGCGGGATTGGCCGTGCTCAACGTGAGCGCCGCCGACTCCCAGTCCTCGCTCGTCTCCTGACTGACCTGTGCTTGGAGCGCGACGCGGACGCGCTGACCATCGGGGTCCAGCCGCAACTCGTAGGCGGGGGTCCACCGCGCATCCCGGGTGACGTAGGCGAGCCGCAGCTCCGCGGAGCCTGTGCCCGCGAGCGTGGCGGCCACCTTCACGGCGGAATGGCTCGGGGCGAGGGCGAACTCCGCCGCTTGCCGCTGGAGACCTTTCGCCTCCTCGGTCAGTGTCGCCGCCTGGCGCTCGAGTTCGCGCAGCCGGGCATTCAGCTTCGCGGTGGTGTCACCCAGGAATGTCGTGGCGGTGCTCCACGCTGTCGGGTCTCCTCTCGCGGTGGATGCGGAGGCCCCCGGCGACTCCTTGGCGCCCAAGGGTGTGGGTTGGATGCCGCGGATGGCGGCGAGCTGAGCACGGTAGGCGTCGGTCTCATCCCGGTTGCGCACCTGTAATCGCTCCACGCGCTCCATCGAAGCCAGCAGCTTGCGCGCGGCCTCCTCGGAGAACGCGCCCATGTTCACGCGGCGCACCTCTACGCGGGACACGTCCGCCCCGCGCGCCTCGACATGCACGGAGTCCAGGTCGAGGGGCGCGGTCAGCAGCGGGAAGTCCACATGCTGTGTCCCCGAGAGATTCACCGTCGCGGTTCGCACCACGCGAGCACGGTCTCCGTAGACCGTGACCGCGGTGATGGGCGCGTCGGTGGCAGTGCCGAGAACACTTGCGGCAATCAGTCCGATTCCGAACGAGAGCATGAGACAGCGTGTCTGATGTTTCGAAACGTGTCATCTCGGAACCCAAAAAAACATCCCCGAGCGCGAGTCTGTCTCTGGGGTTCGTGAATTGATGTCTGTTTAATGCCTATTCGATGCCGATTCGATGATGGTGAGCGCCCAGAACACCAGGGCGGCTGCGCTGAAGCTCGCGCCGAGCACGCAGACCCCTGTCCATCCCCAGCGCGCATACACGAGTGTCGAGGCGAGGGCGCCTGCTCCGCTCCCCACGGAATAGAAGACCATGTAGCCCGCGACGAGCCTGCTGCGCGCCTCGGGGCGCACGCTGTAGAGCATGCTCTGGTTGGTCACGTGCACGGCTTGGATGGCGAGGTCCAAGAGAATGACTCCCACCACCAGTGCTTGCAGGGAGTGGCCCAGGAGCCCGATGGGCAGCCACGACACCAACAAGAGCACCAAGGCACTCCCCGTGGTCGTCTGTCCCCATCCTCGGTCCGCGAGCTGCCCCGCTCTCACGGCCCCCAGCGCTCCCGCGGCTCCCACCAATCCGAACAGGCCCACTTGAGTCGGTGACAGGGATAGGGGTGGCGCGCTGAGCGGAAGCACGAGGGATGTCCAGAAGGTGCTGAACGCCGCGAAGATCAGCAGCGCGAGCACGCCTCGAACTCGAAGCAGGCGCTCCTGGGCGAACAAGTCGAACACCGAGCGCAGCAGCCGCGAATACGACGGCGTCTCCTTGGGCGGGGCGTGTCGGGGCAGCACTCGGAACAGCGCCGCCGCCATCCCCAGGGTGAGGAGCGCGGAGAACAGATACACCGCGCGCCAGCCCGCGAGGTCCGAGACCCCGCCCGACACCGTGCGCGCCACGAGGATGCCGAGCACCACGCCACTCGTCACCGTGCCCACCACGGTTCCGCGCTGCTCAGGCGACGCCAGGGTCGCCGCGAAGGCCACGAGCACCTGCGTCACCACCGCGAGGAGCCCCACCACGGCCATGCCCACCAGCAGCCATCCACGGGAGGGCGCGAACCCCACCAGGAGCAGCGCCCCCACCGACACCAGGAGCTGTCCGACGATGAGCCGCCTGCGCTCCACCACGTCCCCCAGCGGCACCAGCAACAACAACCCGAGCCCATAACCCGCCTGCGTCACCATGACGACGACCCCGATGGACGCCGAGGGGATGCCCAACTCGAGCGCCATCGCCTGGAGCAACGGCTGGGCGTAATAGACGTTCGCCACCGCCAGCCCACACGCCACCGCGAACAGCAACACGACCGAGCGAGCCAGCGGAGGCGCGGCCCCCACGCCCGCGCGCGTCTCCGCGACACCGCTCGACTGCTCGCCCAACGCACCGTGCTGCTCCAGCCGCATCCTCGCCACCTCGCCATGTGGTTTCGTTTTGAAACCAGTCAAGAAGTAGCGAGGGTGGTTTCAGGTTGCAACCAGATTGGGGGCCGCTAGGTTCCAGGGATGAAGCGGACCCGGTTGGAAGGAACGCCCTGTCCCGTGGCTCGGGCGCTGGATGCCGTGGGCGACGGCTGGTCCCTGCTCATCGTGCGGGATGCGTTCGATGGGCTTCGTCGCTTCGGCGAGTTCCAGAAGAGCCTCGGCCTGGCGAAGAACATCCTGGCGACTCGGCTGCGCTCACTCGTGGCGGAGGGGGTGTTGGAGCTCGCGCCCGCGTCGGATGGGAGCGCGTATCAAGAGTACGTGTTGACGCCGAAGGGCCGTGGGCTCTTCCACGTCGTGGTGGGGCTGCGGCAATGGGGTGAGGACCACTGCTTCGCGCCGGGAGAGGACCGCTCCGTGCTGGTGGACCTGCCCGCCGAGCGGCCCGTGCGCCGGCTGCAATTGCATGCGCAGGATGGGCGGCTGCTGGGCCCGGACGACGCGGTCGTGAAGAAGGCCCCGGTGCGCAAGGCCCGCGCGAAGCGATAGGCCCCGCGCCCGGTCCGCTCGCGGATGCTCCCGCGCGTGGTCGCCGAGTCGCTCACGTCCCCGAGCGTCTCAGGGCCCCGGAGCGGCGGCGGGCTTCGTGGGCTCGGGGGTCTTCGCGGGCTGGGTGGACAGCTCGCGCAGCGGCGTGAGTCGCTCCAGCAGCGGGCCGCCGTGCTTCAACCTCGCGATGCGCTGCGCGGGATAGATGCCCCGGTGGCCCGTGAGCAGGTACGCCACCACCGCGACGATGGCCACGTGGGGCAGCACCGTGCCGCCCAAGAGCTCCACCGCCATGATGGACAGCGCGAGCGGCGTGTTGGCCGCCGCGGCGAACAGCGCCGCCATCCCCACCGCCGCGCCCATCTCAACCGGCAGGTTCAGCACCCGCGCCAGCAGGTTCCCCAGCGCCGCGCCGATGAAGAACAGCGGCGTCACCTCGCCGCCCAGGAACCCCGCGCCCAGCGTCACCACCGTGAACACCAGCTTCCACGCGAACGCTGTCCCCGGCAGCGTCGGGTCCTGGAACGCGCGCAGGATGCCGGGCACGCCCAGCCCCAGGTAGTCCTCCGTGCCCACCAGCTTCCACAGGGCCACCACGCCCAACCCGCCCAGCGCCATGCGCACCGGAAGCCACGGCACGCGCCGCTCGAGCAGCTTCTTCATCCGGTGCGTGCCCTCCACGAACAGCACCGCCACGCCCGCCACCGCCACCGCGAACACCAGCCACTTGCCCACCAGCGGCCACGTCAGCGGCAGCGCCGCGGGGATGGGATAGGCCGTGTGGTGGATGCCCAGCCCGCGCGTCACCAGGTCACCCACCACCGCCGCGACCAGCGCGGGCAGGAGCGCCTCGTAGCCAAGCCGCCCCACGCACACCACCTCCAGCCCGAACACCGTCCCCGCGATGGGCGTGCCGAACACCGAGCCGAAGCCGCCCGCGATGCCCGCCGCCAACAGCTCGCGCCGCGTCTCCACCGTCACCCGCAGCCGGTGCGCGATCGCATCCGCGAGGCTCGCGCCCATCTGCACCGCGGTGCCCTCGCGCCCCGCGCTGCCTCCGAACAAATGGGTCAGCACCGTGCCCAAGAGCACCATGGGCGCCATGCGCACCGGAATCTGCGCGTCGCCCTCGTGCACCGTGTCGATGACCAGGTTGTTGCCGCCTCGGATGGAGTGGCCCCACTTCCCGTACAGCGCCCCGAGCACGAGCCCCGCCACGGGCAAGAGGTAGACCATCTCCTCGTGGCCCACCCGCCACTCGGTGGCCTTCTCCAACAAGTACAGGAAGACCGCGGACGCGACGCCGCACACCCCGCCCACCACACTGCCCAACGACAACCACTGCGCCAGCGCCCGCGCGCTCCGAGAGAGTTCCACGCGGCGCAGTGTAGGCCCTCGGTGCGTGAAACAACGCGTCATCACGGGGCCGCTTGCGTCATCCCTGGAACACTGCGTCATGAATTTCACATTGAGTCGCTTTTGCGGGTTTCGGTGGTGATTCTCCAATCAACCCCCTGTAGCCTGCGCGCCCCTCACCCCACCCCCTCCGTCGGAAACGACAAGGAGCAGGTCATGTCTGTTCGGCGCAGCAGGCTGTCCCTCGCCGCCATGGTCGCGGCCGCCACCGTCAGCGGCAGCGCGATGGCGAGCACCATCAATCAGAACACGTCGTGGACCATCAACCGCTCGGCGTCGTCCACGTACCGCATCGTCGCGTACGGCGACTCCATCTACGCCGGCTACGAGGGCGGCATCTTTGACGTGGCCCGTCGCGCGGCGCCGATGATTCAGGGCGAGTACGCCGCGAAGACGTGGGGCAGCAACGTGGAGGTGGTGCGCCGCACGAAGTCCGGTGCGAAGGCGGACGACATCTACAACAACAAGATTGTCTCCGAGAAGTCGTACATGCAGGCGACGAACACGCGCGCCGTCGTGTTCGAGATGTGTGGCAATGACTACCTCCAGGCGCGCAGCGCGTTCGCGGGGCAGACCGGCACCTGTGACTACAGCGGCCTGGAGAGCGCCCTGTCCGCGTGTGCCTCGTACACGGAGAAGGCCATGCAGGCCATCAACCAGTACGCGACCACCGCCAAGGTGAAGATTGTCTCCAACATCTACTACCCGGGCTATGCGGCGGATAACACGCTGACGGGCTGCACCGACTCGGCCACGGGCCAGAAGGTGAACAAGCAGGCCAAGTTCCTGCCGCTGCTGGCGCGCAGCAACTGGCGCACGTGCAGCCTGGCCACGAAGTATGGCTTCAAGTGCTCGGACTCCTTCGCGGAGATGATGGGCGCCGAGTACGACTCGAACAGCGACGGCAAGGTGGACGTGGACGGCCTGCGCTACGTCGAGGGCGAGTCCGAGGCCGACTACGTGACGCGCATCACCACCACGCTGCGCTCCACCATCCGCGACTCGAACGGGCACCTGGCCAACGCCAGCACCAGCTACGACTACCTCCAGTCGGATGACACGCACCCGACCTACTCGGGCAGCACCGTCAGCCTGAACTGGTTCTCGGGCTCGGGCTCCGGCTCGGCCGCGCCGGCGTACACGGACGCGCAGATGGCCGGTGGCAAGAACCCCATCTGGAACCAGTTCGGCCACGAGAAGATGGGCTGGTCGATGTCCACGTACAACCCGGCCACGCCGTGAGTTGACGTGCAGCGCTGGGGCCTCCGACTCACGTGTGGGTCGGGGGCCCTTCGCGTTTCCAGCGGCTCAGATGAAGTGGCTCACATGAGGTAGAAGCGCACGAGGAGCAGCGCGGGCAGGCCCCCGTAGTATGCGAGCCGGCACAGCCACTCCGCGCCGCGCCGCGTGTTGCGCGCCCACCGGGGGCCCAGCCACGCCGCGCTGAACGACAGCAGCTCCGCGAGCACGCGCCAGAAGCACGCATACAGCACGAGGCTCAGCATCACGGGCACCCAGAAGCGCCCGAAGGTCTTCAGGTACGCCGCCAGCCCGTGCATCTGGTACTCGCCCAGCCAGCCGCCAAACGCGATGTATTGGTGCGCGCGGAAGAAGACGCCGGTGATGATGAGCGGCACGCCCACGTGCTTCAGCGCGAGCTGGTGCGGACGGCGCAGCCACATCGCCTGTCGCGCCTGGGCATAGCGGACCAGCGGATGCGTGCGCGCGGCGCCCAGGGTGCCATGGGGCGCGAGCGCGTCGAGCAGCGGCGCGGGGTCCTGCGTCTCCAGGAAGCGGCCGAAGGTGCGCCCCGTGCGCAGGCGCAGCGTGAGGCCCGGACCGGGCAAGGGCACCCAGGCGGGGCGGACGCTGGAGAGGGACTCGAAGGGAATCTCGAAGCGCTCGCCGCTGCGCAGCGTGAGCACCAGCCGTGAGGACTCCACGGCCACGCGGGCGCGCGTGAGCGCACGCAGCGCCACGACCAGCGCGAGCGGCAGGAGCCCCCCGAGCACGAGTCCGCGCCCCACCGGGCCGGGCTGCACGGTCTGCGTGCCCGAGACGACGTCCCCCAGCAACTGCGCGGTGAAGAAGAGGATGCTGCCCAACGACACGCCTTGCGCGAGCATGCTTAGCCATCGCAGCGCGGAGGGGTAGGCATGGACCGCGAAGGTTGTGTGCGAGGACTCGGAGTCGACGGCTTCGGGCGCGGCGGAGACGGGCACGGTGGACGCGTTCATGCGGCGCATTCAGTCGGGTGACGAGGCGCGGTCGATTGCCTCGGAAGAAGGGGCTCCGTAGCATACGCAGCCCGGAGGTCCTCAGCGAACATGCGGTCGTCGTCTCCATCGCCCGAGCGCCGCATCGATTCTGACGGAGTCACCCGCGTCGCGCCCGCGCGCTCACAGAGCCACGCGGCGCTCTGGATTGTCGGCGGTGGGCTCGTCTTCACCGTGGCATGTCTGGTGTTGAGCGGTTGGTTGATGTCCTCGACGCCCGAGGTCGAAGCGTCACCTCCCCTCGCGGAGATGCCTCGGACTGTCGAGCCGCTCCCCGAGCCCGCGCCGCACGTGGCGCGCGCGCCCGTACCGCCGCCATCGCGCCCCGCGCCGCGCGTCGAGACCCCTCCCGTCGAGTCGCCCAGCGAGCCGCCCGCGCCCCAGGCCGCGCCGTACACGGGCCCCACGGGCACGGGGCTGTACCAGCGCGGCACCAAGCCGTTGAAGCGCGGCATCCTCGTGCCCGAGGGCTTCGAGCTGCCTCCGGGCTACATGCGCCACTACCAGGCCACGGACAACGGCGAGAGCGTGGCGCCCATCTTGATGTTCCATCCGGACTACAAGCCGCTCGATGCGAACGGGCAGCCGCTCGCGCTGCCGGAGAACCGCGTGGTGCCCGCGGAGATGGCGCCCGCGGGCATGCCCATCCAGATGCTGGAGCTGCCGAAGGAAGAGGCGGGGAACGCTCCGTGAGTCTGTCGAGGCGGGGGGCGTGGTCCTTCCTGGCCGTCTTGGCGACCGCTGGGATGTTGTGGCTCGTCTCGCGCATGGAGGTCCCGTGGGTGGTGCTGGCCTGGGTGGCGCTGGTGCCGTGGCTCGCGGTGGTGGACTCGGCGCGCTCGGCCCGTGAGGCCTGGGGACCCGCGCTGCTCTTGAGCGTGTGCTTCAACGCCGCCGTCTTCGGGTGGTTCCCGGAGGCGATCGCCGCGTATGCGCGCGCGCCCGCGTGGGTGTGCTGGGCCGTGTTCCTCGCGCTGTCTCCGGTGCTGGAGCCTCAATTCCTCACCTTCGCGTTGGCGCGCCTGTGGACGCGTCGCGCGGTGGGCGAGGATGCGCGCGGCGCGTGGCTGCCTCCCGCGGTGGCGGTGTTCGCGTACCTGGGCACCGAGTGGGGGGTGCCCAAGCTCTTCGCGGAGACGCTGGGCCACGGCCTCTCTCCCTCCGAGTGGCTGCGACAGGGCGCGGACGTGGCGGGTGTCCCGGGCCTCACGCTGGTGGTGCTCCTCGTCAATGAGTGCGTGCTCGCGGCGCTGAAGGGATGGCGAGTGGGAGGGGCCCGGCGCGCGGTGCGGCCCGTGGCGGTGGCGCTCGCGGTGGTGCTCGGATGTCTGGCGTATGGCGCGGTGCGCTTGCGTCAGGTTCGCGCGGCGGTGGCGCCGGGGCCCGGGCTGCGCGTGGGCGCGGTGCAGGCCAACATCACGAACTACGAGAAGCTCGCGGCGGAGCGCGGCACCTACGACGTGGTGCGGATGATCCTGGACACGCACTACGCGCTATCGGACGCGGTGCTGCAGCGCGGCCCGGTGGATCTGCTCGTGTGGCCGGAGACGGTGTACCCGACCACGTTCGGTGTGGCGAAGAGCGATGACGGCGCGGCGCTCGATGATGAGATTCGCGCCTTCGTCACGCGGGCCGGTGTGCCGCTGGTGTTCGGCACGTATGACCTGGAAGGCGAGCGCGAGTTCAACGCGGCCATGTTCCTGGGCCCCGATGGCCACGGCGGCCTTGCGCAGACGGCGTATCGCAAGACGATGTTGTTCCCGCTGACGGAGTGGGTGCCCGAGTCCGTGGACTCGCCCACGCTGCGCGCGTGGCTGCCGTGGACGGGCTACTGGAAGCGAGGTCCGGGGCCGCGCGCGGTGACGTTCCGGCTGCGGGATGGCCGCATGCTCAAGGTCGCGCCGCTCATCTGCTACGAGTCCATCTTCCCGAGCTACGTCGCGGCGGAGGTCCGGCAAGGCGCGGAGCTGCTGCTGACGCTGTCGAACGACTCGTGGTTCAGCGGCACGCCCGCGCCTCGGCTGCACTTGATGCACGCGGCCTTCCGCAGCATCGAGACGCGCCGACCCCAGGTGCGCGTGACGAACTCGGGCATCTCCGCGCTCATCGACCCCACGGGCGCGGTGCTCGCGGAGGTGGAGGACCAACAGCGCGCGAGCCTGCCTTTGAGTGTCCCCGCGACAGCGCCGCTGACGTCGCTGGCGCTGGCGTGGGGAGACTGGCTGGGCCCGCTGGCGTTGTTCCTGTCGCTGGCGTTGGGCCTGGGCGCGCGCGGCTACTTCTCGCGCAGCCGGAGGGAGGCGATCCGGTCGTCCGGGGTGAGCGTCACGCTGTAGCGGAGCGTCTTCGGGCCGAACGCCACCATGTACGTGTAGACGCGGTCATCGCCCACCGTGGTGCGCTCCGCGAGCACGAGCGGTCCCTCGGGCGGGAACGGCTTCAAGTACGCCTGATAGGCCTTGGCGATCTCCTGGACCATGCTCGCGCGCACGTAGGCGAAGTCCTTCGCGTCGAGCGTTCCCGCGCGGACCTGTCCCAGCAGCGTGGTGAGCCTCGCGGTGACCTGGGGCTCATGGTCCTCGATGGGGGAGAGCCGTGACGGGCCGAGCGCGGGGTTGACGATGGCGGCGATGCCCTCCGCGATGAGCCCGGAGTGCGCTTCGGAGGAGTTGGCCAGGACGACGATGGACAGCGAGTCTCCGAGGTAGCGCGCGAACGCGCTGGTGAAGCCCTGCCAGGCGCCCGTGTGCTGATGCAGCGGCTGTCCTCCGCGCTCCTTCACCTCCCAGCCAAAGCCATACGGATAGGTGGCGCCGCTCACGAGCCGCACCGGCGTGAGGATCTCCTTCCAGCTCTCGGGCTTGAGGATGGCGCGTCGCTGCACGGCCGCGTCCCACGCCAACAGGTCCTGCACGGACACATAGAGCGAGCCGTCCGCCGTGGTGTTGAGCGAGGGCGCGACCCACTCCTGGTTCTTCACCTCGCCATTCACCAGCCGGTAGCCGCTGGCCCGGTGCGGGATGACGTCGTCCTCGCTGATGCCTCGCGCCGTCGTCATCCCCGCGGGCCGGAAGACCTGGTCGCGCAGCACGTTGAGGTACGAGGTGCCCGCGACGCGGTTCACGATGATGCCGAGCAGGTCATAGCCGGTGTTGCTGTAGTGCCAGCGCGTGCCGACGGGGAACTCGATGGGCAGGGTGTAGATGAAGCGCGCCAGCTCCTCGTCGGTGAAGTCCTTCCGAGGGTCGAGCAGTCCCTCGAGGTCCGCGATGCCGGAGGTGTGCGTCAGCAGGTGGCGCACAGTGATGCCGTCCCACGAGGCCGGCGCGTCCGGGAAGAACTTCTTCACCGAGTCACTGAGCGCGAGCTTCCCCGCCTCCACCTGGAGCATCACGGTCATGGCGGTGAACTGTTTGCCCAGGGAGCCGGACTGGAAGAGCGTCCGTGGCTCCACGCGCACGTCGTGCTCCAGGTTGGCGAAGCCATAGCCCTTCACGAGGATGACCTTGCCGTGGCTCACCACGCCAATGCCGAGGCCGGGGATGTGCTGCTTCGCCAGCTCCGCGCGCACGAAGGTGTCGATTTGATCGCGCACCGAGGGCGCGGGGGCGGCGGCGCTCGCAAAGCCATACAGTGCGAACATCACGACCCAGGGACGAAGGCGGTGCATGGGGCTCCTGTCTCGCCGCCAGACTTTGGGCAGCGGGTCTCCACGCACCAGAGCACGGCACGAAGGCCTTGGGCAGGCCATGGGCTGCGAGGTGTGCACCATGCATCGCTGGGCCGCGACCCATGGGTCGGCCCAGACGTGAGGCGTCGCGGCGCGGCCCGCGGGGTCCCGCTCAGGCGGCGGGTTGCGCTGGCGTGCGGGCCTCGGGCAGCGCGGTGGCGGCGGGCCGTTGGGCGATGACCTGGATTTCGCGGCGCAGGTGCGTGACGCGGCAGACCTGGACCCAGGCCCACTGCAACGCGAAGCGGACGTACTCGTAGGGCGCGCGCAGCCCCTTCGCCAGTCGTCGGCGCAGGATGTCCTTGCCCGCTTTCACGGGCACCATGCCCGCGCGCGCGCACGCGTCCGCGAGGTTCTTCTCGTAGAAGTAGACGTGGTGCTGCCAGCCGCGCCGGTCCGGCCGGAACGAGCGGCCCCGCCGCGGCATCACGATGATTTTGTAATAGGCCGCGTCCGGCACGATGACGAAGGCCACGCCACCGGGGCGCAGCACGCGCTGGAGTTCTCGCAGCCCGCCCATGGGCTGGTCCACGTGCTCCAGCGTGTGCTTGAGCGTGATGATGTCGAACGACGCATCCGGGAAGGGCATTTGCGTCAGCGAGCCGTACTCGGCGCGGTAACCCCGCTCGCGGCAGAGGTCCACGGTGAAGCGCGAGTAGTCCAGCCCCGTGGCGCTCAGGCCCAACCGCTGCGCGGCCTCCAGCACGTAGCCGGCCGAGCACCCCACGTCGAGCAGGTCCTTCGCGTGCGGCGCGTACTCCAGGCAGGCGAGCACCTGTCGCTCGCACTTGCGCACGCGGTGGTCCCAGCGCCCCAGGTACTTGGCGCGGTTGTGCTTGAAGTACTTCTCCTCGTAGCCATCCCCCAGGCCAGGGACCTGCTCGCGCTTGTAGATGAGGCCGCAGCCCGTGCACCGGCCGAAGGACAGCTCGCGGTAGGAGATGACCTCGCGGGACTCGGTGGCCTCGCAGACGGGGCAGGCGGCGTAGAAGGGAGTGCGCATGGGAGCCGGCGCGCACTATCGGGTGTCGCCTCTGGAAGCGTCAAACGCGCCGTTGCCCGCATGCCCCTCGGGCGGGCAACGGCGCGGGCTCGAGGAGGCGAGGTGCCTCGTGAGGAAGGGAGGGAGCAAGCCCCCTCCCTTCCTGGAACATCAACGACTACGGGCTGAAGGTGCCGGTGAGCACGCTGGCGCGGGCTCGCGGCAGCGCGCGCTTGAACGGGCTCGTGGCCAGGTTCGAACCGGGCTGGTACCAGCTCTGAATCTCAGCGAAGTAGGTCTGCCCCGCCTGGAGCACATCCGGCGGCAGGTACACGCTCTGGAGGTCCGTGTGGAGCACCGCCACGCGCGTGGCGGTGGTGGCGCCATTGCTCGTGCCGAGCCGGTAGACGTTCACCACGTAGTTCGTGGCCGTGCCAAGCAGCGGCTTCGACCAGCGCAGCGATGCATCCGTTCCCACGCCCGTGAGGTTCTGGAACGCGCCTCGCGTGTTCACCTGGGGCGACTGCACTGGCCCGATGAGGGGCTCCACGGGCGCGGCCATGAAGGCGCTCGCGTCCTGCTCCACGCGGCTCTCCACGTTCATGGAGTAAGGCGCCGCGCTTCCCAGCACGTAGTCCTTCGAGAAGCCCGCGATGGCGAAGGCCACCTTCTGCCACGTCGCCGGAAGCGGGTTGTTGTAGGCCATGGCCCCCGTGACGAGGTCGGTCTTCTGCGCATCCGGGTTGAGCGTCACGAGCAAGGGCGGCCCGCTGAGGACCGACTGTGCGGAGCTCACCGCGGCAGGACGCGCGGACATCCAGATCTCGTTGTACGTGCTGACCGCGTCCGGGTTCACCTGGGTGTGGAGGGCGTCAAAGGCGGAGCGTCTCCAATCCACCGAGAAGGTGCCCGTCGCAGCAGGCTGCGTGAAGGCCCCGTTGACGGTGACGGGCTGTCCCGGCACCTGCGTCACGTTCGCGAGCAGCACCTTGTGCATGGCGCGGTAGGGCACGCCACTGGCGGTGGTCTGCCAGCGCATCTGCGCCAGCGAGAGCTTGTCCCCGAGGCTGGCGTCGAGCAGGACGGGGTTGCGCAAGGTGGCGTAATCGAAGCTCAGCCCGGACAGGGACGTGGCGCCCGCCACGGGGCGTCCCGTGGCATTGCCGCCGACGTAGCCGGACGCGGCCGAGTTCAACGAATACACGTCCAGGAAGTCTCCCGACTGCCAGGGAGACAGGCCGGTGGCCGAGATGGTCATGGGCGTGGGCACCGAGACGGAGGTGCCGTCGCGGCCCCACTCGGTGGAGCCCAGGTCGAACGTCCGGTCGCTGCTCACCAGGTAGCGCGAGCCCAGCTTCAAGTAGATGCGGCCGGATGGGACGTTGGGCACGGAGATGGTTCCGTCCGCGGCGCCCGAGCCCGGATACGCCGTGAATGCTCCCGTGGTCGAGTCCCGCGTGTAGGCCACCACCGAGGTTGCGGATTGATTGTATGGCTTTGTTTCAGTGCCCGAGAAGTCGACGAAGGTGACGGGGCTGGTACCGGTGACCTGCGTGACCAGGCCTTGAGTGGCCTGGGCGGTCGCGTCCGACGTCACGGCGGGGGCCACGGCGTCAGTCTCGTCGAGACCCGCGCAGCCGACACCCGTCATCCCGGCCAGCAGCCCGAGAGAAATCAATGACATCTTCATTGTGTGGGAAACCCTTTCGACGACATCCCAAATGGCGTCGTCGGGGAAGCTTGTATCGTGGCGGTCTGACATGGCTGTGCGTGCTTCGATTCCCCCAGGGGCCATCGAAGCAACGCATGAGACATGTGGATCCACGGGCGCGACCGCTCATCCGCGCCCCATCCAGCTGGGGCGCGGAGGTCGAGTCAGAGGCGGCCGGCCTTCAGCTCGCGGACCACGTGCTCGCTGGCGCGCACCGCGAGCGCCATCATGGTCAACGTGGGGTTCTGCGCGCCCTGCGAGGGGAAGCACGCGCCGTCCATGACGAACAGGTTGGGCACGTCCCAGCTCTGATTGTGCGCATTGAGGACGGACGTCTTCGCGTCGGTCCCCATGCGCGCCGTGCCGACTTCGTGGATGGCCATGCCCGGCTTGGACAGCGTGCGCCCCACGCGCTCCACCGTGCAGCCCGCTTCCCCGAGCATTTCCAGACACGCGGCGACGGCGTCTTCGGCCATGCGCTTCTCGTTGTCCGAGTGCTGGCATTCGATATGCGCGGCGGGGATTCCCCAGCGGTCCTTCACCGTGGAGCTGAGCGTCACGCGGTTGTCCGGGCGAGGCAGCATCTCGCCGAAGGGGACGAGGTGGACCTGGTCCGCGAAGGTGAACATCTGCACGCCGTAGCCGCGCGCGAAGTCTGACTCCTGCCGCGCGAGGTTTCGGAAGCGAGGAATGTACGCCCAGCTCTGCTCGGTCTGCTGCTCGCCGGGGGACAATGACATGCGGGCCTCGGTGCCCAGCATGTATGTGTGGTCCATCAGGTTGCGGCCGAGCTGGCCGGACGAGTTGGCGAGTCCCTCGGGGAACTCGCGGCTGCGCGAGTGCAAGAGCAGGCGCGTGGACTCGATGGTGCCGGCGGCCAGCACCACGACGCGCGCGTGCACCTCCTCGGTGCGTCCGGTGCGCGCGTCCGTGAAGACGACGCCACTCGCGCGGCCGAGCTTCGCGTCATGCAACACCTGACTCACCACCGCGTGGGTGCGCAGCGTGAGGCGGCCCGTGCCAAGCGCGGCGGGGAGGGTGGAGGGCGCGGCGGCGGTCCTGCGTGCGATGACCCGGCGCTCGGGCCAGCGGCGCTCGATGCGCGCCTTCACGCGCTGCTCTCCGGCCGTGAGCGGAACCGGCGCGGCGTAGTGCGAGTCGGGGAGGCTGTCGAGGCCGTCGGAGTTGCCGCGAATGCCCATCCATCGCTCGACGACTTCGTAGTGTGGCGCGAGCTCCGCGAGGTTCAAGGGCCAGTCGGGTCCGTGGCCGTCGCGGCTGCCTGCTTTGAAGTCATGATCCGACAGCCGGTAGAACTGCCGGCCGTGGCTCGCCACCGAGGTGCGACCGCCCACCTGTCGCGCGCGAATCCAGGCGAACGGCTGGGACTCGGGCGTGGTGTAGGGATTGTCGACGTCGTCCACGAAGGCGTGGGGATGGAAGGGCCACGCGAAGGTGGTGGACTGAATGGGTTGCCGGCCGAGCCGCTTCGCATCCGACTCCACGCGATAGCCCAGCTTCTGGCGGATCCGATGCAGGACGCGCAGCACCTTGTCTTCGCGGGGGCCGCGTCCTGCTTCGAGCACGAGGACTCGGAGCCCCGCTTCGGTGAGTTGCTTCGCGGCCCAGCCGCCACACGCCCCCGACCCCACCACCACCGCATCGAACGTCGTCTTGGCTGCACCCACGCAGGTCTCGTCCCTCACGCAGCCGGGCGCTGCGCGGCTCGAAGTGACATGCGAGCCTATTCGGCGCCGAGGCTTCCACCAAGGGAGGGCCTGGACGACCCCAGGCTTTCTGGGAGACTCGCGGCGCGGGTGAGCGGCAGGCCCGAGGGGGCGCGAGACCATGGCGAGGAAGTGGTGGGTTGTGCTGGGCAGCGTGCTGACGGCAGGCGTGCTGGGCGCGGGGGCGCTCTTCGTCCGCGCGATGATGCGCTCCGAGCAGTACTTCCACTACCCAAGGCCCACGGCCGTGCGCCCAGCGGACCTGGCCGAGGCCGAGGACATCCAGCTGCGGACCGAGGATGGACTGGAGCTGCGAGGTTGGTACCTCCCCTCGCGAAACCACGCGGCGGTGGTGCTGGCGCACGGCCTCTCCCAGACGCGCGCGGACCTGCTGCCCGAGGCGCGGGTGCTGCGAGACGCGGGCTACGGCGTGCTGCTGTTCGACCTGCGGGCCCATGGCGAGAGCGCGGGAGCGTTCTCCACCTGGGGCGACCTGGAGCGGAGGGACATCCGCGCCGCGCTGGCCTACGTGCGAGGGCGTCCCGACGTGGAGCCCGCGCGAGTGGGAGCGCTCGGGTTCTCCATCGGCTCCGCGGCGGTGGCGGAGGTCGCGGCGCGGGACACGGGTGTGGCGGCGGTGGTGTTGTTGTCGCCGTTCAACACGTTGCGGCTGGCCGCCGCGTATGACTTTCGCCGCTTCGGGGTGGTGACGGAGTCGGGGGCGCTGATGCCCTTCTGGCGGCGCGGCATTGCGCTGGAGGAGGTGCGGACCCAGGCATCGGTCGAGCACATCCGGCCTCGCCCGCTCCTTATCGTCGCGGGGACAGAGGAGTCAGGTCAGCCGCTCTTGGATGAACTGTTCGCGCAGGTGGCGCCGTATGCCCAGACGTGGCGCATCCCAGGTGCGTCGCACGGGGGATTCCAGACCACCGAGCCTCACGAGTATCCGCGCCGGCTGCGCGCGTTCTTCGACGCCGCGCTCCTACCTCCCGTGCCGCCCGCCGAGGCCGCGCGGTAGCGCCGCCAGGCCGGCGGGGCGTGAGGTGAAGTCCTTCCCGCGAGGCGCCGCGGGACGATGGCGTTTCAGGCGCGAGCCCCGTGCCCCTTGAGGTCGCGACGCGGTTCAGTGCGCGAGCCTCGTGCCCCTTGAAGTCGCGTCGCGGTTCAGTGCGTGGCGGTTGCGGTCGTGCCACGTTGCGCGAACGCGAGGGCGACGCAGGCGAGCAGCCCCGCGGCGGCCACGGTGAAGGCCATGGGTCGCGCGGTTCCTTCGTGGCTCGCGCTCACCACGGTGGATGCTCCGGCCGCCAGCGTGAACTGGAGCGCACCGAGCATCGCGGAGGCCACGCCCGCCTGCTTCGCGTGGTGCTCCAGGGCCAGTGCGGTCGCGTTGGGGACCACCGCGCCCAGGCTGGACACGAAGAGGAACAGCGAGACGGCGATGCCCCACACCCCGCCGACACCGGTGAGCGCGGCGGCCACGAGGAGCAGGCCCGCGCCCGCGGCGAAGCGAACGGCGAGCGACAACACGCGACTCGGTGACGCACGCGAGAGCAGCAAGTGATTGAGCTGCGAAGTGGCCACCAGTCCCGCAGCGTTGCTCCCGAAGAACCAGCCGAACTTCTCGGGCGGGATGCCGTGGAGCGTGATGAAGACAAACGGCGAGCCGCCGATGTACGCGAACATTCCCGCCTGCGCGAGCGCCACCGTGAGCGCATGCCCGAGGAAGTCCGGTGCGCGCAGCAGCCCGAGCATGCGCGTGAAGGGCAGTCCGGAATCGCGCTGGGCCGGCGCGGTCTCCGGCAGGGACAGAATGACCGCGAGCAGGGCGACGGCGCCCACCGTGGCGAGGCTCCAGAAGATGAACCGCCAGCCAAAGGCATGCAGCACCCAACCGCCAAACAGGGGCGCGAGGATGGGCGCCACGCCCATGACGAGCACCAGCCTCGACATCATCCGCGCCGCCGCCGCGCCGGAGTGCAGGTCGCGCACGATGGCGCGCGCGGTGACGATGCCCACCGAACCCCCGAGCGCCTGAGCGAAGCGCCACGCCGCGAGCACGTTGGCCGAGGGCGAGAGCGCACAGCCCACCGAGCCCAGCACATAGAGGGCAAGTCCCAGGTAGAGCGGGCGCGTGCGTCCGAAGCGATCCGTGAGCGGCCCCGTCACGAGCTGCCCGAGCGCGAGGCCCGCGAAGAACGTCGCGAGCGTGCGCTCCACCGCGCCCGCGCTCGCGCCCAGGTCCTGCGCGATGGCCGGGAACGCGGGCAGGTACATGTCGATGGACAGCGGCGCGAAGGCGGTCAGCGCGCCCAGAAGCAACACGAGCCCAGGGCCGTGGGGTGGCTGACGTGGCTCGACAGCGGTCGTCATGCGGCTTTCCGTTTCAGGGGGCGCGGAGCGCGGCGAACAGGGACGAGCAGGCGCACCAACTCGCGCAGGATGGCTTCGTCATCGCCTGGGGTATAGCGAGCGCCTCCCACGTGCGCGTTGAAGCAGCGAGCCTCGACGGTGCCGCAGAGCGCTTCGGCCACGTGTTTGGGATTGTCCACGGGCGTGAGTCCGTCTCGTCGCGCGCGGGCGAGCCAGGACGCGAGGCGCCGACGCAGCGCGACGGGAGGCGGTGGCGTGGCGTGCATCGCGCGCTCGACCCCGAGCGGGGAGCAGCGCAGCACGAAGAGGTTGGGGATGAGTCCTCGGAGGAAGTCGCGGTGGTGCAGCAGCGCGGCGACGAGCTGCTCCTCCAGGTCGCCGGCCCGGGCTGGTTCACGCGCGAGCAGGGCCGCTGCCGAGGGCGTCTCGGGGCGGAGCGCCAGCAGCATCAGCGCTTCCTTGGTGCCCACGCGGTGCAACAGCGCGGCCTGCGAGATGCCGAGTCGCCGCGCGATGAGCTGCAGCGGCGCGGACGGTCCCTTCTCCAGGAAGACCTCGCGGGCGGTGGCGCGAATCTGCTCGTCGAGGACGCGGCGGGGACGGGGCATGGGCCAGTTAGTTACTGGCCGGTAGGTAATGGTTTCCGCCGAGGCACGCAAGCCACGCGGAGGCGCAGAAGCTGCTCAGTAGAACGCGAAGCCGAGCGTCAGGCTGGTGAGGAATCCGCCGTGCTGGAGCAGGTCGATGACGTCCTCGGTGAAGGCATCGGGGCGGCTGCCATCGCGCATCCGGTAGTTGTCCTCACGCAGTCTCCAGGCCCAGCCCACTCGCGACGTGAGGTACACCTTGGTCCCGAGCGCGGCGCGAAGGCCGAAGCTCCCGATGGCCGCAGGGGTCATCAGCAGCTCCGCGTAGTTCCGGTTCCCAGGATGCTCTTCCGAGTACGCCTCGGTCCCGAGGTTGAAGCTCGCGCCCGCTTCGAAGAATGGACTCGCGCCCACTTCCCCCAGTGGGTACAGCCGAAGCGATGGGCTGATGCGCGTGCCCCACGCGCCGATGCCCGCGCCCAGGTTCAAACCCAGCTGGGGGATGGCTCGAAACTCAAGCTCGCCGCCGACGATGCCCGAGGGACTGTTGAAGCCCGCGGCGAAGCCGACATCGAGCTTGGTCCTGCCACGATGGGTGGGGCGCTCCTCATCAAAGACTTCCCGCGCGTGAGTCCTCTCATTGTCGTCCGATGCGAGCTGTGGGGCGGGCTCCGAGAGTCCATGGCCTGCCTCGGACTCGACTGGCGCGGAGGGATTGTCGGACTCGGGGGACTCCGCCTGGGTGACCAGGGGAAGGAGGGTCGCGGCCAGCAGGAGGCTGGACCGCGCATGGAGAGAGACGGCGCGCACGGGGTGCTCCTCGGGTAGGAGGGTGGGCAGCCTCCCGATGACGACCCCGAGGGCGCGATATTCACACCGCGTATCAGCTCACGGTGGGCCCAGGTCCGAGGGCTGTCGCGGCGCGACGTGGTAGGCGGCCTCGTACTGTGCCGCGAGCCCGACGACGGAGAGGCGCTGTCCCACGGTGAGGGCTTGCAGTGAGGCCTTGTCGAATCCCGCGGAGACGTGAGCGAACACCTGGACCTCGCCCGTGCCGTCGTTGAGGGCGAACCTGTAGCCATAGGGCTCGTCGTTCTGGAAGCCCTGTGTCACCGCGCCGCTGATTCGGATGAACTGTCCCTCGACGGACTCGTTGACGCTGCCCGTGTCCACGCTCTTGGCCGAGGCTTGCTGCGAGCCTTCGAGGAGCTGCACGGAGGTTGGATCCGCGCGAAGGATGCGCAGCTGGTTCTGCTCGTCGAGCGTGCCGGTGACGCGCACGTTCGCGCCCAGGTGGAAGGTCTGTTGCAGTGACATCTTCACGTAGATGCCGCCGGATGCATCCTGGAGAGCGAAGCCCTCATCACCGAGCGCGGACGTGAAGGCGCCAGGCGGAACCGTGACGGTGCCTTCGATGGTGACCTCCGTGCCGTTGTCGCGCTTGCGTGCCTCCGAGATGGGGACCGACGTGGAGGGATGCGGAGGCTCCTTCGAGCCACTGCACGCGACGAAGACGAGCGCGAGGCACAGGGCCGTGCCGTGAATCGGAACACGCATCAGGGGGGATGGGGGCATGGCCACACTCTCTCCGCGAGAGGCCACGTGGACCATCGCGCCCGAGGCGGGTCGAACCGTCATCCCGTGGGCGTGTTCATTCGTGACAACTCTTGGGTTCGTGACACCCGCCCTCAATGCATTGAGGTGCCAGTGCTACGGTCGACAGTCATGCCCATCGGCCGAGTTGTTCGACTCCGTCTGGACCCGGCGAATCATCCGCCTCTGCTGCGTGCCCGGGGGCTGGTGCCCGTGGCATTGATTGTCACGTGTGTCTTGGGACTCAGTGTCCCGCTCACGAAGGATGGCTGTGATTGGGAATACAGCCAGGTGGCGTGGGCGAGCCGGACGTTGCCGGAGCTGGAGGCTCCGGCCTTGGCGACGTGACTACGCCGCCGTCGTCGTCGTTCGCGCGGCCAGCTTCTCCAGCCGCTCCATGAAGGCGCGGCCCTTGGCCGGGTCCGTCATGTGGATGAAGGCGGCCATGCCCTGGAGCTGCTCCAGTGACTCGCCTTCCTTGCCCGGCTTGCCCTGCTCACGGTTGTGCAAGGCGGCGCGCAGGCGGCGCACCACGTCTCGCGGGACGCGCGCGGCGGGGACCTTCGGGCCGGCATCGTTCACCACGAGCCCGGTGACGCGCTGACGGCTGCCCTTGCGGGCCACGCGCGTCTTGTCCGGATGCAGGCGGAAGCCCTCAGCCTCCACCACTTCCTGCACGCGCGCGAGCAACACCGCCACCGGAGCGCCCTGCGCCCGCCGGGCCTTGGGCGCCTTGGCCTTCGTCCACGAGAAGGTCAGGTCATCCGCGTAGCGCGTGTAGACGAAGTTCAGCTTGCGGGAGAGCGCGGACAGCCGCTTGTCCAAGCGCAGGCACAGCGCGTTGGTGATGCCCGGTGAGGTGGGCGCCCCCTGCGGCAGCGCGCGCGGACCCTGCGCCACGTAGAGCGTCTTGCCGCGGAAGCTCACGGCTTCGCGCGGGGCCTCGGTGGCGAGGAGCGCGAGCAGCGTGGCGATGTTCTCGGGCAGCCCGCCCTTGCGCAGCAGGCCCTTCACGCGAGGCCACGTCACGGACGGGAAGAAGTCCTTCACGTCCACCTTCACCACCACGTCCGCGCCTCGGTGCGCCAGCGCGTTGGTGAGGATGGAGCGGCCCGCCACGAAGCCGTGCGCGGCGCCGTGCACGGGCAGCCGCTCGACGATGTTGGAGAGCACCCAACGCTGGGCGGCCTTCAGCTCCGTCTTGGGCGAGGTGATGGTGCGCGAGCTGCCGTCCCGCTTGGGGATCCGCCAGCTCGTGTAATGCGTGGCGGTGTCCACCTCGCGGTGGAAGGCAAACCAGCGCAGCTTGGACACGCCGAGGCCCAGCGCCTTGGCCACGTCCTCCGCCGAGGTGAACTCGGGCAGCCCGTTGGCCTTGGCCCGCTCCTCGCGGTGGGGGATGTCGAACGCGTCCGCGCCGCCCTCCTCGTTCCAGTGGATGCCCGCGCCCAGGTGGCCAATGTGCGTGGCCTTCCAGGCTTCGTAGGCCAGTTGCTTCAGCGCGCGCCGCTCGGTGGCCTCGGCCTTCTTCTTCTCCTTCCAGGCCGTCTTCTCCTTCTCCTTCAACGAAGAGAAGTCGACCTCCTCGGCCAGCGCGCCTCGGGCGACGAGCTGCTGGTGCACCCACTCGTCCTGGCCGCCGGCCTCGGTGATGGCCTTCCAGCGGGCGAGCACCGCGGCCTGGGCGGCCTGGCGCGCTTCGCGCTGGACCAACGCCTTCGCGGTGGGCGCGACGGGAGTCGGGGTGGCGATGGCCTGCGGTGGAGCGGCGGGGACGAAGGACTCAAGCTTCGCGGTCATTGCGACACCAGGGACGGGCGCGGCGGCGTGAGGTGGGGCGGCGGACGTTGCGCGAGCAGTCGAGGGAGGCCGGGAAAGCACCACCATCTCACCTGGGGCACGGTAGCCTCACCGGCTCTCCCCTCCTAGGCACTGCGGCCGGGGCGGGAAAACGGCGGTCGCGTCGTTGACTCCGCTTCCCGCCCCGGCCGCAGTGCCTAGGAGGGAGAGAGCCAAGAACAGGCTACCTTGCGGAGAGTGTCCTGCATTTCAACCAGAGCGGCGCAACGCCGCTCCTGCGCTCGAGGCGCTAAGGCTGATGCGCTCCGGACCTCTCTCGGCTGCTCGCGTTCACTATTTCGTCCGTCGCACCCATCCTTCCAGCCGCCCCGTCGGCGGCCGGGCCGTTGTTGAGAGGTTTACACCAAGGCCGAGGCCGCGTCGATGTAGCCGTCGGCCATCAATTGCTCCAGGCGCGCGAAATACGCGGTGCGCGCCTCGGAATCCGAGTCGAACCAGAGCCGCTGGTGCCGGGCATCGCCCGAGCGCGGGCCCCACTCCAGCCCCACCAGCTTCCCATCCAGGGACACGCGGTACACCTGCTCCAGTCCGCTGACCGGGTCGCGGCGCACGTACTGTCGCGTCTCGGCGCGGATGAGCTGGCGCCCCTCGGGCGTCTGGCGCAGCGCCTCTTCCTCGGCGCGGCGGCGGCCATAAGCCAGACGCAGGGCCAGGAGGTGCTCGCAGGGGCCCTCGCGCAGGGCCGAGCGGCGGAAGTGCGGGCAGCCGCAGCTCGCGTCGCGCAGCCGGCTCTCCAGGTCCAGCGTGAAGCTGGGGAAGAAGCTGCGCACGGCCTCGCGGTCCACGACCTCGCCGTGGATGCGGGTGCCTTCGCCCACCAGCTCATGCACCTTGGTGAGCTTCACCTCGCCCGCGCCGGGGCCGCCGTCGCCGAGCAGGCGGTGGGCGCGCGCTTCCAGCTCATTGCCGAAGCGGATGGTGGCCTCGTCCACGGGCGTGGGCATCAGCTCGCGCGGCCGGTACTTGTTGCCGGCCACGTCGAAGAGGACGCGCCCGCGCAGGCACTCCAACTGGAGCGCGGCGCGCACGGCGTCTCGGGGCGAGCCCGCGGTAGCGGCCAGTGTGTCGAAGGGCAGCGGCCCTTCCGCGCGCAGGCGGTTGCGCAGCTTCTCCGCCAGCCCGTCCGGCACCGCGCGAGGCATGAGGACATCGAAGGCGGCCGCGCTGGACCAGCCGCTCTCCGTCCAGCCCGTCAGGCCGAGCGTCAGCGTGGCCATGCCCAGGTCGATGACCCAGAACACCGGCAGGCCCGGGCCCATGAGCTGCACCTTCACCGACTTCGCGTGCGGCAGCAGGCGGGCCAGCGCCATGAGGCGCTGACGGCCGAAGGTGCGCACCACGGCGGGGGACGTGCCCGTGTACTTGCCGCCGTGGCACTCCAGCACCAGCTCCCACGGCTCCAGCACGAGGCGCGGGGGCGCGCCGGGCACCAGCTCGAAGCGCAGCGCGCGCGGGGCCTTCTTGGCCTTGCGGGTGCGCAGCGCGACCATCAGGTTGTAGAGGTCGATGGGCGCCAGCTCGCAGGTGGTGGCCGGCAGCGTCGCCGCGGACTGCACCTGGAGGAAGCCGCGCAGCCACGCGTGCGGGACGTCGACGTTGCGCGGGGCTCGGGCCTCGCCGCGCACGGGCAGCGCGACGTGGGCCTCCAGCGACACGGGGACATAGGCACGCAGCCGGTCCACCTTGGTCAAGAGGTCCCCGGGGACGTCCAGGAAGGTGGAGCCGTGCGCGGCCTCGCGCCCCTCGAAGAGGGCGTTGTCGAAGGCGAGCCGGGCGTAGGCGCTCTCATCGCGGGAGAACACCTCCAGGGACACCTGGTCTGGATCCACCGTGAGCACGGGGTCCAGCACCGCGTCCTTCTTCTCCTCGCCGTCCAGCGCGCTGTCGAGGAAGGCCTTCTGCGCCTCCCAAATCTGGGCGGTGGCGCGCTTGCCCTGCTTCATCAGGTAGGCGAGGTACGCGGTCCGGTCCTTGCCCCGGTAGCGCAGGTCGCTGGCGAGGACGCCGAAGGCGGCGCTCAGCGCGTCGCGGAAGAGGGCGGCGTCACGGACTCGGCCGCGCAGGCCCACCGTACCGCGCGAGCCCTCCAGGGCCAGCAGCACGCGCGAGGAGTCCGAGGTGGCGTCCACGTCGCTCGCGGTGGCGTAGCGGAGCGCGACGGGATGGCGAGGGGTGGCGGTGCTCACGACGGGGTTCCTTCCTTCCGGACGCGCTCATTGGCACGGCGTGCACGTTTGTGGGCGCGCCATGCGGCCTTGCGCAGCTCCACCGATTGCGACTTGTCGAAGGCGGCGGTGTGCAGCAGCTCCGTCGCCGCGTCTCCACCCACGCGACCCAGCGCGGCCCAGGCGTCCTGGCGGACCTCGGGCTTCGCGTTGGCCGCGAGCGGGCGCAGGGTTTCCGTCTGCTTGGCGCCGAGCAGCGCAGGCAGCGCGAGCCGGCGGGCCTCGTCCGTGGCCAGCGCCTCCGCGGCCACCTTCGCGCCCGTGGGGCCGAGGGCCACCGGGTCGAAGGGCTTCACTTCCAGCGCCCACGCCGCCGCCTGCTCGGGCGCGAGCCTCGCCAGCGTGTCCGCTGCCGCCGCGCGCACTCGCGCGTCGGGGTCGGAGAGGGCGGCGCGCACGGCGTCCAGCTCCTTCACGGCCCCCAGCCGACCCAGCGCGCGCGCGGCTTCCTGTCGCACGTTCGCCGGCGCCACGGACTCGCCCGAGCGCAGCAGCGCGCTCGCGGGGCCGACCAGCTCCCGCACACCCAGCCGAGACGCCGCCCACAGCACGCGCTCCCACGCGGAGGCCACCGGGGCGCGCTTGGGCGCGGGCGTGGCCGCCCACTCGGTGGCGGTGCGGCGCTCGGTGGTGAGCAGCGTCTTCGCCAGCGCGGAGGTGTCCACCGTGCCAGCCGGGCGCGTCTCTCCGGTCCAGGTGCCCACCAGCCACGCGGCCTCCTCGCGGGCCTGCGCCTTGTCGTGGCCCAGGAGCGCGGTCAGCTCGGGAATGGGCAGGGCGCCACGTCGCGCGAGGCCTCGGCGCAGCCGCAGCCGCAACGTCGCGTTGTCCAGGGTGGCCAGGCGGGGCACCAGAAGCGCGGGGTCTCCCTCGCCGGAGAGGTAGGCCGCGGCCGGCTCGGAGATGTCCGTGTACTTGCTGGCCACCGCGAGGAACTCCACCCGCGTGCGCTCCTGCGGGAAGAGCACGTCCAGCGCCTTGCGGGCCGCCTCGCGCAGCTCGTCCTCATCGTCATCGAGCGCGGCGGCCAGCGCGGCCTCCGCGGCGAGGTCTCCCATCTTCCCGAGCTGCTCGGCCACCGTGACGCGCACATCCACGTCCGTGCCGTCGTCCGCCAGCAGGGCCTCCAGCTTCACCCGGGCGCGCTCGCCGCCGATGGCGCGCAGACCGCACACGCCCGCGCGCTGCATCTCCTCGGTCTGGCCCTCCAACGCGGCGGCCTCGACCTTCTCCTCGACCCGGCGGCGCTCCTCGCCTTCGGGCAGTCGGCCCGCGAGGCGCCCCAGGCCCTCGATGGCGGCCACCATCATGGAGGGCTCGGCCGGAGCCTCCGGCGTGCCGCCCGCGGCCACCGTCTCCAGCTCCGCGAGGGCGCGCGCGTCACCCAGCGTGCCCAGCGCGATCAGCGCCCGCTCCCGGTCGCCCGGCTCTCCGGCGCGCGCGTACAGCAGCAGGGGACGCAGCGCGCTGACGCGGCCCTTGTGTGCCACGCCCTCGGCGGCGGGCAGCATCACCAGCCGGTCGCCGGCGCGCAGGACCTCCTCCAGCGGCTCCACCGGCGAGCCCTGGTGGATGACCCGCTTCGAGTAGCGCGCCACGGCCTCCGCGCGCACGGTGGCGTCGCGGTCGTTGAACAGGCCCACCAGCAGCGCGTCCTGGCCCGCCTCCTTGCCCATCTGCAACTCGACGGCGGCGGCCTTGCGCACCTCCACGTCCAGGCTCTTCACCGCCACGCGCAGGAAGCGCACGGCCAGCTCGGGGTCTCGCTTCGTCGCCTCGCGGTCCTTCGTCTTCTCGCGGTCCGTGCCCGCCACCTTCATGGCGGCCGCCACGCAGGCGAGGCGCACGGCGGGGGCCTCGTCGTCCACGCTGCGGCGCGCGAGCAGGTCCAGCGCCTCGACCCGATGCGTGCGTCCCAGGGCCTTCACCAGGTTGGTGCGCTCGTTGGCGTCCGTGGCGACGGACAGGCGCGCACCCAGCGCGGCCACGGCGGCGGGGGTGGCCAACCGCGCCAGTCCCTCCACCGCGCGCTTCACCAGCGGCGCGGCCTCGGCGCGCAGGAAGGCGCCCAGCACCTCCACGGCGCGGTCATCGCTTCGCCACGCGAGCAGCTCGGCGGCGCGCAGCCGGAGGTCCTCGTGCTCGCTGGCCATCGCGCGGCCGAGCGCCTCGGTGACGCGCGCGTCGTTGGCGCCCGCCAGTCGCTCGATGACGCCCACGCGCAGGTCGGCGTGCTCGCTGCTCAGCGCCGCCAGCAGCGGCTCCAGGCTGCCCGCCGGGCTGAGCTTCTCCAAGAGCTCGAACGCGTACTTGCGCACGTCCGCGAGCGGCGAGTTGAGCGCGGCGGCCACTCGGGGCCGGGCCGCGTCGCCGCGCTCGGCCAGCTCGTCCAGCGCGGCGCGCGCCACGTCCGGCGACAGCGAGGCCAAGGCCAGCGCCAGCGGCTCATCGCTGCCGGCGGGGAACAGCTCCTTGATGCCCGCGAGCGCGGCCTTGCGCACGAGCTGGTGCGGATCCTCCAGCGCGCGCAGCAGCGCGGCCACCGCGGCCGGCGTGCCCGCGTAGCCTTCCTGGGTGAGCTTCACCACGCGGTCCACCGCATCGCGGCGCACGCGGTGCCCCTCGTCATCCCCCGCGACCACCTGCCGCAAGAGGCCCACGTACGCGCCGAAGGCGAGCCGGCGCAGGTGCTGCCGCTCGGCGGCGACGGTGGCCTCGGCCGAGGGCTCCGCCGCGCCAGGCTTCACCGCGGAGAAGAGGCGGCGCAGCCAGCTCTTGCCGCCGCCCGTCTGTCCCGTCTGCACGGTGCTGGCGCCGGGCGCCGTCTCCGGCTTCCACGGGGCGTCCAGCGTGCGAGGCCGCGCGACCTTCTGCGCCTCGCGGAAGTAGTCGAGCGGCTTGTTGCGCAGCAGCAGCACCTGGGCCGCCGCGTAGCGCTGCTCGGGCTGGTCGCTGGAGAGGGCCTCGGCGAGTCCCACCACGCGCTTGGCGCGGTCCTCCTCCGAGGGCCAGTCCTTCATGTCGCCCACCTTCTCCGGGCGCGGCGGCAACAGCACGTCCACCAGGTGCGCGCGGTACGCGTCCGGCTCCGTGCGCAGCTCCAGCGCGCGGGCGGCGGCGTAGCGCACGTCGGGACGGCCTCCGGACAGCGCGCTGGTGAGCAGGTCGGGCGGCTCGCCACGGCGCGTGGCGCGCAGGTCACGGGCGAGGACGATGGCGAACACCATCTCCTGCACCTCGCGCGCGGAGTCCTCCAAGCCGTGCAGGAGGCCGCCATCGCCCTCGGACCCCAGCGCCGCGAAGGAGAGGATGGCGCCCAGCCGGATGGGCAGGTGCTCATGGCGCAGGTTGCCGGTGAGCACCGGCAGCGCGCGCGCATCGCCCAGGCGCGACAGGCCGTCCGCGCCCCATGAACGCACCGCCACGTTGGCGTGGCCGAGCGCATCCAGCAGGAACCCCTCGTCGCCGCGACGGCTCGCGGTGGCGAGGCCGCGCGCGCCCTGCTCCTGGAGGTCGCCCAGCTCATGCGGGATGAGCGTGGTGGCGAAGAAGCCCAACAGGCGCCGCGAGCCCAGCGAGGCCAGCGCTCGCGCCGCGCGCACGCGCAGCGGGTTGAGCAACCCAGGCGGGTAGATGCGCTCCAGGTCCTTGTCGGTGATGAACCCGCGCATCGGCTCGATGATGTCCTCGGCGCCGCGCGGGGACAGCAGCTCCGCGGCCCGCACGCGCACCGGCAGCTCCGCCGCCACGAGCCCGGCCAGCAGCGGCCCGTTCTCGCTCGGGATCAGCTTGTCCAGCGACTCCAGCGCGGCGATGGCCACGTCCACGCGCTCGTCCTGCACCAGCTTCAGCAGCGGCGAGCGCAGGGGCTCGGCGGACGCCTGCGCGGCGTTCTTCGCCGCCAGCGCGCGCAGCGAGGCGTGGGTGCTCGTCAGCGCGGCCAGATGCGGCTCGGGCTTCTCCTTGCCGGCGAGCTTCACCCACGACTCGTAGGCGGCGGTGGCCACGGTGGCGTCGCGGTCCTCCACGGACTTGCGCAGCCGCTCCAGGGCCCAGTTCTCGGCGCCGCGCTCGGTGAGCACCTCCACGGCGCGCTGGCGCAGGTCCGGGAAGCGACCCGTGAGCGCGCGGTCCAGCGCCTTCTGGGGCTCCTTCTCGTTCCACGCCCACAGCGTGCGGAAGGCCTCGCCGCGCACCTTGCCGGACTCGTCCTCCAGCGCGTTGCCGAGCAGCGGCTCCGCGCCCTGGGCCTGGGCACCCAGCTTCACCAGCCGGTCCAGGCCGCGCACGCGCACGTCCTCGTGGCCCGAGCGCAGCGCGGCCTCGGCGGCGGACAGCGGCGCCTCCACGTCGAGCGTCACCACCGCGTCCAGTGCCGCCGCGCGCACGTCCGCGTCGGTGTCGTCCAGCATCCACACCAGGCGCTCGCGAGCGCGCGGATCCTGCAGTGCCTGGAGCGAGGAGGCCGCCTGCCGACGGATGAATGCGTCGCCTTCGCGCGACAGCTGGAGCAGCGCACCCAGCGCGCGGGCATCGCCCACCTGCGCCAGACCGCGAGCACCCCGCAGCGCGGTGTCCGGAGTGCGGCAGGCCATGGAGGCGAGCAGCGGCTCGAGGTCCGGCTCCGCGAGCGCGCCCTGCGTCGGGGCACCCGCGAGCAGCGCGTCTCGCGAGGCGGTGACCTCGGCCTCGGTGGTGAACTTCGCGTCCGCGTCCCCGGCGTTGCGCTTGGCGCGCAGGGCCAGCATCCGCGCCACGTCACGCACCGCGCGCGCGAAGTCCTCATCGCGCGACTCCAGCGCCGCGGCCAGCGGACGGCGCTCCAGCGCCCGCACCGTGAAGGCCACGCGCCGCACATCCGCGTCCGCGTCATCCAGCGCGCGCGCCACCAGCGGCTGGAGCTGCGGGTGACTCAGGAGTCCGCCACCCGCGGCGCGGATGAGCACCTCCACCTTGAGGGGCGAGGGGCCCCGCTCGAAGGCCGTCTTCAGCGGCTCCAGGCTGTCCGACGGAGAGACGGCGACGAGCGCGTCCAGCGCCGCCAGCCCCACCGAGGGCTCCGAGTCCGCGAGCCGGCCCGCGACGAGCCCCGGCACCAGCGGAGACGCGCCGCCGAGCTTCGCCAGCCGGCGCAGGCCCAGGGTGCGGATCTCCGAGAAGCGCGAGTCCAAGGCCGCGCGCGGCGCGCCCAGCACGGACTCCGTCTCCAGCTTCTCCAGGGCCTCCAGCGCGGCCAGCCGCACCGCGGGCTGATTGTCGTTGAGTCGCTCGCGCAGCTTGGGGCGAGCCCCGGCGCGGCCTCGCGCGGCCAGCTCCAGCGCGGCCAGCTTGCGCACCTCGGGCTCGTTGTCCGAGGTCAAGAGCCCCAGGACGAACTCCAGCGCCTCGGGCTCCTCCAGCGCGGTGGCCTCACGCACCGCGGCCTCGCGCTTGGAGCGGCCTCCCTTCGGGGCCTCGGCGAGCAGGTCGAAGCCGTGCGCGTACGTCACGGTCTCGTCGGTGGGCTTGCCATCCAGGCCCACCGTGTAGCGGGCCACCTTGCGGTCATCGCCGCCCGCGAAGACGTGCCCCTGCGCCAGCTTGGCCAGCCGCGAGTTGGCGGGCGGCTGCGAGAAGGCGAGGGCCGTCACGGGCTTGCTGCTCACGTCGAAGGTGCGCGGCTTGCGGCGCTCATCCAGGCGCCAGACCTTGAGCTTGCCGTCGCTGCCCGCGGACCACACCCGGTCCGAGGCCTCTTCACCCGCCTCGGCGGTGGGCGTGGGCGGGAACAGCAGCGCGAGCACCGAGCCCGCGTGGCCGCTGTCCTTGTCGCCGCGGACCTCGAACTCCACCGCGCCCACCAGGTACCAGAGGCGCAGCTTGCCGTCGTCGCCGCCGGACACCAGGCGCCCGTCGCGAGGCGTGAAGGCCAGGGCGCGCACGCCGCCCTCATGGCCCGGCATGTCGCGCCGCGCGTCCGTGGCCAGGGTGAAGGCGCGCACCACGCCGTCATCACCCGCGCAGGCCACGTACGTGTTCGAGGGGTCCACCGCCACCGCGCGCAGCGGCTGCGACGAGGCCCGCCACTCCTTCACCTTGCGGGTGGACTCGACCTCCCACACGCGCACGATGCCGTCCACGCCGGCCGTGGCGAGGAGCTTTCCATCCGGGCTCGCGGCCACCGCGGTGCAACCGCCCGCGTGCGCGCCGTGGAGCTGGAACTGCACCTTGCCGTCGGACAGCGAGCCGAAGACGACGGTGCCGTCCGCGCCACCCGCGAACCAACGCTCGCCCAGGAGCGCCAGCGCGAGCACCGCCGAGGGCAGCTCCGTGCTCCACACCACCTTGTTGGTGCCGGGCTCGTAGGCGATGAGCCGGCTGTCGGTGGACGCGCGAGCGCCGCCCACGAGGAGCAAGCGGGCGTTGGCCGCCAGTGCACGAACCTTCTCGATGTTGCCGATGGCGAGGTTGGCCATGGTGTCTTTCCGGAGCGACCGCGCGGGGTGCTTCCGCGGTCGAGCGCGGCAGGAGCGTAGGCGAGCCCCACGGGGAGCGGAAGGTGGAAAGGACGCGTGGCGCGGGGGGCTCGGGAAGATTCCCGGCCTCTCTCGTTGGACTGGGTGACTCACATCCACCAACAACGGAAGGCTTTCGCCATGCAGAGCTCGAAGAAGACGCTGTTCCAGAAGTACGTCCTGGGTGCCGCGCTCGCCCTCTCGGCCCTCCTGCCGGGCATCGGTCACGCCACCCCCTCCAGCAACTACTACGTCTGGCAGGTCTGGGGCTTCGTGGACCAGTACCGCGTCTCGAACACCGGTGACATCGTCGTGTGGTTCGAGAACAGCGCGGGCACGCGCATCACGAACTATCCGGATGGCAATGGCGTGAATCAGTGCGCCGGCAACGACGGACTGGTCATCTCGCAGACCCACCCGTTGTTCGACCAGCTCTCGAAGACCATCCTCACGGGTGGGCTCGCGCGTCGCAACATGAAGATCGCCTACGAGGGCGTGAGCGGCACCTGTTACATCAAGATGATCCTGGTCGAGATGTGATGTCCCAGGTGACGCCATCATGATGACACGACAATTCAGACCGCCCTGGCGCGGGCTGGCGTCCCTGGCGTTGCTGGGAGCGCTCGCCGGGTGTGGTGGAGCAGACCCCGCCGAGCCCACCCCGCCCACGCTGTCCACGTCCCATGCGCCGAGCTGGGAGGACTTCCTCGCGCGCAGCACCAAGCACGTGGACGGCCGAGACATCTACGTCGTCGAGTGGGACCGTCCGCTCGCCTCCCTCGAGGCGCTGCGCGCGTACTACGACCAGCAGGTCGCGGGCACGGACACCGGCTCGACGGGACAATCGCTGATGGTCAACCAGGTGAACGGCGTGGATGACCTGTGGCGAGACCCGACGGTGACGCACTTGAGCTACTGCGTGAGCACCGCGTTCGGCTCGCGGCAGGCGCGGGTGCGGCAGGAGATGCACGCGGCGGCCTCCTCGTGGGCGCGACTGGCCAACGTCGCGTTCATCGATGACCCGACGCAGGATGGCTCCTGCACCGGCAGCAACTTCAACGTGATGTTCGCGGTGGTGCCGTGGAACTCCGACGGGGCCTGCTCCTTCTTCCCGAACGGCGACGCCTGCGTGGCTCGCACGCTGGTCATCAACTACGACGACTTCGACACCAATCCGAACTGGCAGACGATTGCACCGAACATGACGACCGAGGGCGTGCTGCGCCACGAGCTGGGCCACATCCTCGGCTTCCGGCATGAGCACACCAACCCCGCGTCGGGCACGTGCTTCGAGAACTCGAACTGGCGCTCGTTGACGCCGTATGACCCGTCCAGCGTGATGCATTACCAGTGGTGCAACGGGGTCCTGTCCTCGGACATGACGCTGACCAACCTGGACGAGCGCGGCTCGGTGTCGCTGTACGGCCTCGCCGTGCCGGCCATGAGCTCCGCCCTGCTGCTCTGAGCGGTGACCCCGGTCCGCGTTCGCTACGTTGCCCGTCTCGCGTGAGCACCTCTCGCGGGACGGGCGGTTCGCGTCCTCGGGGCGAGGCGCCTGACTGGAGCGTCCCCCTCGCGGCTCCCCACGTGTGCCGCGCGTGGGCAGCATGTCCCCTCGGGGGATGGCGACGATGATTCAAGTCCAGCGTGTCTATGGCGAGCAGGGTGCGGACGCTCGGACGGGGACTCGCTTCCTGGTGGATCGGCTGTGGCCGCGAGGGGTCAAGAAGACGGACCTCCGGCTGGATGGCTGGCCTCGCGACGTGGGCCCCAGCACGGAGCTGCGGCGGTGGTTCGCGCACGACGTGGAGCGCTGGGATGAGTTCCGGCGCCGCTACACCCGCGAGCTGGATGCGCACCACGACGCCTGGGAGCCGCTGCTGGAGGCCGCGCGCCACGGCCGCGTCACCTTGCTGTACGGCGCGCGCGACACCGAGCACAACAACGCCGTGGTGCTGAAGGACTACCTGGAAGCGCGCCTGAAGCGCTCGGCGCGGACGAAGTCTCACCGCACCGTGCACTGAAGCCGCGTGGCTCAGCCCGCCGCGAGCGAGGGCGCCGGATCGGCCGCGCTCACCAGGGACTTGCTCTGCCAGGCCCGGCTCCTCCATCGGAACCAGAAGGTGATGCCGCGCGTCCACTCGTCCACGGCCACGGCGAGCCACACGCCCGCGAGCCCCAGGTTCAGCTTGAAGACGAAGACGTAGCCCAGCGAGAGGCTCAGGCAGACCATGGACGTGAAGCCCATGTAGACGGTGAAGGGCGCGTCTCCGGCGGCGCGCAGCGCGTTCACCAGCACGAGGTTGAACGAGCGCCCCGTCTCCAACAGCAGCCCCAACACGATGACGCGCGAGGTGAGCTCGATGACGTCTGCGTGCGGCGTGAAGAGCCCCACCAGCGGCTTGCGGAAGAGGATGGCGAGCACGTCCACCGCTACGGTGATGGCCACGCTCCACTTCAGGCTCTCCAGCACGCGGCGGTACGCGTCCTCCGTGCGGCGCGCGCCCACCAGCCGTCCCACGATGATGGACGTGCCCACGCCCACCGCGATGCTGAAGAGGAACACGTACTGGGAGATGGACATCGCGTACTGGCGCGACGCCAGCGCCGTGGGCCCGAGGAACGTGACGTAGAAGAGGAACACCGTCTGGCACGAGTGGTACGTGAGCTGCTCCACCGCCGAGGGGATGCCCACCTTCAATATCTTGAGGATGTAGTCCTTCGAGAACGTCACGTAGTCGCGCGCGACCATCTTCACGTCCATCACCCGGTACAGCATCCAGATGAAGACGAGCAGCGCGGTGGAGCGGCTCACCACCGTGGAGACCGCGGCGCCGGCCACGCCGAGTTTCGGTGCGCCGAGCAGTCCGAAGATGAGGAGCGCGTTGCCGAGGATGTGCACCGCGTTCATCCCCAGCGACACGAACATGGACTCCTTCGTGAAGCCGTACGTGCGCAGCAGGCTCGCGAAGACGTTGATGAGCGCCTGGAGGAAGATGCAGCCGCCCGCGATGCCCAGGTACGTGCGGGCATATTCGAGCACCTGTCCCGCCAGGTTCATCCGCGCGAGCAAGGCATTGCCGAACACCAGGAACGCGGCGCTGACCGTCACGCCGAGCAGCAGGTTCAAGGTGATGGCGAGCGCGGAGATGCGCGCGGCCTCGGCGTTGCGGCGGGCGCCCAGGTACTGCGCGACGACGACGGAGGCGCCGTTGCTCACCATCTCCATGATGAGGATGCAGAGCGAGAGGTATTGATTGACGACGCCGACAGCGGACACGGCCTCGTCGGAGATGCCGCTGAGCATCAGCGTGTCCGCCGTGCCCATCAGCATGAAGAGGAGAATCTCGAGGAACAGGGGCCACGTGAGCTGAAACAGACGAAGCTCCCGTGGCTCGGGAGCAGCGCCGGGCGCGGCGACCGCGGATTCCATGGCGGGGTGCGTACAGGCCCGTCCTTTTTTCAGCAACCGCATCGAAGGGCGAGGGACGCGTCCCGGGCCCGAGTGTCTCCCCGTCGCCTCTCCAGGCGGGCGGCCTGTTTGCCGTCCTCCGCGTCGGTGTCCATCGTGGCGGCGAGGGCACAAGGCCCCTCGGCGCGAAAGGCACGTCATGGCGCGGAGCGAGCGCGAGAAGATGCTGGCGGGCGAGCTCTACCTGGGCAACGACCCGGAGCTGACCGCCGCGCGGGTGCGAGCACGGCGCCTCTTGCGCGCCTACAACGAGACGGACATGGAAGCGGCCGAGCTGCGGCGCTCCCTGCTGGAGCAGCTGCTCGGAGACGTGGGGCCCGGCGTCTATATCGAGCCGCCGTTCTTCTGCGACTACGGCACGTACCTGCACCTGGGCGCGCGCGTGTACATGAACTTCCAGTGCGTCGTCCTGGACTGCAACCACGTGGAGATCGGCGACGACGTCTTCTTCGGCCCGGGCGTGCACGTCTACGCGGCCACGCACCCGTTGGACCCCGACGTTCGCATCCAAGGCCCTGAGTCCACCCGGCCCGTGCGCATCGGCGCGAAGGTGTGGGTGGGCGGGGGCACCGTCATCGTCCCGGGCGTCACCGTGGGCGAGGGCACCACGGTGGGCGCGGGCAGCGTGGTGACCAAGGACCTGCCCCCCTACGTGCTCGCGGCGGGCAACCCCGCTCGCGTCATCCGCGCGCTGCGCTGAAGCCGAGCGACCGGCCTCAGACGCCGCCGAGCTGCGCGGCCGGGTGCGCGGCGCGCAGCTGCACCAGCGAGGCGAGGCAGCTCTGCCACTCGCCCTTCGCAATCGAGCCGGTGAACTCGCTCAGCACGGGCGCCACCACCCGCGCGAAGGCTTCGTCCTCCAGGCCCAGGTCGCGCACCAGCTCGATGACGCGGCGCTTGGCCACGCTCGCGGAGAGGCGGCGCTGCACCTCGCCCTCGCGGGCCTCCTTGGCGCGGCCCGGCGGCAGGCCGAAGAGCATGCGCCGCAGGAAGGTGCGCAGCGCCTCCACGTTGGCGAAGCGATCCGAGCCCGTGCGGTCCGGCAGCGCGTTCTTCGGCCCCGAGGGCTTCCAGCCCTCCGGCAGGTGCATGGGCCGGTGCTTCTCCCAGAGCAGCCGCACGGCGAAGAGGCCCACCTCGCGGTCCGCGCTCTGCATGAGCCACGCGAGCCGCTCGGCGCCGCCCAGGCGCGCGTAGTGCCGACGGATGAGCTCCACCGCCACCTCGCGCGTGCTGCGCTTGGTGGACTCGGTGAGCGTGAACACCTTCACCGCGTCCAGCTCCTCGGGCTGGAGGGTGCAGCGCGCGTCCGCGCCCGCCTCGCCCGCGCGCAGGAGGGCGTCATAGGCGAGGTTGCGCACTTCCTTGGCGTCCGACTCGGCCAGCTCATACACGCGCGTGTGCCAGCCCCAGGCGCGCAGCTCCGCGCGGGTGATGGCCAGGGCGAAGCGGCGCACGTCGTCGCGCGCGTCGAACAGCGCCGGCCACAGCTTCTCCGGCGTGTACGCCTTGCGCGGCGCCTTGGGCTTGATGTCGTAGGACTTCGCCTCGGGCTGCTCCGGTCCGATGATGGGGTGGTGGCAGCGCAGGTACGTCTGCGCGAAGGCGCGCGCCGGCACGGGCTGCTTGGCGCCCAGGGCCAGCTCGAAGAGGCGCTCCAGGCCCGCGGCCGCGTCGCCGGAGTCGCTGAAGTCCGCCGGCGCCACGTTCTCCAGCAGGTAGCGGTGGGCGAAGTCGTGCAGCGTGGGGTCCGCGCGCCGAGCCAGCGCCAACAGCCAGGGCACCGTGAGCTGGCGCGGGGTGAAGAACTTGCGGTTGCCCAAGAGGGCCAGCGCGGTGGCGCGGTGCTTGGCGCTGAAGACGAGCGCCTTTACCCGCTCCACATCCAGGCCGGGCAGGCTGTCCGCGCGCGTGAGCCACTGCGCGGCCTGACGTCCCAGCCGCGGGTGGGCCACCTTGTCCAGCAGCCACTCGGGACCGATGTCCGCCGGCTTGTAGGTCGCGAGCGTCTTCATCGCCAGGTCTTCCACCTGGGCGGGCTGCGCGGAGCGCTTCGCGTCGGCGATGAGGTCCTTCCAGAACGCGGCGGGCATCTCCCCCGCGGCGTACTTGGAGGATACGTAGCCCTTGGCCCACGCGAGCTGCTCGCTGGTGCCGTAGAACAGGCTCTGGAGGAAGGGGTGCGTCAGCTCGGCGCGGTCGAAGGATTGCTCCAGCGCCTTGGCCGCGAAGGCCGCGGTGGGCTTGGTGATGAGCAGCCGCCCCAACAGCTCCAGCCCCAGCTCGCGCGGGTTGTGCTTCTCCAGCGCGGCGGCGGCGTAGGCCTTCACGTCGTTGGCGCCCTTGGCCACCAGCTCCGCGAGCCGCTCGGGCGCCAGGTCCTGCGCGTGCGCGCGGGCGTACTCGATGGCGTAGGCGCGGGCCTGCGTGCTGGGTGACAGCAGGAGCGCGAGCACCGCCTCATGCAGGCCGAGCGCGCGCAGCTTGCCCTGGTGGAACTCGGGCGAGCCCTGGAGGGTCTCCACGAGGAAGTCGTGCGCGCTGCCCAGCGGCCGGCGCGCGAGCCGGTCCAACCACGCGGGCGTCACCTTGCGCAGCGCCTCGGGGAAGTCCTTGCGCAGGCCCTGGATGGCGAAGCTCGCGGCGGGGTCCGCCTGGCACGTGTCGAGCAGTCGCATCAGCGCGTCCGGCGAGCGCTTCCACGCGTCCGGGAACGCGCGCTGCTTCACCATGTCCTTGGGCGGCTCGATGGGGAAGGTGGAGGCCGCGTAGTTCTTGCTGGCGTGGGCCCAGACGTGGTTCGCCACCCAGCTCGAGCGCCACCGCGTCTCGGGCGTGTAGTGCCGGAGCACCTCGACGGCGAACTGCGGGTACAGCTCCGGGACGCCCGCGCCCAGCAGGCGCAGGTAACGCCACGCGCGCCGCTGGAGGTAGGTGAGGGTGCCGCCGCTCACCTCGCGGCGACGGCTGCCCGCGCCGCGCTCGGTGTCGAAGCGCCACGCGAGGATGCCGAACATCTCGGCGTCATGGCGGGCCTCGGCCAGCTTGTAGATGCGCTTGAGGCCGCCCCACAGGCCGAAGCGCAGATCCGCGCGCCGGACGAGTTCGAACAGGGCCGCGCGCGAGGCGTCGGTGTTCTTCTCGTAGAGGGACACGAGCAGGTCCGCCAGGGCGAAGCGCGCCGGCAGGGGCACGTCCTTCTGCGCCAGGTAACGCTGCCAGGCCTCGTGGGCGGCGGTGTGGCGGTCCTTGGCGTCGGCGCGTTCCTGGGCCTGCGAGAGCAGGCGGAGCAGCTTGTCGAAGTCGAGGGCGCCCTTGGGCAGGGGCTTGTCGGAGGTCGGCTCGGGCTGACCGAGGAACGCGAGCACCGCGTCCGCCAGGTCCGGCGCCTCGGCTCGGGCCAGTCGTTCGAGGTCGGCCGCGCTCAGCACATCGCTCGTGGACATGGGTCGCGGATTTAACACAGGCGCGGCGGTGGGTGCGCGCCCGTCGGTTTCCGGGGGGTTCAGGCCCCGTCCGCTCGGGCCCGGCCGGTGGCGCGAGGCAGCTCCACGGTGAAGGTCGCCCCCGCCCCGGGCTGGCTGTGGACGTGGATGCTGCCGCCGTGCGCCTCCACCACCTTGCGGCTCAGGTACAGGCCCAGCCCCAGGCCGCCATAGTGGGAGGGGGACACCCCGCGCCCGTAGCGCTCGAAGAGCCGAGGCTGGCGCTCCCGGTCGATGCCGATGCCATGGTCCCGCACCGTCAGCCGCGCCAGCCCCGGTTCGGCCTCGACGGTGACCTCGATGGGCCGGCCCGCGCCGAACTTGAGCGCGTTGGTGAGCAGGTTGGTGAGGACCTGCTCCAGCCGGGGCCCGTCCCACTGGCCTGGGCAGGGGACGGTGTGCAGGACGAGCCGGCAGCCCACGCGCGCGAACGCCTCCTCGAAGCGACGGGTCACCTCTCGCGCCAGCTCCGCGAGGTCCACCGGTCCGGGCTCCACGATGACCTGCCCGCCGCTGACCTGCGACACGTCGAGCAGCGTCTTCACCAGCTCCACCAGGTGGTTTGACTGGGCGAGCGCGCGAGAGAGCTTGCGGCCCTCCGTGTCCGGCAGGTGCACCCGCTCCTGATCCACCGCGCGCTGGAGGCTCTGGAGCTGGAGTCGCAGGGACGTGAACGGCGTGCGCAGCTCGTGGGCCGCCATGGAGAGGAACTCGTCGCGCATGCGGACGGCTCGCTGGGTTTCCTGGTGGAGCCGCGCGTTGTCGATGGCCACCGCAGCCCGGCGCGCCACCTCTTGGATGAGGGTCTGGTCGGCGCGCGACCAGCGGCCGGGTGTTCCCGAGGCGAGGGTGAGCACGCCGATGTCCTGCCCGCGCGCCATCAGCGGAACCACCAGCACGCTGCGGGTGCCCAGCTCGCGGAGGAGCCGCGCCTGCGTGTCGTCGTCGGAGGTCCCGCGCAGGAACTCCTCCGACAGGTCCGGGAGCAGGAGGGGCTCGTCGCGTTGCAGGTCGCTGGGGGTCACGTGCATCGCGTCGCGTCGGGGTGGGTAGCGCCGTCGGAGCTCCTGAAGCAGGGGTTCCTTGGACGGGTCCGCGTGAGCGCCCGCGAGTCGGCGGATGCCGCCTCCCTCCATGACGAGGTCGATGACGCACCAGTCCGCCAGCGAGCGCACGCTCAGCCGTCCCAGGCGCGCGAGCGTCTCGTCGGCGTCGAGCGACTCGGACAGCAGCGCGCCCGCCTCGGCGAGGAAGGTGGAGCGCTGTCGCTCCGCCTCGGCCGCCTCGCGCGAGGTCCGCTCTCGCGCGAGCAGTTGCGCGTTCTCCAGCGAGATGGCCGCCTGGGACGCGAGCAGCTCCAGGGCGGCGAGGCGCTCGGGCGTGAAGGCCCCGGTCAGCAGGTTGTTCTCCAGGTAGAGCAGTCCCACCACGCGGGCCTGCCGGCGCACGGGCAGCGCCAGCACCGCGCGAGGCCGACACAGCGCGATGTACGGGTCTTGGGAGAACCGGTCGCTGCGCGAGGCGTCGTCCAGCAGCACCCGCGCCCCGGTCAGGGCCGCGTATCGCAGGAGCGATGGCGGCACGAGCGTGGGAGAAGTCACCACCGGGAGCGAGGGGTGCAGCGCGGTCTCCACGCGGTTGTCCTCCAGGGTGGCCTCCGCCTCGATGAGCAGGTCCTCCCCTTGGGCGAGGACGAGCACACCCCGCTGCGCACCGCCTTGCTCCAGCACCACGCGCAGCAGCGTGCGGATCAGCGCGCCTCGCTCGATGACGCCTGAGATGATCTGCGAAGCCTTCACCACCGCGAGCAGGTCGAGCTGCTCGTTGGACACCGCGACGGTGGCGCTGGTGGGCGCGGCGCGGACCTCCGCCAGACTCGGGTGGTGCTGGTCGAGCCGCCGCACCTTCCCCTCGGCGCCCCAGCGGACATAGGCGGCTCGGGCGTCGCGCAGGGCTTCGTCCGCGAGGGCATCGGCGCCGCGGGCACGGTGGAAGGCGGCGGCGCGCTCGTGGGCCAGGGCCTCGTGGTGCAAGAGGCCGCTGGTGCGCGCGGCGAGCGCGGCCTGGGGGTACAGGCGCTCGGCTTCGGTCTCTCGGCCCTCGACGCGCGCGACCTCGGCGGACAGCAGCAGGTAGGGCGCGCGGTAGTTCCGCGGGCTGTGCTCCGCCCAGTATTCGAGCCGGTCGAGCAGGGACTGGAGCGAGGGGAGTCCTTGGCGGCGGGCGGCGTCGGCGGCGAGTGCCGCGGGTGAGGTGAGCGTGAGTCCGAGCGCGAAGGTGTGGGTGGCCTCCATGGGCAGACCCATCAGCGCGCGGGCCCAGGGTGCCGCGCGCAGGGCCGCCTCCAGCGCTTCCTCGGGCTCATCCTGGATGAGGGCGGTCAGTTCGTGGATGACGTGGAAGAACGCGAGCGCGGTGTGGGCGCTCACCCGGGTGAGCGCTTCGAGGCACGCCTCGGCGTCGAAGGTGGCGTCATCGAGTCGCGTGGGGCCCCGCGTCCGTCCGCGCAGCGCGGCCACGAACTGCTGCTGCGCGCGGATGGACTGGTACATGGGCTCGTTGTGGCTGTCGCGCGCGAACGCGGCATACGGGCGCGAAGCCTCCAGCACCGCGTCGAGCGGCTCGCCCAGCTCCCAGTGCAGCCACACGGTGAGGGCGGACAGGTAGCCCGCGAAGACGAGGTCGCCCACTTCCAGGCAGGAGCGGAACGCCTCCTCGACGATGGGCAGCGTGGCGGAGAAGGGCCGGCCCCACGAGTGGATGAAGTTGCCGTGCAGGTGCAGGAGCATTCCGCGGCGCCGCACGTCGTGGAACCGCGCATTGAGGCGCAGCGACATCTCCGAGTACGCGAAGGCCGAGGGGATGTCCTGGAACAGGGACACCCGCATCGAACCGTAAGCGCTGTAGGCGAAGCAGGACGCCTCGGTGTTCCCCTCGCGCAGCGAGACGCGCACCGCCTCCAGGGCCAGCACGGGGAACAGCTCGGGCCGGCTGATGGACGCGCACGGGATGGACTCCGCCAGCAGGTCGAGGATGGCTCGCACGCGTGGGTCGGTGACCACCGGCGCCTCTTCAAGGTCCTCGATGCGGCGGCCGTGCAAGTCGTTGGGCACGGCCTGCACCTTGGCCTGCGTCGCGGCGCGCAGCTCCGATGCCGACTCGGGGAACGTCACGCCCAGCCGCGCCAGGGCCTCCAGCGCGACGTCCACTCCGTCGCTGTAGCGCCCGGACACCTGATACAGCCGCATGCGCAGGATGGCGATCCGCGCGTGCTCCACGTCCGTGCGCGCGTGGTCGACGAGCAGATGGAACAGCGCGTCCGCGCACGCGAAGTCTCCAGCCAGGTATTCGCATTCGGAGCGCTCCAGGTAGAGCGCGAAGGTCTCCGCGGGATGCGCATCCCAGGCCTCCTCGGGGAGCAGCTCCGTGGCCAGTCGCAAGTGGTCGCGCGCGGAGGCATACGCGACGGATGCCTTCGCGCGGGCGGCCACCTGCATGTCGAGCCGGCGCAGGTCCTCGCGCTCCTCGGGGTCGGTGAGCAGATGCCGCCCCAGGTTGAGCTGATGCGCGGCGGCGAAGCGCTGCTCGGTGGGGGACTCGGGCGTCAGGCGCGCGCGCAGCATGCGGCCGAGCCGCAGGTGCAGGGCAGGGCGCTGCTCCTCGGGGACGAGTGACGCGGCTGCCTCGCGCACGCGGTCGTGGACGAACGCGTAGCTCTCTTCCTCCGGACGAAGGAGTCCCGCGCGGACGGCCTCTTCGAGCGCGGCGCGGGTCCGGGTCTCGTCGCGCTCGAGGAACCTCGCGAGCAGGTCGAGTCCCGCGCGCGACCCCAGGTTGGCGAGCGGGCCGAGCGCCTCCTGGGTCTCCCGAGGAAGTCGCCGCAGCTTGTCCGCCATGAACTCGGCGACGTTGTCGGTGAAGCCCTTGTCGCGGATCCGCTCCAGGTCCCAGCGCCAGGCCAGGGTCTGCCCGTCGAATTCGAGCAGGTGCTCCTCGTAGAGCGCGGCGAGGAACTGGAGCGTGAAGAAGGGATTGCCCGCGGTCTTCTCGTGAACGAGCCCGGCGAGCGGCGCCACGTCCTCGCGCGAGCCGCGCAGCGTGTCGGCCAGCAGCGCGGCCACGTCCTCCTCCGCGAGCGGACCGAGGTCCAGGTTCGTGATGCGCGCGCCCTCGCGCCGCGCCTCGTCGCGCATCCAGGTCAGCGGGTGCCGGGGCGTCACCTCGTTGTCCCGGTACGTGCCCACGATGAAGAGGGGGTGCGCGTGCGGCGAGGTGAGCAGGTCCTGGAGGAGCGCGAGGCTCGCGGAGTCCGCCCATTGGAGATCATCCAGCAGCAACACGAGCGGCTGCCCGTCCTGAGTGAGGACGCCGATGAACCGACGCAGCACGGTGCGGAACCGGTTGCGCGCCTCGGCGGGGGGCACCTCGGGCACGGGAGGCTGCGGCCCGATGAGCAGCTCCACTTGAGGAATCACGTCGACGACGAGCTGGCCGTTGATGCCCAGGGCCTCGCGCAGGCGCGCGCCCCACGTCGCGATGCGCTCCTCACCTTGCGCGAGCAGCTCCAGCACGCGCTCGCGGAACGCCTGGACGAACGTGGCGTAGGGGAGGTCGCGCTGGTACTGCTCGAACTTGCCGGACACGAAGGCGCCGCGAGCCCGTGCCTCGGGCGCGAGCAGCTCCCGCACCAGCGTGGACTTGCCGATGCCGGAGTAGCCGGACACGAGGAGCAGCTCGGGCGTCCCGGTGTCGATGACGTGCTGGAGGTGGCGGTGCAGGGTGGCCGCGTCCGCGTCGCGGCCGTAGAGCTTGCGCGGCGGTTGGAGCCGGCCGGACACCTGCCGCGCGTCGAGGGCGAAGGGCTCGATGCGTCCATGCGCGCGCCACTGCTCCAGGCACCGCGCCAGGTCATCCTCCAGCCCGCGCGCGCTCTGGTAGCGGTCCTCCGGCATCTTCGCCAGGAGCTTGAGGAGAATCTCTCCCACGGGCCGAGGCAGGTCCGGCACGAGTTCGAAGGGCGAGCGCGGCGGGCGCGCCACGTGGCAGTGGATCCACTCCAGCGCGTCCCCCGCTTCAAAGGGGAGCCGGCCGGTGAGGAGCTGGTAGAGCGTGACGCCGAGCGCGTACAGGTCGGCGCGGAGGTCCGGAGCCCGGTGCGTGCGCCCCGTCTGCTCCGGCGCGAGGTAGGGCAGGGAGCCCTCCACTCGCCTTGGCGCGGGAGCGGGCTCGGGGTGGCGCGGCAGCCGCGAGGCGAGCCCCAACCCGGTCAGCTTCACCTCGGAGGTGGTCGGGTGGACGAAGATGTGGGGGGGCTTGAGGTCCTTGTGGAGCACGTCCCGCGCGTGGAGCGCCGCCACCGCCGCCGCGATGCGCACCGCCAGCTCCAGGACGCGCTCCAGCGGCACGGGGGCGCCCAGCAGTCGCTCCAGGGGCTGCCCGCCCGAGTCCTCCAGGACCAGCGCGGGCATGCCGCGCCAGCTGTCCCAGGCCAGCGGACGCACGAGCGACGGGAGGTCCAGCGCTTCAGCCAGGGCCTGTTCGTGACGGAGCTGTTCCACGTCCTCGGGCTGGCCCCGCTGAGGGTCCAGCACCTTCAGCAGCACCGGGCGCCCGTCCGCGAGCCGGGTCGCGCGGTACCAGCGGAGCCGTCCGCCTTCCTGAAGGGTCTCGGTGATGGCGTACGCCTGACTCATGGGGCGGGTCCCCGTGCGCGGCGCTGCTCCGGAACGCACCCGCTGAATCTGTGCCCGGCCCCCCTCGGGCGCTCGGCCGGGACCGGAGGCCCCCTTCGCCTGGGTCCTGGGAAGGCCGGGCGAAAAATAAAGATGTCCAAAATCAAGGAATCGGCGGGGTGGCGTCTTCAAGACAAAGGTCGGGGCGCTGGGGGCAGAGCCGCCGGTGCCCAAGGAAGCGGGTGCGGAGCATCCGTGGGGCGGGGGGAGTGCCGGAGGGATGTTCCGGTGCTCAAGGTTTCAGACGCTCAGCGTCTGTGCAGTCAGAGGGGGAGCGGTGGGGCGGTTGTCCCCGCGCTCAAGGATTCGGGCGCATCGCGTCTGATGGGGCGATGGAGTCGTGCCGGGGGGCACGGCTTCTAGAGGGGGAGCGTTTCTCTGGGGGAGAAACGCATGTCACTGGGAGCGCGTCGAGGGGGCGCGCTCCCAGTGTTTTTTTTAGGGTTCGGTGCCGGTACCGGCCAAGCGCGCGGTCGAGGAGGACAGCTCCCGCACGCAGGCCCCTTCCGCTTCGAACTGTGCCCGCAGCCAGGGGTGGCAGGTGAAGGCGATGACCTGGTGGCGCTCGGCCAGCCGCGCGAACAGGCGGACGGCGGCCCGAGCGCGCTCGGGGTCGAAGTTCACCAGCACGTCATCCGCGATGAGGGGCAGGGCCCCGTTCTTCTCACCGAAGTCACGGATGGCGGCCAGGCGGAAGGCCAGGAAGAGCTGCTCCCGGGTGCCGCGGGAGAGCTGCTCGGCGGTCCAGTCCCGCTGTCCATCGCCCACGCGCAGCTCCCGCTCTCCGCCCGCGGGCATGAAGACGCGGCGGTAGCGTCCCTGGGTCAGCTCGGAGAACAGCTCACTGGCGAGCTGGATGACGCGCGGCTGCTGCTCCTCCTCGAAGCGGCGACGGGCTCGGCCGAGCAGGGCCAGCGCCAGCCGGTCCGCCGCGTAGCGCGTGGCCAGCTCCGAGGCGCGGGCGCGCAGGGACTCCTCCTGGATGCGCAGCGTGGCGAGCTGCTCGTCGTTCTCCCATTGCTGGAGCTGGTTGTTCAGCGCGCCCTGCTCGGTGAGGACGGCCTTGAGCCGCTCGCTGCCCACGCGGTGGCGCTCGCGCAGGAAGTCCAGGGCCTCCTTCAGGCCGGCCTCGCCGCCCGCCTCTCGCGCGGCCTCGCGGGCCGCGCCGTCGTCCAGGCCGGTGAGCGCCTCGATGCGCTGGGACAGCTCGCGCACCCGGGCGGTCAGCTCCGCGTAGCGCAGGGCCTGTCCGGCGCGGCGGCGGAAGGACTCCTCGTCCGCGCAGCCACCCTTCGCGAGGAGCAGCTCCAGGGCGCCGTCCTCATCGCGGACGTGCTGGTCCAGCAGGGCCTTGTCCGCCAGGAGGTCGTGGTACGAGGACTCGCGCTGGCGCTGCTCGGCGGTCTGGGTGCGCACCTCGTCGAGCGCGGCGGCGATTCGCGCGGCCACGGCCTCCACGGCGCCCGGTGGCAGGCCCGCGCGAGCGGCCTCGGCCTGGAGGCGCGCGGCGGCTTCGTGGCAGGTGGCCTCGTCCTCGGCGAGCGCGGCCTCATCCGCCATCACATCCTGGAGCCGCTGCCGGAGCGCGGCGGCGTCGCTCCACAGCGCGCGGGCCGTCGAGGCGGTGGCGGTGGCGGGGAAGCGTCGGGCCTCGAGGAAGGCGCCCAGCTCCGCGCGCAGCGCCTGACTCCGCGCCCCGGCGAGCTGGAAGGACTCTTCCGCGCGCTGCTCATCGCGCAGGGCCGCGTCCCGCTGGGTGCGCAGGGCGTCGCGCTCGCGCTGGAGTGCTTCCCGCCGCTCGGCCTGGTGCAGCTCCTCCAGCAGCGCGGTGTCTCGCGCGGCCAGGTCCGCCAGGGATGCGCCCGGCGCCAGACCCAGGTCGGAGGAGGCACCGAGCAGCTCGCGGAGGATGAGTTCCTCCCGCGTCGCCAGGGTCGCCAGCGTCGCGCGCAGTCGCTCTTCCTCTTGTTGTCTCCAGCGCTGACGAGCCGCGTGGGCCTCGCGGTGGGCATGCTGGGTCGCCTCCACCCGTTGGCGCGCATAGGCCAGCAGCCCCACCAGCGCGAGCGCGACGCCACCGCACAGCACCGCCATGAGCCACCCGGACACGAGCCCCGCAACGGCCGCGAGCAACAGGGCCAGCGCGATGCCCACGCCCACCAGCCACGCGGGCAGCGGCGACTGTGACGGCGCGGGCTCGCCTTGCACGCGCACGCTGTCGATCTGGCGGCGCAGCTCCAACCGCTGTTCGCCCAGCCGCTCCAGGTCGCTTCGGGCGGTGCGGAAGCGGGCCGCCGCGGCTTGCCGCTGACGGACCTGGGCGGGGCGCGCGTCGGGCAGCACGGCGTGCTCGGTCTCCGCTCGGACGGCGGTGTCCTCCAGGCGCTCGCGACTTTCTCTCGCGCTGGCTCGGGCGGACTCGGCTTCACGGCAGCGGGTGTCCGCGGCTTCCAGGCGGCCGGCCACACGCTCCAGTTCGCCGCGCGCGCTGGCGCTCAGGTCCAGCGCGAGGAGCCCGACGGCGTCCACCGAGAGCCCCAACTCGCCCAGGCCCTGCTCCACCTGCCGACGCTTGGCGGCGAGCGCGGCGCGGCGGGCGGGCAGTCCGCGCATCAGCTCGGAGCGCTCGGAGAAGGCGGCGAGCGCGGCGCGCAGCAAGTCCGCGCGTTCGCGCACGGGCCACGGCGCGGCGAGCCTGGCCAGCTCACCGCTGCAGAAGGAGAGCCGCTCGGCGAGCTGGGCCTGTTGGGCTCGGTACGCCTTGCGGCGCTGGAGGATGTCGTCCAGACGGGCCGCGCCCGCGGTGGGGAAGCCCTCCAGCGGCGGGAGTGCTTCGCGCTCGGCGTGGTGCCGAGCCAGCTCTGTCAGGTCCCCCAGCGCCGAGTCGAGCCGGGACAGCCGGTCCACCTCGCGCGCGGTGGCGCGCAGCTCGGCCTCCAGTGCTTGTTGCTCCGCGCTTCGGGCACCCAGGGCTTCGCGCTGTTCGAAGTAGCGCGCGGGCCGGTCGCCCACCTCGCGGAGCTGGCGCTGCACCTCTTCCAGCTCGCGCATCACGCGGTTGAGTTCGGGCTTCTGCCCTCGCGGCGCGTAGAGCGCGTCCACGTCCTTGCGCAGCCGCTCCACCGCGTCCGGTAGTCGGCGCGCGCCGCGCATGCCCGCGGCGAAGAGGGCCTCGGAGACACCGCGCTGCTCGGCGAGGTTCTGGAAGGACGACAGCTCATCCAGGCGGAAGGCGAAGACCTCGAAGAAGAGTTCGCGCGGGACATGCGTGAGCGCGTCGCGCAGGAAGGACTCAGGCAACGCGTCCCCGTCCGGGCCGTGCACCGTCAGCTCGCCCTCGGAGCGGCGGCCCGCGAGGCGGCGCACCACCAGCGGCCCCGCGCCTGTCTCCAGGCGCAGCTCTCCGCCGAAGGCTCCGGACTCGGGCTCGTAGCGCTCCGCCTGGCCGCGCTTCTCGAAGCCGAACAGCACGCCGCGCAGGAAGGCCAACAGGGTGCTCTTGCCCGCTTCGTTTGGACCGTAGAGGAGGTTGAGCCCCGGCCGCAGCGCGCTGGAGAAGCCCGCGAAGTGGCCGAAGCCCTGCACTTGGAAGCCGTCGATGCGCAGCCCGGGCTTCACGGCGTCTCCTCGTGAAGGTGCTCCACCACGTGCTGGCCCGCGCGCGCGAGCAGCTCCGGGCGCGGTGCCTCGAGCGTGTCCACGCCCAGCCGCTTGAGCCGCTGCCCCAGGCTGGCCAGCTCCTCGTCATGCCACAGCGCCGTCAGCGCGTTCTCGTCGTGCGCCAGGGCCTCGGCCTCGGTGAGCAGCGTGCCCATGAAGCCGCCCGCGGCGCGCACCGCGTCCAGGTCCAGCTCCGGGCGCGTGCCATCGCGCAGCGACTCCAGCAGCACGGGCGGGTGGCCGTGGGCGAACTGCTCGCGCAGGTCCACTTCGAGCTGCGCGAGTGCACCTGGGCGCGCCAGCTCGCGATGCAGCGGGCCGCGTCCCACGAGGGTGAGTCGCACCGCGTGGCCATCCAGCTCGTTGGCGCAGCGTGAGTCCACCAGCTCGCGAGCCAGGGCCTGCAGCGCGTCGAGCGACTTCACGCCCGTGAGGGGCAGCTCCAGCCGGTGCCAGCGCACGCGGTCCACGGGCACGAAGCTGCGGCGGGTGGCGCCGTCCTCGACCTCGACGAGCACGCAGCCGCGCTCGCCGGTCTCGTGAACGTGTCGGCCCTGCGGGTTGCCTGGGTAGACGGCCACGCCTCCACCGGCGAGCAGGTGCTCGGCGCGCGTGTGCACGTGGCCCAGGGCCCAGTAGTCGAGTCCGCGCGCGGCCAGCTCCGCGCTCGTGCACGGTGCGTAGTTGGCGTGGCCCTCCGCGCCGCCCAGGTTGGTGTGCAGCAGGCCCACGGAGAAGTCGGGGCCGGTGCGACGGAAGCGCGCGGAGAGGTTCTCGCGCACCTCGACGTCTGGATAGGACACGCCCTGCACGCGGCACAGGCGGCGGCCTTCGCGGCGGACCTCCACGTCCTCCCACTCGGGGCCGAAGACCTTCACGGAGGCGGGGAGTCCCAGCGTGCCGGTGTCGCCGCTGAGCGGATCATGATTCCCGTGGACGATGAAGGTCTGGATGCCCGCGGTGTCCAGGCGAGTCAGCTCGCGTCGCAGCGCGAGGCGAGCGCGCACGGAGCGGTCGCGCACGTCGAAGAGGTCGCCCGCGAGGAGCAGGAAGGCGACGCGCTCGCGGAGACACAAGTCGACGATGCGGGTGAGGGCCTGGAAGGTGGCGGACTGGAAGCGGTTGAGCAGGGGCGCCTGCGACGCCACTCCGCGAAACGGCGTATCCAGGTGCAGGTCGGCGGCGTGGACGAAGGAGAAACGCATCGGCTCGCACCGTAACCGAGACTCGACGCGGCCCCGACTTTCCGCCGCGTCGTGCGATGGCTGGTGGACAACCCGTGGAAGTGTGCGGGTCACAGGCGTCGAGGACCCGCCAGATGGCGCGAACCTGGCGAGTCGGACTGCGCCTCAGGTCCTAGGGATTCTGCACTTCCGTCCACTTGGGGCGCACCTCGCGGGTGACGGTGCCCTCCGCGGGGAGGTTGATGTCCTCCTTGGCGAAGAGGGAGGTGTCTCCCCAGGAATAGGTGAAGACGAGCGTGGAGGGGCCAGGCGGGAGGTGATGGAACACGGCGATGTCCATGGGCTCCCAGGCGTCGGGACGCGTGCCTTGGTCGAACACCTGGTCGATGACAGGCATGGTGAGCGGAAACGGCACGATGCCGGGGACCCACAACAGTTGCTCCACGTTGCGGTCCATCACGTGAACCTTCAACGTGGCTCCGCCCTCCCTCACCTGCTCGGTCAGGGTGATGGAGACCTTGCCGGTCGCGGGCACCGTCACCGTTTGACTGGGAATGTGCGCGTGGGACTCGGCGTCCGCGCGCACCACGTAGGCTCCGGGAGGAAGTCCCGTGACCACTTTCGGATCCTCGGGCCCGATGCGTCGGTCGCCCAGGTCGCCGCCGTTGAGCTCGACTGTGGCTGGCAGAGGCTGTCCGTGTGCGTCGCGCACGTCGACCTCGAGGCGCGCTCCTCGCTCCATCCTCACCGTGAGTTGCTCGATGTCGGAAGTGATGACCAGTTCCTTGGGCAGATACCCCGCGCGGTGCTCGTCAATCTTCAGGGCGAAGGGACTGGTGGAGATGTGTTCGAGCCGGAAGGTCCCATCCGCGGAGGAGTGATGGAGCCGGTGCTGTTGCGGGTAGTCGGGGTCGCTGCTCAGCGCCGAGATCAGCAAGCCGACCTCCAGCGGCTGAGAGGTCTCCGCATCCACCACGCGTCCGCTCAACGTCCGGCCGTGCTCCATGCGCAAGGTGCCCAGGTCCACGTCCTCGCCGCGGCGCACCTCCACCGAGCGGAACAAGGGCGCGAGCTTGGGCACGGTGATGGTGAAGGGCACGGTCCCGGTCTCGTTGATGGGGAGCGAGAAGGTGCCCGTCTTGTTCGCGAAGGATTGTGTGTTCACCCAGAATTGGGTGAGGGGCGCGCCGTCGGGCCCCTCGACGCGTCCTCGCACCTGAGCCACGCGCTCCATGACGACGCGAGCCTCAGGCTGACCGCGCTCCACGCGCTGGCAGGGATTGGCGTCTCGACAGACGAAGTCACTCTTCAAGACCTCCAGGTCGTACGCGTCCGCCATGAGTTGGCGCAGGACGAAGCGACCATCGGGCCCCGTGCGCGCACCCAGCGGCATGGCGACACCCCGGTAGCCGGTCGACACGATGCCTTGCTTCCAGGAGGGGAGGACGTTCTGCGCCACGGTGGCGCGAAGTCGGGCATCCGGAATGGGGTGTCCGGCGCCATCCACCACGACGCCGGCGAGCGACCATCCCGCTTCGAACCGCACGGTCACCTGTGCCTCGGCGTCGTCGCTCAGGTCGAGGTTCTGGGTCGCGGTGCGCTCCACGCCACCCTCGGTCTGCGTGGCCTCCACGACGTAATGGCCCGCCGGCAGGCCCTGGAGCGTGAAGTGGCCCTGCGCGTCCGCGGTCACCGTCCGCACCGGGAACGGCACGGGTTCGTCCGAGGGGCTGTTCTCCCAAAGGGAGATGGACGCGCTCTCCTGCGGCTGGTCCTTCGCGTCGAGGACGTCACCGGAGATGCGAGCCCCGCGCCTCACCGTGACGAGCACACCTTGGGCCGGGCCTCGCACCGTCACGGGGACGCTTAGGTGCTGCTCGCTTTGGGCCTCGACGCGGTATTCGCCGGGCTTGGAGATCTCCACCTCGAAGTGTCCGTCCGAATCGGACATGCCCCGCTCGCACGTCAGCGTGTCGATCGCGGAGAGCGTCCGGGGACCCATCAGGCACGCCTCGATGGTGACGGATGCGACCGGCTGCTTCGCGCCATCGAGCACCTGTCCTTCGATGAGGCTCGCTCGCTGGAGGACGAGTTCGAGCGGCTTCGTGTCCGCGGCGAGACTCAACGTCCCGTCGTGATACGAGAGATATCCCGGCGCGCTGGCCCTGACGGTGTACGTCCCGGGTTCCAGGGGGCCGACGCGGAAGTGTCCGTCTTCGTGGACCTGCCGCTCGACTCGAAGATAGGGACCGTTCTCCAGGGTCAGGGCCACGGTCGCGCCCGTCACGGGCTTCCCGGTGTCGTCGCGCACCGAGCCCTCCGCGAAGAGCATATCGACCAGCGAGATCACCACCTCGGCGGGTTGAGGCTCCGACAGACTGCCGAGCGCGCGGCCCCTGCTCTTCGCATGCCTCGCGGTGACCTCGTAGGCATCGATGGGCAGCGACTCGAATACGAAGCGTCCTTGCTCGTCCGAGGTGGTGTTCATTGTTTCGGCGCCCATGCCGTCGCCTTGGAGTTCGAGGTGGACCTTGGCCCCGGCGACGGGCACTCCGCGCTCCTCCACGCGACCGTGAAGCACGCGGGGGCGGGAGAGGCGCACGGGGTAGAGCGAGTTCTCGATGATGGGGAGTGGGACGATCGCTGGGTTCCACCCGTCGGCGTGGACGACCACCAGGATGTTCACCTCGTCAGGCAGAGGGCCGAGCTGGAACCGCCCTTCCTTGTCCGCGACCGCGTCGAAGAAGCGTGTGTCTTTGTCAGAGACGGCGGTCACCCGGGCATGGGGAATGGGGGTGAAGGAGTCCTCTTCCCACACGACCCCCGCCACGTTGCTCGCGCCACCGAGGTGCAACTCCAATCCCTCCGTGCCCGTGAAGACTCCGAAGCGCACCGTGGCGCCGCGCGCGCTCTCGGCCCAGAGCGTGAAGATGCCATCCGGGAGCCCTTCGAGCGTGAACGTGCCGCCTGGGGCGGAGACCGTCTCCGCGTACACGGGTGCTTCGCCCTCGCGCAGGCGCACCAGGTCGATGAATGCGCGGTGAGACGTCTGGCTGCAGGGCACCGGCGTCTTCTCGAAGACTTGCTCCGCGTCTTGCTCCGGATCCGGAGGTGGCTCGCACGTGCGCTCGGACAGCGTCTCGCCCGGTTCAGCGCGGGTGGCGAGGACTCGCGCGCCGGCCACGGGACCTCGCTCGTCGAACACGATGCCGCGGATGTGCGCGGTGCCCTGGCTCGGGCGCGTGTCTGTGGGGACGAGGACTGTCGGTGCCGTGCGCGGCGCCGATGTCTGGGATTGCGCCGCGTCGTCGTGAGGCTTGGTCTTGCGCGGTGCTCGATGCACGAGCAGACCCAACGCGAGCACGAGCCCTACGAGCGCCACCACCACCGCCACCGTCCACCTTCGCATGCCGTCCTCCGGTGCTGTCCGGAGGACCATAGCAGCCGCGCCAGATGGGGCGCTGAGGCGCTACCCGCCCTTCATCATCTTGGCCATGCGCGTCTTCATCTCCTCGGGCGCCACGTCCTCGACGTGCTGGGACAGTGTCCAGCGGTAGCCCTCGGGGTCCTCGAACGTGCCGGACCGGTCGCCGTAGAACATGTTCTCCACCGGGCGCACCACCTTGCCGCCCGCCTTCACGAAGCGGTCCGCGAGCGCGTCCACGTTCTCCGTGTAGAGACACAACATGACGGGCGTGCCGCCCAGGGCCTTCGCGCTCGTGTTGCCCCAGGTGGGGTTCTCCTCGGCGAGCATGACCCGCGAGTCGCCCACCTGCAGCTCCGCGTGCGCCACCTTCCCGTCGGGCGTGGGCAGCCGGTACAGCTCCTTCGCGCCCAGCGCGTTCTTGTAGAACTCGATGCCCTTCGAGGCATCGCGCAGCGACAGGTACGGCGTGATGGAGTGGAATCCCTCGGGAATCGCCTTGGCCATGTGCCCCCCTTCCTGGAACTTCGGTGGAACCTCGAGTCGATGCCGCGCGCCCACTCTTCCAGGGGGAGCGCCCCCCTGGAAGAGCGCGGACGCTAGTGCGTGCTGTCGGAGCCGCTGCCGGAGTTGCTCCCCGTGGAGCCGCCCATGGAGCCCGAGGAATCGTTGCCCATGGAGCCGCTGCCCGACTCGTCCAGCATGCCGGAGCCGCCGGAGCCCGCGTCCATGCCCATGGTGCCCGCGTCCGCGGCCATGGTGCCCTTCTTGCCGTGGGTGCCGCTCTTGCCGCTGCCACCCGTGCCCTCCTCGTTGTAGCTGGCGCCGGTGGAGCCGACGCCGCCACCGCTGTGCTCCTTCGAGGAGATGGAGCCGTTGTTGTTCCGGTCGTTCTTGCAGCCGGTGAGGGTCATCGTCGCCGCCACCGCGCCCAGCGCCATCCATTTGGACCAACCCGTCATCGCGACACCTCCATGGGTGAGTGACTGGCCCATAGGCTGGTGCTGGCGCCATCGCTCGCCATCCCGCCCCACGGAATGGGCGCGCACCGGCCGGCGTCTGTCCAAGCGGACAGGCGGGCCCCGGCTCGCCCCAGGGGTGCAGGCTCAGTCGCGCCGTCGCAGGACGAGCAGCGCGTACTCGAGCCGCCCGTCGAGCAAGCCCTGCTGCAAGGACAGGTGCTCGCGTTGGGCCTCGCGCGGCGCGTGTCTCGCCGAGGCCGTCTCGCGAGCGAGCAGCTCCGAGGTGAGTGTCCAGAAGCCCACCACGCGCGAGGACACATCCCGCCGCGCTTCCACCTCGAGCCCCGCGGCGCGCGCCTCGTCCAGCTCCGCGTCCACGCCTCCTGTCCGGGGCCCCTGGAAGCAATCCGCCACGGCCAGGATGCCGCCCGGGTGGAGCAGCGCGCGGGCCTGACGGAACCAGTCGGCGCGTGGCTGGGCGCGACCTCCCTCCACGGCCACCACCGCGTCGAAGCGCGCGCGGCCGAGCACCTCCCGAGGCTCGCCCAGCAGCGTGCGCACCCGCGTCCCCAATCCCGTGGCCTGGGCGCGGCGGCGCACGATGTCCACGTGCGAGGGCACGCTCGTCACCGCCGTCACTTGCGCGTCGTGGCGCGCCGCCCAGTACACCGGGCTCCCGCCGCGCACGCAGCCCAGGTCCAGCAGCTCGATGGGGTGGGGCAGCGGCCCCATGGCGCGCGCCAACTCCGTGAGCAGGGCCTCCTGCGCGGCTTGGATGAGACCGCGCAGCGTGGCCGCGTCCAGTCCCGGCGGTGGCAGCCCCTCCACCATCCCCGCGTGGTCGTGCACCCGAGGACCCCGTCCGGGTCTGGGCGCGAGGGGCAACGCCTCCCCGAGCGACGCGCTCGATTCCCTCATGGGGTGCCCTCCTCCGGCAGCGTGGGTTCGAGCCTGCGCAGCGCGGCGTCCAGACAGCGCAGGCCGTGTCGGCGCAGGTCCTCGGCGGCCTCGCGTCCCCAGGCCGCCACCTGGCGCTGGTCCTCTTCGGGCATGGCGTAGAAGCGCGGCGCGCGCGCGCGGATGTCCTCCGCCACGTGCGCGGCGATGCCCAGGTTCTGTCCCGCGGCCTCGGCCGTGTCTTCCATTGCCGTGCCCGCCCACAGCAGGCGCAGGTACGCCGCCCACTGCACGCCCGCGAGCCCTTGCGCCACCCGGCGGAACACCGGCGCCGTCCACGCCTCCACGGGCGTGCTCAGCGCGGGGGGAACCACGGCGGAGGCGAGCAGCCGCGTGGCCTCTTCCAGCACATGCTGCGGCACCCGCGCTTGCGGGTGCGCGAGCGTGGAGAAGGCCAGGTTCTGCAGCAGGTACTGCACGCGCGGCCCCTCACCGAACAGCGGCGCGCCGAAGCGAACGGCCGGCGCGGCGAGTCGGGCCGCGCAGAATCCGAAGTAGATGCCCGCGCCGCGCGTCTGGAGGACCGGCAGGGCCAGGCCCGCCTCGGCGCCCGCCTCGTACAGCAGGGGCAGGGGCCCGGGGCGGCCGGACTCCAGGGCCTCCAGCACCTGGTTCGCGAAGGGCGGCGACAGCGACAGGAGCCGCAGCCGGCGCAGCGCCTCTTGGTACACGGTTCCCTCGCTCATGGTCACTCCCGGGGAAGGCGCGGGGGCGGCGGCTCATGGCCGGGCGCCGGAGCCTGGGGCGCGACTCCACCGCGCGAGGACCCCAGGACCGCAGGGATGTGCACGCGTCCGGCATCCCGCATCGGCCCACCCGCGCGAACGTCGAGCATTGGACGCTTCCTCGGGCGTCATGGCGCCACCTGCCGCTGGGGCTGGTGCGTCACCTCGGAGAACCAGGGCCTTGGGGGGGCCAGGTAGAGGCCGCCGCCCACCGCCGAGGCCTGGTAGGGCGGCGCGCCTGGGGGAGGAAGTCCGGGCCCGAGCATGGCGTCCAGCGCGCGGCGGAACCGGGCCGGGTCCGAGGACGCGGCCACGAAGGCCAGCCCCTCGTCGGGGCCTTGGTGGAAGGGAAAGCTGCGGCGGATGAGGGGCCACGACTCGGGCGCGGGCGCGCGGCGGTGGCGCAGCGGGGGAGTGTCGCCTCGCAGCGGCGCGGGCCGGAGCGCGGCGGCGTGGGGACGCGCGCGAGACAAGTCACCCCTGAGGCGCAGCGCGCGGGCCCGGGCGCGGATGGAGTCGCGCTGGAAGCGCAGGTAGAGCACCCACGCGGCGCCGGCCAGGGGGCCCGCGGGGACGATGGCCGCGCGGCGAATCTCCTCGACGGTGGGGGCCTGGCAGGTCTCGTCGAGACAGCCGCCCAGCACCTCCTCCTCGGGGACGAGCACGCCGGCGAAGAGCGCGGCCGCGCGGCGCAGCGCCCACTGCAGGCGGGACTGGGTGTCGGCGCCCAGCTGGAGCAGCACCTGGGCCTGCGTGGAAGGGATGCGCAGGTGGGCGCCACGGCGCGGCAAAAGCGGCGCGCCCTGTTCGCCCTCGGCGAGCGGAGACACCAGGGCCGCGTCGAAGGCGAGCACGGCGTGGACGCCCTCGGCGGCGCGCAGCTCGGCGTGCACGCGCGAGGCCGCCTCCCGCACCTGGGCCCCCTCGCTGGCGCGGCTCAACCGCCACACGGCCAAGGCACTGAAGGCCCCGGGCGGATGAAAGAGCCCTTCCTGTGGCCTCATGCTGGTCACCCCCCTGCACCAGGCACAGCCGTTCCATGGAATGCGGCGCCGCGAAGCGCCGCGCTTTCTCTGTCGGAGAGAGCAAAGCGGCCCGGTGTCCGCGCCGTCAAACCCGGGGCGCGGCACTGTGTTGGCCAGTGCCCTTCCCGTCGCTCGGCGCGGGCGCTACGGCGCGGGGGGCGCGCCGAACCAGCGCGACAGGGACGCGTGCAGCCCCGTCAGCTCGCCGCCGTCTGTCGCCCAGGCGATGCAGCCATCCGGGCGCAGCAGCCGGGACGTCTCTCCCTGGACACGCACGGCGCGCACGCGCGGGGCCCAGGCGCTCGCGAGCTGGGACGCGGCGCCGTCGCCCGCGTCGAGCAGCACGCCCTCGCCCTCGCCCATCAGCGCGTGGAGGTGCACCTCGCCGCGCTCCACCGTCGCGACGCGGTTGGAGGTCTGCCGCCCCACCTGGGGATGCTCGCTGCCCAGCGCGTAGCGGTTCGTGACGCCGCTCATCATCTCCCCGAAGAAGCGGTTGCCCTCGTCGGTCTCCATGACGCCGGAGATGACGGCGCGCAGCGCGGTCGTCTGGGCGTCGGGCCGCATCAGCGCGGCCTGCGCGCGCGTGTTCTCCAGCACCCGCTCCGCCACGGGGTGGCGCTCGGCGGTGTACGAGTCCAGGAGCCCCTCTGGCGCGTGGCCCCGCACCGTGGCGGCCAGCTTCCAGCCCAGGTTCACCGCGTCCATCACGCCCAGGTTCAACCCCTGTCCGCCGAAGGGCGAGTGCACGTGCGCCGCGTCGCCCGCGAGCAGCACGCGCCCGCGCCGGTAGTCGGTGACCAGGCGCGCGTTGTCGGTGAAGCGGGTGGCCGTCTTCACCGCCGTCACGCACACGTCGGTGCCGCTCACGTGCCGCAGGCTCCGCTCAATCTCCTCGCGGGTGACGGGCGCGGTGCGGTCCGCGGGCGGCCCGTCGAACTCGAGCAGGAAGACGCGGCCGGGCGTGGGGCCATACGCCATCATCCCCACCGGCGTGCGCCGCCAGCCGAGCGGCAGCAGCTTCTCCGGATGATCCAACTCCACCACGGCCTGATGGCCGGTGAGCGTGGGCTCGGTGCCGGGGAAGTCGAAGCCGGCCTGCTTGCGCACCGCGCTGCGCCCGCCGTCGCAGCCCACCAGCCACGCGCACCGCAGCGTGTGCGTGCCCTCCGCCGAGCGGACCTCCAGCGTCACGCCCGTGTCGTCCTGCGTGAAGCCCAGCACCTCCTGCCCCCGCCGCACCGGCACGCCGCGCGCTTGGGCGTACGCCCCCAGCATCGTCTCCAGGCCCAGCTGGTTCACGCCGCGGAAGCGCCGCTCCGGCTCGCGCTGCCGGCTCGCGTCGATGAGGAACAGCCCCGCGAAGTGGCCGCCAATCTTCTTCCAGCCCTGGGCCAGCGGGTTCGCCTTGGCGCCCGACTGCTGGACCATCTTCGCCACGGCCTCGCCCATCTGGCGCTCTTGCTCGTCCATCGCCGGCCCCAGCCCGCGCCGCTCCAGCGCCTCCGCCGCCAGCACGCCCAGCGAGCCCGCCTTGATGGTGGGGTCCAGGGCCTCCAGCCGCTCCAGCACCACCACGGAGGCCCCGCCCAGCGCCAGCTCACTCGCGAGCACCAACCCCGTGGGCCCTGCCCCGACGACCACCACGTCGAATGTCTCGTTCGCCATGAGTCAAGACTTAGTCTAAATATTTACCGAGTACAAGTTTTGATTCGGGGTAGGCTTCGGGGCATGGCGGAAGACGAGGGACTGCGGGCGCGCAAGCGGCGCGAGACGCGGAAGATGATTTCGGATGTGGCGACGGGGCTGTTCCTGGCGCGCGGCTTCGACGCGGTGACGGTGGCCGAGGTGGCGGCGGCGGCGAACGTCTCCAAGATGACCGTGTTCAACTACTTCCCGCGCAAGGAGGACCTCTTCTTCGACCGGCAGGAGGAGGGCGTCGAGCTGTTGCGGCAGGCGTTCCAGGAGCGCCGCAAGGGGGCGTCGCCGGTCGCGGTGCTGCGCGCGCTGGCGCGGTCGCTGGTGGAGAGCGACCACGCGTTCGTGAAGATGAGCGCGGGCGTGGCGGGGTTCTGGCGCATGGTGGCCGAGAGCCCGGCGCTGCGAGCGCGGCTGCGCGAGATGGGCGAGGAGGCGGAGGCGGTGTTGGTGGCGGAGCTGACCGGACAGGTGGGCGCGCCCCCTGAGGACCCCATCGCCCGGCTGCTGGCCGCCCAGGTGGTCGCGGCCATCCGGGTCGCCTACAGCGAGGGGCTCCGTCAAATGGCGAAGGGCGAGGCTCCGGAGGTGGCCCGCGCCGCGGTCGTGGAGCTGTTCGAGCGCGGGCTGGCCATGATGAGCGCGAGCGCGCGGGGCACGCCCTACGCCTGACATGGCCCCACACGGCACGCGCGGGGCTACAGGGGGACAGAAGCGGGAGGCACGGGGGGCGGCGCGCTCCGGGCTCGCGCCCCGGCCAGGGTCGGGCTAGAGGGGCGCCCCATGCGTGACCGAATCCAGGCGGTGCTCCGCCAGCTGGCCCAGACGCCCGAGGTCGAGGCGCGGTGGCTCAACACCTTGTCCCTGATGGAGTTCATCGGGGCGCGGAAGATTTCGCGCACCGTGGCGGACCGGCACCCGTCGCTGGAGGTGCTCGGGCACCTGGCGGACGAGACGCGCCATGCCTTCACCTTCAAGAACCTCGCGTGCGCGGTGGCGGGCGGCGAGGTGACGGAGCATCTGTGCGCGACCGAGGCGGCCACGTGGTTCCAGTCGCTGGACCGCGGGCTGGCCGAGTGGGCCACGTCCCTCACCGGCACGTCGGACGTGTACCTGCACTACCTGCTCACCACCGCGGTGGTGGAGCGGCGCGCGATGGTGCTCTACCCGCTCTACAAGGCCGCCAGCCGCAACGCCGTGGTGCGTGAGGAGCTGGGCCGCGTGGTGGTGGAAGAGCAGAGCCACCGCCGCACCCTGGAGGACGCATGCGTCGCGCGCCTCGCCGCCGTGGGCGCCACGCTGGAGCCGGCGCTGGCCATGGAGGAGCGCCTGTTCGAGCCGTTCCTCGGGGCCCTGGAGGCGCACGTCGCCTCGGTGAGCGCGGCCTCCGCGGCCTGAGTCGTCAGTCGGCGTCCTCGGGCTCCGGGCCCGAGGCGCCCGTGCCGGAGAGCACCAGCCCTTCGGGAGTCCAGGTCGCGCGCAGGGCCTTGGCCTTGCGCACGCGCTTGCGGCTGAGCTCCACCCCCACCGCGTCCAGACCCATCGCGTTGGCCACGGCCAGCGCGGTGCCGTGTCCGCAGAAGGGGTCCACCACCGTGCGCGTGGTCGTCTGCTCCAGGATGAAGCGGCACGCCAGCTGGCACGCGCGCACGCCCATCCCGCGCGTCCACGTCACCTCGCCCGCGTCCGGCAGCACGTCCGGGGAGGACTTCGCCAGGTCCACGCGCACGTCCCGCGAGAAGCACAGCAGGTGCGAGAACGCCGGCCGCCCGAACGTCACCGTCCCCGGCGTCCGTCGGCACACCACCTTGTGCCAGAGCGTCTCGAAGCCCGCCGCCTCCGCCGCGCGAGACACCAGGTAGCCCTTGTCCACCCAGGCGCCGTCCTTCTTCACGTCGGATTGGTAGAACACCGCCACGCCGTTCGGAGGCACGCGCGACAGCACGAGCCCCGCCGCGCGCACGAACCACTCCTTCCACTCGGCCACCGAGAGCGCGGGGAACTCGGACACGTCCGGCAGCGAGGCCACCACCGAGCACCCCTCCAGCACGGGGCTCGCCTCCAGCCACTTCAGCGCGTCCTCGCAGTGCACCGTGCGTCGCGCACCCGTCGCGCCGCCCATCCCATCCCGTTCATCCGTCATCACCCGCCGGAGTCTGCCAGACGCCTCCCGCCTCGCCGCGCCCCTTGGAGGAATCGCCTGGGTGCGGTGAGACGGCGCCTGTTCGTAACCTCGCGAAATTACATCAAAATTTCATCTTTCCTGCGGGGTTGAACCGACTCGGGCCGCCAAGACAGTTGCAAAACGCAGCAACTTCAGGCGTTTAAGACGAGAAAAACTTGTTTTTCTTGCGAAAGGCGCGGACATGGCGAAGGCGAACCCGGACGGGGAGCTGCGCGAGAGCGGTCAGCCGCTGCCGGCGTGCGCGCAGGGGCTGGCGCTGCTGACGCTGGGCCGGGTGGAGGAGGCCCGGGAGGTGCTGGAGGCGGCGCTGGCGCGCTCGCCCTTGTCCATCGAGGTGCGCCGCACGCTGGCCCGGCTCCGGGCGGCCATGGGCGATGGCGCGGGTGCCCAGCGGCTGCTGGAGGGCGCGGTGCAGCTCGCCCCGCGTGACATGGCCACGGTGTGCGACCTGGTCCTGCTCTACGCGCGGCAGCGGGACGGCATGGCGCGCGCGCGGCGGTTGCTGGATGCCGCACTGGAAGTGAATGAGACGGAGGCGCTGACGCACCTCACGTATGCGCGCGTGGTGGCGCAGGACGCGCCGACGCAGGCGCTGTTTCACGCGCGCCAGGCGCTGGCCCACGGCGACGGCGAGGTGCGCGAGGCCGCGGCGTGGTGGGTGCGCCGCCTGGCGAGCTAGCGTGCGACGTGTCGGGTTGGAGCCGCGCAGCCGGTGGACGCACGGACAGGATTCATGGCTTGCTACAGCTCCCGCTAAATTTATAATTCCAAGCCTGTCCGCTTAAATAAGGATTCGTTCATGCCCACGATTTCCGCGACTGACGGAACGTCCATTCACTATCGCGTCATCGGCGAGGGGCCTCGCGTGGTGGTGCTGGTGCACGGGTGGATGGTGTCGGGCGCGGTCTGGGACGCGATGGTGGAGCGCCTGGAGACGACGGGGCTGCGGCTGGTGATTCCGGACCTGCGCGGCACGGGCGGCTCGGGGCGGCCCGCCACGGGGCACACGCTGGCGCAGCATGCGCAGGACGTGCTCGCGGTGGTGGACCACGTGGGCGCGAAGCGCTTCACGGTGGTGGGCCACAGCATGGGTGGTCAGGTCGCGCAGTGGATCGCCGCCACGGTGGCGGACCGCGTGGACGGGCTGGTGTGCTTGAACTCGGTGCCGGCGGCGGGGCTGCCGCTGCCCGCGGACGCGGCGGGCCTGTTCCGCACCTCGGCGGGCGATCGCGGCAAGCAGCAGACCATCCTGGGGTTGGCGTGCCGTCAGCTGTCGCCCGAGGCATTGGAGGCGCTGCTCAAGGACTCGGCGACGGTGTCCGCGGCCGCCATCGAGCAGGGCTTCGATGCCTGGACGGCGGGTGGCTTCGCCGAGAAGCTCGCGAACATCTCCGCGCCCACGCTGGTGGTGGCCACGGATGACGCGTTCCTTCCGGCGCCCTTTCTCAAGCAGGCGGTGGTGGCGCCCATTCGTCGCGCGCGCCTGACGTACCTGCCGGGACCGGGGCACTACCCGCAGGTGGAGCGTCCGGCGGAAATCGCGGCCCTGTTGGGGGCGTATCTGGCAGGGAGCGCGCAGGCGTAGCGGCGCGACACGCGGCCGAGCGGTTCGTGGGAGAGCGCAGATGGCCTGGAGCATGACCTTCGAGTACGACGCCCAGCACGACGTGGTCACGGCCGGCTTCACCGACTGCGTCCTCGTCAGTGACGCGGACGTCGTGCGGTGGCGGCGCGAGGTGGAGGAGCAGTTTCAGCGCTTCACCCGGAACGGGAAGGTGGACCTGCTCATCAACCTGGATGGGTTGGTGGTGAAGTTCACCGCGGGCCGCACGTTCGGCCGCGAGCGCCGCGAGGTGCTGGAGAAGTACACGCACCGCTCCTACCGCTTCGGCGGTGACGAGATGACGCGCATGTTCATCCTCACCAGCGGCGCCATCAACGGCGCGGCGGTGAACCACTTCGCCACGCGCGACGAGGCGCTGAGCGCGCTGATGGGCGAGCGCGAGGCGCTGCGCAAGAACGGCTTCACGCCGTTTGGCGGCAGCGTGATGCGCAGCAGCAAGGCGTGAGCGGCGCGGCTCTAGACGCCCGCGAACCACTCGTAGCCCTGGTCCTCCCAGTAGCCCCCGGTGGGCTCGGGCAGGAAGTTCACCTCGGTGAGGTACTTCACCATCTTGTAGCCCAGCTTCACCGCCGAATAGAGGCGCAGCGGCGCGCCGTGCGCGGCGGGCAAGGGCTCGCCATTCATCCCGTAGGCGAGCAGCGTCTGCGCGTGCATCGCGCTGGGCCGGTCCCACGACGACGCGTAGCCCATGTCGAACGAGCGGAACTCCACGTAGCCCGCGCGAGGGTCCGCGCCCACGGCCTCGGCCACGTCGCGCACGCGCACGCCGTGCCATGACGCCACCGCGCTCCAGCCCTCCACGCAGTGGTGGCGCACGCGCAGGTCGGTGCGCGGCAGTCGGCGCAGGTCCTCCGAGGTCAGCACGCTCGGCCGCGCGACGAGCCCGCCGACCTTCAGTGCCCAGTTCACGGGAGCCTGTGGGACCTGGGGCGAGATGAAGTAGGCGGGGAAGTGCCCGGGCGGCGTGAGCGCGGAGAGGGGCTCCTCGGGCGCCAGCCGCTCCGGGTTGAACAGGGCCGTCTGCGCACGCAGGTTGAAGCGCTCCATGGCGCCCAGGAAGCCCGCCTGGGGCCGCTTCGAATCGCACGCGGCGAGCCCGAGCGCCGAGGCGCCCACGAGCAGCCGCCGTCGAGTGAGGCGCGCATCACGCACGGGGCTTGCTCCCGCCCGTCACCATCTCGACGAGGGCGCGCGGATGCAGCGCCACGAGGAGGAGGTGTCCGAGCGTGAAGAGGACGAACAGCGCGAGCACGACCAGATGCACGGCGCGCGCGGTGTCGTAGCCCCCGAAGAGCGCGGTGAGTCCGCGCAGCTGCACGGGCTTGTAGAGCACGAGCCCGGAGAGCACCGCGAACAGCCCGAGCAGGAGCGCGCCCGAGTACGCCAGTCGCTGGAGGCCGTTGTAGAGCCCCTGCTGGGGCGGTTCCTTGCGGAGGCGCAGATAGAACGCGAGCGTCTGGAGCGCGTTGCGCGCGTCGCGGCGAGGGAGGAAGACGCGGCGGCGCCACTCGCCGCTGAGCGCCAGGTAGAACCCATACACCGCGCCGTTGAGGACGAGGAACCACGCGAAGGCGAAGTGCCAGTGACGCGCGCCCGCGAGCCAGTCTCCCAGCCGCGTCCACGCGGGCGGTGTCACGCCTTGAAAGGGATACCAGTCAAACGGCTGCCCGCGCGGGCCGAGCCTGGGATAGGCCGCGAGGATTTGGAGCCCGCTGCCCGCCATGATGACGAGCAGCGGCACATGGGCCCAGTGGGCGATGCGGATGGGCCAGGGCTGGGGACGGCGTTCTTCGGGCGCGCGCACGCGCGGGACCACAGCATGCAGCCGGCTCGGAAAAGTGCCGCGAGACAGGCCATCGCCGGGTAGGTGACGCACGCGCGTCAGGACGTCGTCCAGCGGACGCGTGGCTCGTTCGTGAAGACGAGCCGGCGTGACACATGAGCGTCTTCCTTTGCATCGTGGGACCTGCTCCTATCGACGTGACAGGGAGGGGCTTGACGATGAATCAGGCGAACACGCGGTGGTTGTCTTTGTTTGCCGGAGCGCTGTGGGTGCTCGCGGGAGGCTGTACGCTCCCGGATGAGCCCTCCTTCGACCTGGAGCCTTCGGGTGCGGTGCGGCTGATGGTGGTGTTGCCTCGCTCGCTGCGCTCCGACGCGGTGGCGCGCGTGAGGGCCACCGCGACGCCCGCGGAGGGTGCGGCGGTGGAGGGAGACCTGTCCGGCTCGGGCACCTTGTGGGCGGGGTCGGTGGCGCACGTCCAGTCCGGCGCGGCGAGAGTGCGCGCGGAGGTGCTGGACGCGGCGGGCTCGGCGTTGGCCACGTTGGATGCGGACGCGGTGGACCTTCCGCCGCATCACGCCGCGCTGCTGTTGCTGCTGCCGCAGGTGGCTTCGACGAAGCCGCCGGTGGGGAACGTGGCGCCGGTCATCGACGCGGTGGTGGCCGCGGAGGCGGTGGTGAAGCCGGGCGCCACGGTGGCGCTGCGAGCGCGCGCGCATGACCCGAACCCGGACGACGCGGAGGCGACGCTGAAGTATGCGTGGAAGGCCTCGGCGGGCGCGTTCTCGGACGCGGCGGTCGCGGCGCCCACGTGGACGGCACCGGCGGACGCGGGCAACGTGACGGTGACGCTGTCGGTGTCGGACGCGCACGGCGCGGTGGCGACGCTGGGCTTCGCGGTGAGCGTGGGTCTGGCGGGGTTGGGCGAGCCCTCGCCGCAGGCGGTGTTCAACCGCTGGCCGGCGGTGACGGAGCTGGGCTCGCGGCCTTCGGCGGAGCTGCCGGTGGACGAGGCCGCGGCGCTGGAGGCCTCGGCCACGGACGACGATGGGGATGCGCTGACGTATGGCTGGGCGGCCACGTGCGAGGGCACCTTCGACGACGCGACGGCGGCGACGCCGCACTTCACGCCCACGGCGATGCCGGGCTCGGACACGTGCGGCAGCTGCCGGCTCACGGTGACGATGCGAGATGCCTACGGCGGCGAGGCGACGCGTGGGCTGGACGTGTGCGTGGTGCAGCGGCAGCCACCGCGCATCACGAGCACGGCGCAGTCCTCGACCGACGCGGTGGCGGGACAGGTGCTCCAGTTCGACGTCGCGGCGATGGATCCGCAGGGGCGTCCGCTGACGTTCACGTGGACGGCGACGACCGGTGCGGTTGGGCCGCCGACGAGCACGGCGACCTCGAGCACGGTGACGTGGACGGAGCTGTCGTGCGTGCCCGCGGACACGCTGCCGGTCATCGCGGTGACGGTGACGAACGCGGCGGGGCTGCGGGTGAGTCGCACATTCCCGGTGACGTGGGGCGGCCGTTCATGTGGCGCACAGCGGCCCTGCGCGGTGACGCTGGGGACAGGCACGGTGACGCTGACGGCGGACTGCACGACGGAGGGCACGGTGTACGTCCCGGATGGCTACGTGTTCGACGGCGGGGGATTCACGCTGACGGCGGTGGAGCAGGACGGGACGCCGGCCTCGCACTGGAAGGGCGCGGTGCTGCGCAACCGAGGGGCCTCGGCGAGCGTGCGGCAGGTGGTGGTGACGGCGCGTGGGCTCGCGGACCTCTGTGACTCCGGAGTGGATCGCCTCGTGGGCATCCAGTTGCAGGAGGCGAGCGGCGCCATCACCGACACGCAGGTGCGGGACATCCATCAGAAGGAAGGGCGGAGCGGCTGCCAGGAGGGGCTGGGCATTGACGTGCGCGGCGCCACGAGCGGGACGCAGGTGGCGCGAGTGGACGTGCTGCGCAATCAAGTGTCTGGGTATCAGAAGGCGGGCATCGTGGTGTCGGGGAGGGTGGATGCGACGCTGACCGACAACACGGTGACGGGTGTGGGGCCGCAAGCCTTCATCGCGCCCAGTGGCATCCAGCTCGGGTACGGCGTGACGGGGCGCGTGAACCGCAACACGGTGACGGCGAATGGATACACGGGGCTGGACGTCGCGTCCGGCATCCTCGTGGTGGGCGGCGCGTACTACGGACCGGGGACGCCGCTCTGCAAGGACGTGGTGCTGGACGGAAACACGCTGGACGAGAACGACGTGGGCATCAACCTCGCGCAAGCGGACGGGACGGATGCGCATGGCAACGTGATTCCGCCGGCGGAGATGACACGCATCCAGGTGACGGAGAATCGCATCCACAAGACAGACGTGACGAACGGGTATGTGTATCAGGCGGGCATCGCGGACCTGGGGAGCGCGAACGTCATCAGCCTGAACGCAATCACGGGGCCGGGGTATTCGCGCGCGACGCGTCCGGACTCGACGTTCGACGTGGATGTGTTGTCGGTGGGGACGGACCGCAAGCTGGTGTTCCTCAACCCCGAGCGCTCGGTGGTGGCGAAGGCGTGTTCACCGAGGCTGGTGGTGCAGGCGCAGGACACGGTGGGGAACCTGGCGGCGCTGGTCTCGGACACGGTGTCGGTGTCCGCGACGGGGACTGCGGCGGCGGGGGTGACGTTCCACCTGAAGCCCGACTGCAGTGACGCGGCGGTGACCACGTTGCCGCTGGAAGGCGCGCAGCGCGAGGCGGTGTTCTACTTCCAGGCGGCGCAGGCGGGCGACCTGTCGGTCACCGTGGCGGGAGGCGCGGTGACCGCGACGCAAAACCAGACGAGCGCGGTGGCCTCCACGCTCTCCCGGTGGATGGGGGTAACGAACGACGCGCCCCTCTGGTGACACGGCCCGAGGCACGGCGCATCGGGCCGCCGTGCCTCAGGGCGCCACGGTGGTGACGAAGGTCGTCTTGCCCTCGCCGACCTTGAGGATGACCGCGGGCTTCACCGGGTTGCGGTTGGCGTCCATGCTCAGCGTGCCCGTCACGCCGGGGAAGTCGTGCGTCGTGGCAATCGTGTCGCGCAGCGTGGCTCCCGAGGGCGGGGACGCCTTCTTCAGCGACTCCACGGCCACTCGCGCCGCGTCGTAGCCCAGCGCCGCGATGGCGTCCGGCACGCTTCCATACGCCGCCTTGTAGTCCGTGATGAACTTCTGCGTGCGCGCGTCGGGATTGTCCGGCGAATAGTGACTGGAGAAGTAGCTGCCATCCACCGCGCTGCCTCCCAGCTCGAACAGCTTGTCCGAACCCCAGCCGTCTCCACCCATCATCGGCACCGTCAGGCCCAGCTCCCGCACCTGCCGCGCGATGATGCCCGCGTCGCTGTAGTAGCCCGGAATGTAGAGACCCTCGGGCTTCATCTTCTTGATGGCGGTGAGCTGCGCGCGGAAGTCCGTGTCTCCCTTGGAATAGCTCTCGTCCGCCACCACCTTGCCCCCCAGCTCCGTGAACGTGCGCACGAACGTGTCCGCCAATCCCAGACTGTAGGCATTCTTGTTGTCGCGCAGCACCGCCACCGTGTTCAGCTTCAGGTGCTCACGCGCGAACTTCGCCATCACCCAGCCCTGGAACGGGTCGATGAAACAGACGCGGAAGATGAAGTCTCCCTTCTGCGTCACCGAGGGATTCGTCGCGCTCGGCGTGATGACGGGCACGCCCGCGGACTGCGCCTTCTCCGCCACCGCCAGCGTCGCGGAGGAGCCCACGTCCCCGAGGATGAGCACCACCTGGTCCTGCGTGAGCAGCCGCGTCGCGGACTGCGCCGCCTCCTCCGGCTTCCCCTGCGTGTCGTAGATGCGCGCGTCCAGCTTCTTGCCGTGGACGCCGCCCGCCGCGTTCGCCTCCTGGAGCGCCAGCATGATGCCGTTGCGCGCGGAGATGCCGTAGGTGGCCTCGCCGCCGGTGAGGCTCGCCAGCACGCCGATGCGCAGCGTGTCCGCGGGCGCGGGCGTGGCCGCCTGGGGGCTTGGCGAGCCGGCCTGCGCGGGCGCGGCGTTACTCGAAGAGGACTTCTTCTCGCAGGCGCTCATCCCCAAGGCGAGCGTGGCGAGAAGCAACGGAAGGACACGGCGCATGGACTCTGTCTCCAGGAACACGAGGCGGTAGTGCCCCATCCGTGATGCGCCGTTCGGAGTCAAGCGGAACGGCCGTCGCGCGCCTTCGTTCCGTCTGGAAATGCGCGTGTGGCGGACACGCGAAGGTCACAGCAACAAGTTGTTCTCGCCTCCGGGAGGAGGGCCGCGCTTTCGATCGCTCGAGGGACTCGGCGGCCCCCCCGAGGGCTGTGACGACTGGGCGGACAGGAGCACCCGCGGCGCGCGTGCATCGAGCGCCAACCGGTGCAGGGCCTGGATGAAGAGGGCCTTGTAGAGCGCGCAGGTCTCGGGGCCGAAGCCCTGGCGCAGCTGCTGCAACAACCGCTGACGCACGTTCTGATGGAGGCCTTGGATGTCGACGTCGGCGAGGAGGCGCGCGCTGCCTTCGTGCTCGCCTGTGTTGTAGAGCGGGAACAGCCCTCCCTGCCACGCGCCGAAGTGGCCGAACACGTCGTCGAAGTCCATCAGCCCGTCTTCGATCAACTCCAGCATGTCGAGCGACGAGCCGAAGAGGACCGTGGCGTAGTAGGGCTCCACGACCAGGAGCAATCCCAGCAGGCAGGAGAGGAAGCTGTTGGCGGTGAAGGACTCGACGCCGTCATTGCCATGCTGGCTGTAGAGCCTGCTTCTGAGCCGAGGGTTCGGCTGGGGCGGGAAGTGGGTTGATACGAAGTGGGCGGGGTGACGCACGAGCTGGAGCATGTGGCTGGCGATGCCCTGGGCCCCCCCGAGGTGATGCGTGAGCTGAGTCATCACGTTCTGGATGCAGCCGTAGGACGGGTCGTAGTCCTGGCTGCACACGAGATGGATTCGGGTCGTGCCCCCTTGGATTTGAACAATCGTGTGAGTGCAGCCCGCCACCTGGAAGCTGCCCTCGTGTCTCGCCGTCTGCTCCTTCCCAATCTTCTTGTTGATGGTGTTGAGCGCCAGGCAGTTGAGCCAGTCACCCTCCACGTTGACGACCAGGGTGTCGCGGAAGCGCTGGTCCCTGGGCGGTTGTCTGAGGAACTCGGCGTGGATGAGTCCGTTGAGCTGGTTTTGGATCCCCGCGGCCCGACTGCACAGGAGATCCAAGAGGTTCTCCAGGAGCCCGTTCTGGTTCTGCGCCGCGTGAACGAACTCCTGGAAGAGCAAGCGCATGAGGCTCGGGTTGCGCTGCGCGCGGTTCGCGCGGGACCACGCGCACAGGGTCGCGTACCGCGAGCCGTGCGATTGGCCCGTGTAGAGGTTCGTGAGGACGCCCTGCGCGAACTGGGCACAGGGCGTCAGGGGGATGACGACCAAGGGGGGCGGAGCACTCGGCGGGGTCGTGGTCTGGGTCTTGGGCTTCTTGGCGGGCGGGGTCGGGGTCGGGACCTGCTCCTCCTGCTGCACAGGAGGGCTCGAGGAGGGCGAGGGCGCCGGAGGCTGTGGCGTGAGTCGCTGGGCCGGCGGCTTGAAGCCCGAACTGAGGGAGCCTGGGGGCGGCCGCCGGAGCGAGCCACGCACCCGTGGCGTCGTCGGAGGGGTCGTCGTCGTCGTGATGGGAATGGGAAACGGAGCGACGGGGACAATCGAGTTCGCCTGCGCGGGCCGGAAGGGCTCACTGCACAGGGGGCAGAACTTCGGCCGCTCGTCGTCCGGGAGCGCGCAGCGAAAGGACTCCTGGCACGCCCCACAGGTGCGCTTGGTGGGCTTCTCACGGTGGGGAAGGTTGTATTCGTCGGCCTCGACCTCGCCCCCGCAGGCCGGACACCAGACGCACGGGGTCAGGGCGTAGAAATAGACAAAGCATTTCCTGCATTGGTATTTCGTCATGAAGGCTTGCTCTTTCGACGGGCCGCGAGGCTCGCGAGGACATCCCCCAGTCGTCCCCCCACCAGCACGCGCCCCGAGACGTTCGCCCCCTCCGAGCGCGCCAGCGCCTGCCCGGTGCCCGAGGGCAACAGCACACCCAGGTCCAGCGCGAGGTCCACGGCCGCGCCCTGCTCCCGACTCATCAATCCCAGACGGGTGCCCAGGCGCGGCGCGCCCAATCCGCCGCGAGCGGGGGCCGCGATGCGCCGGGTGCTCAGCTCCGCCCCTTCCTGCTGGGTCAGGAGGGGAGGGTGCGCGTCCAGCTCCAGCCAGGAGCGCGCGCCCCACGCGAGCGCGAGCACGCCCGTCGTCCGCTCGCGAATCAATGACAGACGTTCGCCATCACCTTGCAGCGTGAGTGGGTTGTGCTCGTAGTGGCCAACCAAGGAGGTCCGTAGCGCGCCCGCGTCCAGCAGCTTCGCGCCCCCCACCACGAGAGGGCCCTCGCCTGCGGTCACCTCCAGCCGCTCCATGACGAAGGGCGGCAGCGTCGCGGTGGACTGGGCCTGGGCGGGGTGGGCCAATCCAAGACAGACGACGAGCGTTCCCCCCAGGCTCGGGGAGACGGCGCGAATGGACGGCATGACGGGCGCCCCCTGGGTGCGTCGCGAGCCCCGCGCCGACAGACGCGAGGTCCCCGAGCGGGATGCGCCGTCCGATAGCAATCATTGTACCAGTCAGGCGTGAGAGGGCCGGGAGCGCCCGGGCTCCCTCTCACAAGGGGCTTCGCGTCAGGTTTGACGCGGCCCGCGCTGCGTTCCATTGGAACGCGCGTGCGTGTCGCGCAGTGCGCCACGTCGCGACAGGGGCGGTTCGCCACGCGGGGTGGCGAACCGCTTCGACGCGCTGGCCCGCCTTATGCCGCGCGGGGGCGGCAGTTCACTTCGACGAGGAGGTCGCCGGGGGCCTTGAAGTACAGCATCGTGCCGCGGTTGTTGCGGATGATGTCGGAGACCTCGTGCCCGTCGGCGCGGGCCTTGGCCTGGACCTCATGCACGAGCGCTTCGTCTTCGACGATGAAGCCGATGTGGAAGCCCTCGGGGTACTTCTCGGCGGGGTTCTTCAGTCGCTGCAGGACGAGCACCAGGCCGTGGCGATCCTCCATGATGGCGACGGCCGGGGAGGAGCGGTTCGAGCACATCTCGAAGTTGAAGTAGCGCTCGAAGAACTGAACGGTGCTCTGGACGTCGGGGACCTGGAGGTCCAGGTGGTTGAGCTTCATGGTGAGCCTCACGAAGGCACACGTGTGCCTTGGATAGGCCGTGGGTTCTCACCCCGAATGGGGGGAACAAGTGCGTCCACCGTGGACGTGACCGGGGCTCACCGAACCGATCTGCCGTTTTCCGACCGGCGGTGAACCTAAGAAGGTCGCACGTGGAATGCAACCCATCATTCCTCGCGAGGTGCGTCGCGGGAGGGGCTCCACGTCAGTCCGCCGAAGGCGCGGAACGCGGGCGTCCCATATCCACGACCGATGCCGGGGCCGGCCCCCAGGTGCACGGCGAGCCCCTTCGCGAAGCGGTACTTCAGCGCGCCGAGCACCTCCAGGGGACGCTCCTCGGCGCGGTTCGCTTGCAGGCCCATGCTCCCGGCGAGCGAGGCCTCCACGAGGAGCTGTCGCGCCTCACCGAGTGGAACCTCGGCGCCCACGGCGTACGTCAGCGCGTGGCCCACCTTCAGGTTGAGCAGTGATTCGGAGCGGCGGAGCACCACGCCCGCGTTCGCCATCAGGCGGATCCGCTCGTGTGACCATTCGCCCACGAGTCGCGGTTGGAATGAGGGTCCGCTCTCTCCGAGGAAGTCCTTGCCGCCCGAGGTGGGCAGCACGACGGGCGCGGACACGGCCAGGTGCAATCCCTGTCGCGAGGACAGCAGCCGCAGCTTGGGAACGAGTCGGATGTCTCCCAGTCCCACGCCCGACGTCCCCGAGGCCAATCCAGGGTCCGCGCTCCCGGCGGGCTGCGAGCCATGGCCCGTGATGGGAATGGCGACACCCATCTCCAATCGCCCTCCGAGCGAGATAGAGCCCAGGAAGTCCGCCGTGAGTTGATTCTTCACGAGCTGCGCGGAGTACTGCCCATCCATCAAGACGCTGAGTGGTTTGTCGGCGTAGTTGACGGAGACCCCGAACGAGGCGCTCAGGTGCGAGGCGACCTGAGCACTCTGCACGCCGAGCACGTCGAACGCGCCGGGGCCCGGCTTGTACTGCTGCGCATCAATGGCTTGCGATGCACTGTCCTGGGCGCGAGAGGTCGAGCCCACGAGCACGGCGAGCACCGCGGCCATGCCCGTGAGTGAGCGGGCCTCGCCCCTCCGGCGAATCATCCACGGCAGGAGCAGCAGCAGGAGCGCGAGCGGAGCGGCATCGCTCGGGCCCGTGGCGCCGCAGCCATGGCCCGCTACCGAGAAGAGATGCGTTCCCTCCTCGCCATCGCCGCTGCCATCCGGATTGCCCGAGCCATCACCGCCACCCGAACCATTGCCGCCATCGGAGTTGCCACCGGTGCCGGGGCCGCCGTCGGAGGTGCCGCCATTGCCATTGCCCGAGCCACCGTCAGTGTCGCCACCGTTGCCGGGGCCGCCGTCGGAGTTGCCGCCGTTACCTGAGCCACCGTCGGTGTTGCCGCCCCCCGTGCCGCCGTCAGAGTTGCCACCGTTGCCGGAGCCACCGTCAGTGTCGCCGCCATTGCCCGAGCCACCGTCGATGCCGCCCCCCGTGCCACCATCGGTGTCGCCGCCGTTGCCCGAGCCACCGTCGATGCCGCCCCCCGTGCCGCCGTCAGAGCTGCCGTTGTCGCCGCCGTTACCCGTGCCACCGTCGGTGTTGCCGCCCCCCGTGCCGCCGTCAGGGTTGCCGCCATTGCCCGAGCCACCGTCGATGCCACCCCCATTGCCCGAGCCACCGTCGGCATCTCCGCCGTTGCCGGTGCCACCGCCCACGGTCCACGCGTAGCGCGCGGGAGTCGGATCGACATTGCCGGTGGCGTCGATGGCGCTCACCGAGAGGGTGTGTCCACCGTCCGCGAGGCCCGAGATGAATGCAGGGTCCGCGCACGGGACATACGGCTGCCCATCCACGCTGCACACGTAGGTGACGCTGGCCTCCGAGGCGCTGAAGTCAAACACCGCCTGCGCCGAGGCCCCCGTGAGCGCCGGGCCCGCGTCGATGAACGTATCGGGCGCCACCGTGTCCACCTCGAACGGCACCGTCACGGGCGTGCTCGTGTGGCCCACCGTGTCGGTGCTGGTCGCGGTCGCCGTGTGGCTTCCATCCGGAATGGGCTCGGGCGGGATGAACGTCCAGTGTCCATGCACATCCACGGGGATGGGCCCATGGGCGGTGCCGTCAATCACCAGCGTCACGGTGCTGCCCGGATCCGCCGTCCCCTCGAACGACGTGTTCGCGGACGGCGTGACGGTCAGCGTGACGGAGGGCGCCGTGGCGTCCGTGGCGAACCCGAAGCCCGTCGCCGGACTCACGTTGCCCGCCGCGTCCTGTGTCGTCGCGCTGCCCGAGTGCGCCCCATCCAGCAGCGGCACCGTGGACGTGCACGACCACGCCCCGGAGGCGCTCGCCACGGCCGTGCACACCTGCGTGCCATCCACCACGACGGACACGCTGCTCCCTGGCTCCGCGGTGCCCGCGAACGTCGGCGTGTCACCGCCCAGGAGCGCCCCCTCCGAGGGCTGCGTCACCTCGGGCGCGGGCGGCAAGGTCAGGACCACGCGGGTGGGGTTCGCGCCCTGGCCCTCGCCCGGCGCGGAGCCCACGGTGGTCGCCGCTGCGCCGAGCAGACCCTGGCTGGTGATGAACGCCTGATTGTCCACCGGGCCCGTCACTCCGGGCCGGACGACCACGCGGAACGACACCGTCGCGCCTTCCCCCGGAGCGAGCACTCCGCCCTGTGTCCCCGTCGCGCCGCTCCCGAGCCGGAAGACAATCCGGTGCTGCGCGGCGTCGTACTCCGCCGAGTCATCCCCCGCGATGTCTGTCTTCACGCCCGCATTCGCACCCGCGACGACCTGGAGCGAGTCCGGCACCAGCGCGACCTTCGGAGACAGCGGATCCACCAGCACCACGGAGACGCCCGTATCGGTTCCCGAGTTGCGCGTCGTCAGGGTGTACTCGAGCAGGTCACCCGCGCGCGCGCCGCCATCCGGATGCGTGGCGAGCGTCCGCACCGACTTCACGGTGTGGTTGAAGTCCGGCTCCTGCGTGGAGATGGACGTGACGAACGCGCCCAACCAGTAGCCATCTCCCGTGGACGTCGCCGACACCGATGCGGACGTCTGCCCGGCCGACACGCGCGACGTCACGTCCACCACGCCCAGGTCCAACCCAGACATGCTCCCCGCCGTCCCGGTCAGCCGAGGCAGGTCCCCGGCGTTGCTCACCGGCTGCCCCAGGTACGAGCGTGAGCCATTGAAGAAGTTCCCCTGGGGCCGAACCGCGTCCGAGAGCGCCACGCCATTGAAGACGAGCTGGTCCCCCGTGATGGTGTTGTCACCCTCATAGGCAATGACACCCAGCTTCGCGCTGAAGCCCGTCTGGGGAACCAGAAAGCCAGACAGCGCCGTGTCCGTGTGTGACCCGGCGACCACCTTGTCCAGCCCGTCGAACAGGGTGAGGTTGCGCAGCGGCTCGCTGTCCAGCCGGTAGAAGACGATGAGCGACCAGCCTGTGAACGGGTTGGCGTCATTGACGTTGCGCAGGTCGACCGCGTCCACGCCCGTCACGCCGTAGATGCCGGGCCCCTGTGCCTGCAGGAGGGCCGTCACGTCCGCCGTGGACTGATAGGCATACACGCCGTCCGCCGAGTGCACCTGCTCCGCGTCCGAGGACACCGCCTGCGTGAAGCCTCCGGGCCGCCGCAGCGTGACCTGCGTATCGGGCGACAGGGTCCCCGTCACGGCGGGGACCGAGCGGGTCGCGCCCCAGTACAACCGCGCGTAGGTGATGAGCGCTCCCGGAGGCAGGGTGAGCATCGCCTGGCTGCTGCTCGCCGAGGGCGCCACCGTGAGGTCCGCGCGCGTGGTGCTCCCCTCCAGCGTCCAGAACACGTCCGGCGCCGTGTCCGCGGTGGACGAGCCACAGGTGCCCACCGTCCCCACCACCGGTGCGGGCGTGCCCACCGCGCACTCGTGCGCGAGCGTGTTTCCAATCAGCACGAAGTCACCGTGCTGGTCCTCCTGATGGCGCAGCCCAGGCGTGGCGCGCGACGCCACCGGGAGCAGGAAAACCAGCAAGGCCGCGAGCGAGAACGCCCGCGAGCGCGGAGCACGACACAGGGGGACGAGAGGGGGCGTTTGCACGCGGCTTCGCAGAGCAACGGCAGGGCCACGACCACGGCGCTCCCTCGCGCTCAACAATTTCAAACACGTGGCGCTGCCGCTCCCCGTGACGATTCCGAGGGCTGGATCCAGCTTCTGGAATCCAGACACGTTGCGCCTGAATGTTTCACCCGCGCTCCGCCGCGTTGCAGGCTATCCAGGAGGTCCGCCGCGCTGCGTGGCGCGGAATTGCATGGCATGTTTGTGTTTCTGGAATATCTGAGTATCAGTCCCGCGGCGGCCCATCGTGTCCGACATGGTCCTCGCATGTGGGCCCCCCAGAACGTTCAAGACTTCAAGCTGTTCACCAGCTAAGCCTGTTGTTCAGGAGGTTCAGATGGCACACACGCATCGTTACGAGGTCGAGTGTCGGTGGGAGGGTTCCACCGGAGTGGGCTACGAGTCGTATTCCCGCGCACATGTCGCGCGAGCCATTCCCACGGCCGCGTCCTTGGATCTCAGCTCGGACCCGGCGTTCCGAGGCGACCCCGCGCGCACCAACCCCGAGCAACTCCTGGTGGTGGCCGCGTCGTCCTGCCAGCTCCTCGCCTTCCTCGCGGTCGCCGCCCGCGCGCGCATCAACGTGCTCCGCTATGAGGACCACGCGGAGGCGGTGATGCCCGAGGATGACAAGCCCGTGCGCATCACCTCCATCGTCCTGCGGCCCCGCATCGTCCTGGCCAAGGGCCCCCGTGAGGAGCGGGTGCGCGCGCTCGTCGAGCAGGCCCACCGCGAGTGTTACATCGCCAACAGCTTGCGCACCGACATCCACGTCGAGCCTGAACTCCACTTCGTCGACTAGCGCTCAATTGCGCCTCGGATTGAACGAAACGTGCATGTTGGTTTTTATGTCAAATCAACTCGTGTAATTCGAGTGATGTCTTTGTATCAGGAGACTCCCAATCGTGCACGCAGGTGCACGGTTGTCTGTTGAGCACCTGATGAGGAATCGCGTTTCTCCGACGTGGCACGGCGGATGAACAGGGAGGGCACGGCCTTTCTCACTGAGGGAGGCTTTACTCTCTGGAGGAACGACGAAAATGCAGCAGCCATGGAAGGCCGCGCTCACGGCGGCAGCGGTGGTGGTGGGGGGCGGTGCGGCACAGGCACATGACTTCGTTGTGTTGAAGCTGGTGAATGGACACCAGACCATCGATATCACCTCCTATCCGACGACCATCGACTTCACGACAGTCGCCCTCAACTCTCACCCCACGCTCCCTTCGGAGTTGTTGACCGCCACGGATCCGCTGATGGAGCCGTTCGGCTGGACCTTCACCCCGACCCTGCCCCAGTCCGTCCCGGTCGGCGGCAACCTCATCAGCTATTACAAGTACGTCATCAACAGCGTCGATGACTGCATTGCGCTGGGCAACGCGGATGACGACCCGACGACGCCGGGCTCGCCGGACTCCTCGTTCACCAACACCTTCGCGGTCACCTGGGACAGCGGTACCGCGCAGAGCTCGGTGAAGGTGACGTGCAAGGCGTCCAACGCGCTCCCCTGTGACAACACGCTGTACTTCTCGATGAGCGGTCTGGGCCTGCCCAACACCTCGCTCAACAAGATGGACACGACGACGGCCGCGCTGACGCCGTTCTCCACCGCGTCCTCCTTCTATTCCGCGGCGGCGTTCAACCACCTGGATGGCTACGTCTACGCCATCGACAACACGCTGCCGCTGAAGAACCTCATCAAGATTGGCGCGGACGGCGTGGCCTCGGCGGTGGCGCCGCTCCCCGAGCTGGGGCTCAACACGTTCCCCGCGGGCACCGTGCTCGCCGACGGCACGTACCTGGTCTACAGCGGCCCGGGCTTCGGCATCCTGCCCGAGTACGCGCGCATCAACCTGACCACGAACACCGTCACGTTCTCGGGTCCCACGCTGACGATCGCCGAGGTCCTCGACTTCGCGACCAACCCGCTCGACAGCAAGGTGTATGGCTATAACCACGTGACCCACCGGCTCACCACGTTCGATCCGGCCACGGGTGACACCACCGACTTCGGTCCCGTGGGTCCGAACGACGCCCTCACCGGTCTGCCGGCGCTCTACTTCGTCGCGCCCGCCGCCGCCTTCGACACCGCCGGCAACTTCTACATCTACGGCAGTGACCTGACGGGCCTCCTCCACCCGGTGAACACCCTCTACAAGGTGGACATCGCCACGGGCGCCTTCACGGTGGTCGCCGTGGGTGACGTGAGCCTCAACGGCAACGAGAACTTCGCCATGTGCGCGTTCGCCCCGGCCGTGGGCGGTGGCCAGCCGTCCATCACCCGCAACGAGGGCTACTTCAAGACGCATGAGCAGGCGGTGGCCGCGTGCCTCGCGAAGGGTGGCGACATCGACCTGGGCAAGCTCGGCGTGATTGGCACCAAGGAGGAGGCCCTGGGCGTCCTGTGGATGAGCTCCGCCACCACGGCGGATCGCCGTCAGCGCACCGACGAGGACGCCATGCGCGTGAAGCTCGGTCGTCAGACGCTCACCGCCACGTGCAACGCGCGCCTCTTCGGCTCGCCTGCGCAGCAGAGCATCGACGGCGCCCGCTCGGCCATGGACTCCGGCACGCCCGCGGAGATGGAGACGCGGCTGAAGGAGCTGCGTGTGCTCAACGACCAGGGCTCCAAGCTGTCGTTGCCCTCGGCCTTCAACGGTGGTCCGGCGGGGGCGCGGCATGCCCTCTCCATCGCCAGCGCGCCTCGGGGCAGCAGCCGCTGAGTCCAGGACTCGGGCCTCAATCACAACCCAACGGATTCTGGAGAATACAGACATGAAGAACTGGAAGCAGTGGACGGTGGCGGTGCTGGGGAGCTTGGCGCTCGCGGGGTGCGGTGATTCGAAGCCGCCGGTGGACACGCCGGACACCACCCCTCCTCCCACGAATGGCGGCAGCTCGCCCGTGGGGGATGACGACTCGGTGGTGCAGCTCAACGACAACCAGTACGAGGTGCGCATCCTCGGCACCAGCGCGAAGAAGTTCCAGGGCGCGTTCATCAACGTGGACAGCATGACGGTGACCGCGAACGGCACGCCCCTGCCGGTGGAGATGAAGTCCACCGTGATGGACCTCGCTCGCACGGACCACGCGTTCCTCGTCGGCCTCTTCACCCTGCCGCCCGGCACGGACTCCGCCCAGGTCGTCATCCGCCTGGACGAGTTCGGTGGCTTCGACGGCGCCAATGGCCCGTCCGGCGTCAGCGGCCCGTCTGGCGCGCTCGATGTCCGCACGGCGCCCATCCGCTTCGAGGTCACTCGTGCCCTGCTGACGCCTCGCCGTCACGCGGTGGTGCAGGTCGACCTGAGCCGGTCCGTGGTCTCGCAGCGCGCGGGCGACACGCTCCTGCTGCCGAGCACCGTGGTGGCCTACTGAAGTCCCACTGACCTCGCTCCGGCGAGGCCTGACGCCCGGCACCTTCCCTGGTGCCGGGCGTCGTCATGTGGGGGCTTCCCTGTCGACGCCGCGCTCGCATCCAGGCGGCTCGAATCTTCGCCCTCTCAGCGGAACTCCCGGTTCAAGGCGGACGGCCAATGCTGTCCCGGCGGGAAATGTCTTCGCAATCGATTGAGTCCAAGACTCGGTCGTTCTCGGCGTCTTGATTCGCGACGTAGAGTTCGCGAGACCAGCCGGGAAATGAGGGGCCATGCGGGACATTGGCATTGTGGGGGCGGGGCAGGCGGGCTTGTTGCTCGCGTTTGCCCTGCGGTCTGAAGGCTATCCAGTCACGCTCTATTCGGACCGGACGCCGGAGCAGATTTTCAACGCGCGAATCCAGGCCACGACGTATCTGTTCGGCCGGGCCTGTCAGTACGAGCGCGAGCTGGGATTGAACTTCTGGGAGGGTCAAGGCGACCACTCCCAGGGCGGCGACCTGGACATCTGTGGGGCGCCGGGGACGCGAGCGCTCCGCGTCTATGGGCGGGTGCGCGCGCCGGGCATGGCCCTGGACCTGCGCGTCAAGTATCCGCGATGGCTCGGTGAGCTGGAGCGGCGCGGTGGCACGGTGGTCTATCAGGCCATGGACCTGGAGGGCCTGGAGTCACTCGCGTCGCGTCACGACCTGGTGGTGGTGACGACGGGCCGCAATTCCTTGCCCGGGCTGTTCGAGCGAGACGCGGAGCGCAGCCTGCACACGCGCCCCCCGCGCAACCTGGCGGCGATGGTCGTGCGCGGCATGCGCCCCTGGAACGACACGCCTTTTCCGGCGCTCAAGTTCGTCCTGGCGCCTGGGCAGGGGGAGTACTTCTCCATGCCCTACCATGACCGCATCCGGGGCTCCGAGATGTGCGTCCTGGTCGAGGCCATTCCAGGACAGGGATTGGACCGCTTCGGGGACGCCAGGGACGCGGCGGGGATGATGGCGCGGTTGCGCGGGCTGGTGCATGACTTCTCCCCCTGGCTGGAGTCGCGGCTGGAGGGCGCGTCCATCGTGGATGAGTCGTCGTGGTTGGTGGGAGCCTTCACGCCCACGATTCGCAAGCCGGTGGGTCGGCTCGCCTCGGGGAAGGTGGTGTTGGGATTGGGGGACGCGGTCATCCTCAACGACCCCATCGCGGGCCAGGGCCTCAACTGCGCCTCGAAGGCCGCGCACGCGCTGTTCGAGGCCATCCGCGAGTGGGGCGACCGCCCCTTCACGGAGGACTGGATGCGGGAGGCCTCCGAGCGCTTCTGGCAGCGCGAGGGGAAGTACATCACCGCGTTCACCAACCTGCTGTTGTCGCCCGCGTCGCCGCACATGCAAGGCTTCCTGGGCGCCGCGTCCGAGGTGCGCTCGCTGGGCGACCTCTTCTTCGACAACTTCGGAGAGCCGCAGCGCTTCTGGCCGTGGATCGACAGCGCCGAGCAGACCCAGGCCCTCATCGCGGAGGCCGCGCGCGCTGAAGCGAGACAAGGCGCCGGGGGTTAGTCGCACAGGGGTTCGGTCTTCTTCTCAACCACCTTGCGCTTGACCTCCAGGCTGTTGCCAACGATGCGGTAGGTGACCTTCTCGACCCAATGCCATACGTTCCCCGAGCATGGCATTGGCTCTGAGTCGCAGACCGCATTCACGATGATTCGGTCCGGTCTCTCGGTGAACTTCAGCTTGCAGACATCGGGAGGCTGGCTGATCAAGTCAGGGAAGTAGGCGTAGCTGTCCTTCTCCCGTCGCTTCAAGTTGCCGTCCGGATCAAAGAGCGTGGCGATCACTTTGAGATAGCCGGAGTCTGGGGCAGGAGGTTCTTTGCGCTGGGCATAGCCATCCGCCCCCATTGGCTGAGAGAGGTAGACGTTGAACGCCAGCCGCCATCCATTGCTCGCGAGCGACTTGTGGGTGTGGACCTTGGCGCGGGTTCGGAGGTTGGGACAAGCAAGAGGCGTCGTCTCCCTGATGTCCTTCACCATGGCGTCCGGGTAGATGCTTTGAACCACCGTCAAGAATCGCGCGGCTTCGGTCGGCTCACAGATGCCCGCGACGACCGCGTATGAGCCAGGAGGAAGTCCCAACTCCTCGCCTCGGAGGATGCTCGGATACGCTTCAGGGGACTGGATCAACTCGTCATACGTCAGAAGGATCCGCGCCCATCGTGCTTTCCAGGAGCTGGCCTCGCCCGAGTTGCTGGCCACGCGAATGACGACAGCCTCGCGCGCGACCTTCGGACTCTCCGCGGTGCGCCCACCCGAGGACTCCGGAACCCCAGCCACCGGAGCAGGCTCCGTGGCCCCAGCAGAGGCCGAGCACGCGAAGGCGAGTGAGAGCCAGAGTGCCATCAGAAATGAGCGCATCCACAATCTCCCCGGTCCAAGCGAAGGGTCTAACTTCCATGGGCCTCGTGTAGCTTGTCGAGTGTCTCCGCGCTCAACTCACCATTGACCTCGAGGCCATGGTCCGCCTGGAAGGTGGCGAGTGCTACGCGCATCGCGGCATCCAGTGTGTCCTTGGGTCCAGGTACGGCATAGCCCAGATTCTCAAGCCGGACACGGGCCCCCGAGAGCCCGCCATCTGGACTGTCACGCAGCGGGTTGCGATGTCCGAGTTTCAACACGAATGTGCGATCGCCCACCGTGAACTGTCCCTCACGGCCAATCAGCGGGATGGAAAGTTCCAGGATGCCATTGCCCGGGACGATTCCACCCATGGGCGACTGTCCCTGCATGATGAGTTCATAGGGCGCACCCGCCAGCGGCTGCCCCTGCTCATCCAACAACTTGAGCCGAAGCACTCGCGGCGGAGCCTTCACCGTGAATCGACGCGTCGCCCCCGTTTCGACGGGCCGTTCCTTTTGTTGAAGGGCGGGGATGGCTACCTCGTCGCCGGGGAACAGCACGTTGGGGTCCGGCCGAAGGTGCCGCAGGCCGGCGTTGTCAGCATGGTTGTAGACCTGTTTCCAGTCCGCGAAGCCGTAGCGAAGGGAGATCTCCGAGAGCGACTCTCCTTGCAGGACAATGTGTTTTCGGGACATGTCTCACCACCCCTGCGGCGGCAGCCGCCACACGTTGCCGGGATCTGTCGTGAGTGCCATGCCTCCTCGGGTCGACTCCATCTCTGATCCCGTATACCCAAGTCCTCGCCCATCCATGGGTCCTCCCTCCAATGCGAGCGCATCAGGCGAAGTGATGAGGTAGACATCCGAGAAGCCAATTTCGTTGACCTGCTCCTCCCATGAGCCGCCGCGAGCAAACTTGCTCTGGTAGTGCCACCACTCGAGGGTGCGCGGAAAGCCAGGCGCACTGACTTGCACCTGGTCCTTCGGGAGGAAGCCGATGTCCGAAATACTCGTAGGATGACCTCGCTTCTCGAAGACGGGTTGGAGTGTCACTTCCAGCCACGTGCGATCTCGCTTGCGCGCGTGCTGTCTCATGCCCTTCGAGGAGGACGCATCCTCCGTCTTGACAGAAGTAAGCCGTTCCTCGAATGGCTTGAAGGCGGACTCCAGTCTCGCCCCAAGTACCCTTCCAGTTTGCATCCCGGCCGTCACCAGGTCCGCCAGGCCAGTCTCTTGTCCGGCGCTCACGACGAAGAACCGTTTGGATGCGAAGTCGCCCTTGAGCTTTCCGATGAGCCGTCCTGCGTCTTCCTTCAGCTCTGGTGGAGGCAATGCCACGGTGAGCTGCGGGGCATTGGTGGAGATCGATCTCGACCTCCCAGGCTTCGCGCCCCTCCTTGTCGGCGGTGTTCCGGCGGGCGCCACAACCAGGTCTTCGAGGACCGTGGCCCAGGCGTTCAGGAAGCTGGCGTCGAGCTCTGCATGCGCGCGACTGAATCGGAGACCGTTCCCCCGAGCAAACAGCACGGGCTGCTCCTCTGCGTCGGGGTGGTCGTCTGCGGTGGCGACCATCCGAGCAATGCTGGAGAACCCATGCGTGGCGTTCAGCAACTGATAGCCCAGCTTCCATCTGGTTCCTGCCGTGCCAATTCCGTGCATGCCACAGAGGAATCCGAGGCTGGAGATGTTGACGTACGCGCGTGCGGTACCGCTGAAGGGGGTCAGCTTGGGCATCACGCCAGGCCGGTCCTCGGTGGCCAGCAAGTCCCGTTGCGCCGAGGTGCCTCCATCTGCCTCGTAAGGATCGGGAAGAAAGGGTCGGATCCGATCCCGGAAGTACCTTGCCACCACATTCGCACAGCCCTCGGGTGTGCTCAGTTCTTGAGCGAGCTGTTTTCCGATCTGGGCGAACGGCAAGATCTGCGCGGCCACGTCGCGAACCCAGGCAGTGGCCTGCTCTTTCAGAGACGCATCGAAGTGAGAAGCAAGCTGTTCCTCGAGTGAGGTGCCCAGTGCTTCCAACGCACCGCCCAGTTCCTTGAGCGCCGCGGTCCTGCCCGGACCCAGCGCATCCATCGATGAGTGTCCGTACAGGCACCAACGCATACGATAGGCGTTCTTGGTCCGCGCGTTCTCTCGCAACTGCCGATCGATATCCGCCTGAAGTAGCTCGATCTCCTGGGCCAGCGCCTGGAGCCACGCGTCGTCCTTTGCCACCAAGTCATCGAGGGCCACCGTGGCTTTGGCGAAGAGCGCTGCGTTCCGCTTCTCGAGGGCAAGCGCTCCTGTGGTGACTTTGCGCGCGGCATCCACGCTGCGTTTTGCCGCTTGGGTGCCTCTGGCAGCCTCCTCTGGAGTCGTAGGCGCCATGGCTGGCGGGGATGGCATGGAGGACCCAGCGGGCGCGTGCTTCGCACGGAGTAGCTGGTCCGCTTGTCTCTGGGCCCTGGCCGATTGCTGCTCCCGCTTCGCCTCCTCCAGGCGCTTGCGCCGCGACGCGGTTGGATCTCGGGTGATGTCCTCGAAGCGCTGTTCCATCCGGATGGGCCAGGAGGTCACGGGTCGGGTGAAATTGGCTTCGCTGGGGTTGCCATTCACGGCAAAGTCGATAGCCATCCCCGTCTTGTGGATCGAGTTGTTGAGCACGCCACTTTGGCCACGCTGGATGGTGCTGATGTTTCGAAAGGAGTGCCCCGAAGGGAGGCCGTAGGAGACGCCAAAGGTCGCAACCAGCTTGCGCCAGGTCTCGAGCTGAATCGAGGCGTCTTCGCGAAGGAAGATGCTTGTCCTTGGATGTCCAGGAACCTCAAGGAGGATCTTCCCTGGTTTCCGATAACCATTCTTGAGCCAGTACTGGATTGCATCTCCGGTCGAGAGATCCAGCAAGCCCGGCACATATCCTTCAAGGCGATGCTCTTTGGGTAGCTCCCGCCCATTCTCTCCGAGGAGGTAGTTCCACGCGGTCTTCCCGGAGTGCGCCGTGCTGTTCTCATCGAGGACTGGGGAGGAGAAGTTGATCAACTGGCCGTGGGTCAGAGGTCTGACCGCCTCCGCAATCTGAAAAGCCTTGCCCTCACGCGCGTGCTCTTGGAATCGGGTGAGTCCTGCCGCAGTACGAAGGTCGAAGATTCCCTTGTTACCTCCTTTCTTCGAGTCGAAAGGACGATAGGGCTCCTCCTGCGTGCCAATGGGAAATCGGAGCGCGGCCAGATGGACTTGCATTCGACCCACTCGGGTGGCGAAGCCATCGCAGGTACGACCCGGCATGTCCGCATAGAGTGTCCACCCATTGTAGAGGGAATGCCCCTTGGGAAAATAGTCGATGGGTGTCGCCTGCTCCGGCACTTCGAGAACCACTTCTGCGGGCTTCGAGCCATCTGGGTCGCCTGATTGGGTCAACTCCCGCGTCAGGACCAAGGCTTCAGGGGCGAGTTCCTCTTTCCCTCCCCACGCATCCTTGCCACCCCACGCGGCAACATCCAGACGCCCCTTTCCGTTCAGGAATGCGGTCACCTGGCGTGCGAGCCTTACCGAGGGATGTCGTAAAAGGCAAAAGCGATAGCTGCGCTGTGCTCCGAGCTTGAATGCGAACGGCTGGGATTTGACGAAGATGTCGTGCTACGGATTCCTTCCCGATAGCACGGGTTCCAGGTAGCCGGCGGTATTGACAATGCCAAGCGAGAAGAGATCCTGCTGCGGCTCGTGCGCGTCCGCGACTGCAAGAATCTTTTCCTCTGGCGTCTGTGTCCGGATTGGGTCTGCCCCTACGTTGCTTTTGAGGGGCGCCCAGATGACGAACAGCCCGCTCAGTGGGTGACCTGCATCGCAGACGACCCGGATGATTGCTCCTTCGGGCGCGAACACGGACTGTGGAGCGCTCTTGGAGATGCGCGTGGGCCCTGCCGCTGCGTCAGCCATTTCAGGGCTCCTCCGCCAGTTCGATCTGCTCCACCCACAAGTCCTCATCGTTCTCGGAGTTGACGGGTTCCGCCGCCACCTCGACCGGCGGCGCGAGTTCCGTCCTCGGCCTCTGCGTGTCCAGCCTCATGCCGCCGGAGAACGCTCCTTCGCCACGCACCACCAGATCGCGGAAGACAGCGGTCCACTCGCCGGCGATCCGCACGCAAACCCGGTACGCGCCCAGCGGCACTGCGCGGAACCGGAAGTAGAGGCGCCGCTCCTGGCGGTCCGCCTCGACATCGGGAGAGTTCCTTGAGAGCACGCGCTCCATCGCGCCGCCCAGGCTCGTCAGGCGAACCTCGTCGTCCTGAAGCGCGTCGTCCTCGAGGTCCATTTCAATCGGGACGATCACGTCGCGCAGAGCCACCTTCAGCGTGTTCACTGCGACATCGCCCGTATTGAACGTAGCGACGTCCCGCTGCTCTTCTTCCATGGTGCCCCCCTGGCACTGGCATTGTTCGTCGCGCGAATGCTGCAACGTGGTTCACGGCATGGGCTGGCGCTTGTTGTGTCTGTTGACTGGCAGCGCCCCGGACTTCCTATGGCGTGGCGAAGAGGCGCTGCGCGTGCTGTCGCCGTGCCGTCGGAGCCTGCATCCGGCCAGGTGATGCAGGCACGTACCTGTGCTGAGTCCGGGATTGATGCTGCCCTCGGACGCATCCCTCGTCTCCGAGTCGTACGCCAAGGTGTCCGGCCGAGCCAGAGGCTGTCTCCGGCGCCTGTGTGAAAACCAACGCAGCAGGCGAGTGTTCAGTTCGCCCCACGCCGCATCGCGAAAGGGGCCTGTCCTCGCATCACGTGGCCATGCGCTGCGTGATGCCGAGTGACACGGGGACGCCGCAGGCAGGGGCCTTCGGCCCGAAGTGGATGAAGTTGGCTCGCAGTCAGATGCATCGGCCGTTCGGTCACGGCAGGAGCCCATGGGTAGATGCGGGGGCTTCGAGGCAACGCGCCAGGGCGTCCTTGAGGAGGGTTTTCTCCAGTCAGCCCCTCGCGCTGGCTTGGACCGTCTTCACCGAAGGTTCATGAAAGTTAACGGGTGTGGAGGCGCCTTCGCGCGTTCCATGCGGGCTTGGGAAGGAGCCACGCATGGCATCGGGCAAGGCCCTCTTGGGCAGCGTCCTGGGACGGTTTCTCTTTCGCAGCGCGCGCATCACCGAGGTGGAGGAACTCGCGCCTCGGTTTCGTCGGTTGACGTGCATGGGGGCGGGGCTGGTCGGCGTGCCCTGGACGCCAGGGGACAAGGTCCAGGTGTTCCTGCCCTCGGTGGGCATGCGGACCTACACGCCGCTGTCGTGGGACGCGTCCACCGGGACCACGCGGCTGCTCGTGTATGTCCATGGCGACTCGCCCGGCGCCCGGTGGGGCCGTGAGGCGAAGGTGGGGGATGTCTGCCAATTCCTCGGGCCTCGCTCCTCCATCGACGGCGCGAGCCTGACCGCCCGCGCGGTGCTCTTCGGGGACGAGACGTCCTTCGCGGTGGCCCATGCGCTGCGCCACACCCGGCGCGCCCAGGCGCTTCGCTGCGTGTTCGAGGTATCCGACCCCGTGGCGAGCGCGAATGTCCTCCAGCGGCTCGGCGTGGAGCATGCGGACTGCGTCCCGCGCGAGGCCGGGGATGGCCACCTGGAGTTGCTCTCTGCGCAGCTCCGCGACGCGCTCCTGGCGCTGCCGGAGGCGGACCTGGTCCTGACCGGGCGGGCCCAGGCCATCCAGGCCATGCGCGCCCGGCTGCGCGAGGAGGGGCTCGCTCGGCCGGGGAGGAACAAGGCTTACTGGTCCGAGGGCAAGGCCGGCCTGGACTGAGCCGCGCTCCTTTCAGCGCGCACGGGCTCGAGGGGCCCCGTCGTGCAGCTTGCAATCCGGGGGGAGGGGGCCTGTCGCCCAACCCCTGGATGTCCTTGAGGTGACACCGCTGGGGGCTTGGTACGGCGGCTGCTCAAGGGAAGGGGCGGAGCGCTCATGTCCCCCTTCGACTTCTCAGCCCTTCTCTCCAGTCTCCTGCTGTCCCAGACCGAGTCCCCCTCGGCCCTCTCGCGGCTCACCGTGGAGGGCGGGGTGGACACCTACTTCGGCTACAACTTCAACCGCCCGGCGGATGCCGCGAACTTCATCCCCGGCACGGGCACCACCGCCAAGCGCCACGACGAGGCCTCCATCAACCTCGCCTCGCTGGGGGTGAGCCTCGCCCCCGAGCCGGTGGGCTTCAAGGTGCTGCTCGGCTTCGGCACGGGCATGGAGGTGCTGCACCTGGCCGAGCCTTCGGGCACGGACGTGGGCCCCGAGGTGTGGCGCCACGTGCAGCAGGCCTCGCTGTCGTTCGTCACGGGGGCGCTGACGCTGGAGGCGGGCATCTACCCCAGCCACATCGGGCTGGAGTCCTTTCAATCCCAGCTCAACTGGACCTACACGCGCTCGTGGATGGGGGAGTTGTCGCCCTATTACCAGACGGGCGTGAAGGGCACCTGGAAGTTCAATGACGCATGGAGCGCGCAGCTCCACCTCATCAATGGCTGGCAGACCATCGGCGAGAACAACCACGGCAAGGCCGTGGGCACGCAGGTGGCGTACTCGGGCGAGCGGCTCTCCGCGTCGTTCAACACGTTCATCGGCAACGAGGGCTCCGGCGACGCGCAAGGGCTGCGCCTCTTCGGTGACCTGGTGGCCACGTACAAGGTGACGGACGCGCTCAGCGTGGCCGCCTCGGTGGACGTGGGGCGGCAGGCACGGCCCGAGCAGGACGCGGCGCTGTGGTACGCGGCGGGCGTCAACGCGCGGGTGAAGCTGGCCGAGGCCGTGGCGCTGGCCGCGCGCGCCGAGGTGTACCGGGACCGCGACGGCCTGCTCAGCGGCACGGCGCAGACGCTGGCCGAGGGCACGCTCACGCTGGAGGTGAAGCCCGCCGAACACCTCACCCTCAAGCTGGAGGCGCGGCACGACCGCTCGACGGAGGATGTCTTCGCGGGGCGAGAGACCACTGTCGACGGCGCGCCCATCTTGAAGCCCCACGAGACGCTCGTGGTGGCGGGCGCCGTCGCCTACTTCTGAAACAAACGGAGTCACGGAACATGGACCTGGTGTTGGTGCTCGTCACCGTCGGTTTCTTCGCGCTCACGTGGGCCTATACCCACGGCTGCGAGCGTCTGTGAGGCAACAGTCATGATGTTTGAATATGTCGCGGGCGCGGCGCTCGCGGTGCTGTTGGCTGGCTATCTCGTCTTCGCCCTGCTCCGTCCCGAGCACTTCTAGGCGCCTGCTATGACTTTGATGGGTTGGTTGCAGATTCTGTTGTTCTTCGCGCTCGTGCTGGCGCTGACGAAGCCGCTGGGCGGCTATCTCTTCCGTGTGTTCGAGGGAGAGCACCAGCCCCTGCCGCGCGTGCTGGGGCCGGTGGAGCGCGTGCTCCTGCGGCTGTGCGGCGCGGACGCTCGGCAGGAGCAGACCTGGACGCAATACACCGTGGCGATGCTGGCGTTCAGCCTGCTCAGCATGCTCGGGACGTATGCCATTCAGCGGCTCCAGCACGTGTTGCCGCTCAACCCGCAGGGCTTGCCGGCGGTGGGGCCCGAGCTGGCCTTCAACACGGCCGCCAGCTTCACGGCCAACACCAATTGGCAGTCCTACGCGGGCGAGTCGACGATGAGCTACCTGTCCCAGATGATGGGACTGGCGTGGCACAACTTCGTCTCCGCGGCGGTGGGCGCGGGCGTGGCGCTGGCCCTGGCGCGAGGCTTCACCCGCCGGCCCGGCCCCGCGGGACAGAAGACGCTGGGCAACTTCTGGGTGGACCTCATCCGCGCCACGCTCTACGTGCTCTTGCCCATCTGCTTCGTCTACGCGCTGTTCCTGGTGTCGCAGGGCGTGCTCCAGAACTTCGCGCCCTATCGGGAGTTGATGACCATGGAGGGCGTGAAGCAGACGCTCGCCATGGGCCCGGTGGCGTCTCAGGAAGCCATCAAGATGCTGGGCACCAACGGCGGCGGCTTCTTCAACGCCAACAGCGCGCACCCGTTCGAGAACCCCACGCCGCTCACCAACCTGGTGGAGATGCTCTCCATCTTCGCCATCCCCGCGGCGCTCACGTACACGTACGGGAAGATGGCGGGAGACACGCGGCAGGGCTGGGCCCTGTTCGCGGCCATGTCCATCCTCTTCTTCGCGGGCGTGACGGCCGCGTACGCCGCCGAGTCCCAGGCCAACCCCGCGCTGGTGGCCTCGGGCGTCGCGCAGGACGGCAACATGGAGGGCAAGGAGCTGCGCTTCGGCGTGTGCGGCTCGGCCCTCTTCGCCACCGTCACCACGGACGCCTCGTGCGGCGCGGTGAACTCGATGCACGACAGCTTCACGGCGCTGGGCGGCCTGGTGCCCCTGGTGAACATGCAGCTGGGTGAGGTCATCTTCGGCGGCGTGGGCGCGGGCCTCTACGGCATCCTCATCATGGTGGTGCTCGCGGTCTTCATCGCGGGGCTCATGGTGGGACGCACGCCCGAGTACCTGGGGAAGAAGATTGAGGCGAAGGAGATGAAGCTCGCCATGCTGTACGTGCTCATCTTCCCGCTGGTCATCCTGGGGCTGAGCGCGGTGGCGGCGGTGATTCCGCAGGGCCTGTCCTCGCTCAACAACGCGGGCCCGCATGGCCTGTCTGAAATCCTGTATGCCTTCACGAGCGGCACGGCCAACAACGGCAGTGCCTTCGCGGGTCTCAACGCCAACACGCCCTTCTGGAACATCTCGTTGGGGGTGGCGATGCTCGCGGGTCGCTTCCTGATGATGGTTCCGGCGCTGGCCATCGCGGGCTCCATGGTGGGCAAGAAGGTCGTGGCCGCGGGCCCCGGCACCTTCCCCACCAACGGCACCTTGTTCACGGGGTTGCTCGTGAGCGTCGTCCTCATCGTGGGCGCGCTGACGTTCTTCCCTGCTCTCTCCCTCGGCCCCATCGTCGAGCACTTCCTCGGCGCGGCTGGAAAGGCTTTCTGACCATGAGCTCCGCCTCTTCGAAGCCGGCGTCGCTCTTTGATTCGTCGCTGCTCAAACCCGCGCTGCTCGACAGCGTCAAGAAGCTCCACCCGCGAGACGTGGCGCGCAACCCCGTCATGTTCGTCGTGTGGGCGGGCAGCCTCCTCACCACGGTGTTGGTGGTGAAGGACCTCGTGGTGCCTCGGCCGGACGGCGCGCCGCTGTGGTTCACGGTGTCGGTGATGCTGTGGCTGTGGTTCACCGTCCTGTTCGCCAACTTCGCCGAGGCCGTGGCGGAGGGACGCGGCAAGGCCCAGGCCAGCAGCCTGCGCAAGATGCGCAAGGACACGCTGGCGCGCCGGCTGGTGGACGGCCGCGAGGAGCGCGTGCCGGCCCCGTCGCTGCGCAAGGGCGACCTCGTGGTGTGCGAGGTGGGGGACCTGATTCCCGGTGACGGCGAAGTGGTGGAGGGCATCGCCAGCGTGGACGAGTCCGCCATCACCGGCGAGTCCGCGCCGGTCATCCGCGAGTCGGGCGGTGACCGCTCGGCGGTGACGGGTGGCACCAAGGTGTTGTCGGACCGCATCGTGGTGCGCATCAGCGTCAACCCGGGCGAGTCCTTCCTCGACCGGATGATTGGGCTGGTGGAGGGCGCGGCGCGGCAGAAGACGCCCAACGAAATCGCGCTCCACATCCTGCTGGTGGGCCTGACGATTGTGTTCCTGCTGGCGTGCGTGACGCTGGTGCCCATGGCCCTCTACTCGGGCGTGGCGCTGTCGGGCACGGCGGTGGTGGCGCTGCTGGTGTGCCTCATTCCGACGACGATTGGCGGCCTGCTGAGCGCGATTGGTATCGCGGGCATGGACCGACTCCTGCGCAAGAACGTGCTGGCCATGAGCGGCCGCGCGGTGGAGGCGGCGGGAGACGTGGACACGCTGTTGCTCGACAAGACGGGCACCATCACCCTGGGCAACCGCATGGCCACCGAGCTGTTGCCGTTGCCGGGCGTGCGTCGCGAGGAGCTGGCCGAGGCCTCGCAGCTCGCGAGCCTGGCGGACGAGACGCCCGAGGGGCGCTCCATCGTCACGTTGGTGAAGGACACGTACAAGATGCGCCCGCGCGAGCTTCAGGCGCATCAGGCCACGTTCGTGCCGTTCACGGCGCAGACGCGCATGAGCGGCTGTGACCTGAATGATCCGCAGCCGCGCAGCATCCGCAAGGGCGCGGTGGACGCCATCGTGAAGCACGTGCAAGCGCAGGGCGGTCAGGTGCCGCCCGAGCTGGCGCAGGCGGCTGGTCGCATCGGTGACGCGGGCGGTACGCCGTTGGCGGTGTCGGATGGCTCGCGAGTGCTGGGCATCGTGCACCTGAAGGACGTGGTGAAGGGCGGCATCAAGGAGCGGTTCGATCGCTTCCGCGCCATGGGCATCCGCACGGTGATGATCACGGGCGACAACCCGCGCACCGCGGCGGCCATCGCGAAGGAGGCCGGCGTGGATGACTTCCTGGCCGAGGCGACGCCCGAGGCGAAGCTCGCGCTCATCCGCACCGAGCAGGGCAAGGGCAAGCTGGTGGCGATGACGGGTGACGGCACCAACGACGCGCCCGCGCTGGCCCAGGCGGACGTGGGCGTGGCGATGAACACCGGCACGCAAGCGGCGAAGGAGGCGGGGAACATGGTGGACCTCGACTCGAACCCCACCAAGCTGCTCGAGGTGGTGGAGGTGGGCAAGCAGCTCCTGATGACGCGCGGCACGTTGACGACGTTCTCCATCGCCAACGACGTGGCGAAGTACTTCGCCATCCTGCCGGCGCTGTTCATGGGGGTGTTCCCGCAGATTGCTCCGCTCAATGTCATGCGGCTGAGTTCTCCGCTGAGCGCCATCCTGTCGGCGGTCATCTTCAACGCGCTCATCATCATCGCGCTCATCCCGCTGGCGCTCCGCGGCGTGAAGTATCGCCCGCTCGGAGCGGCGGCGCTCCTGCGGCGCAGCCTGCTGTTGTACGGGGTGGGCGGCGTCATCGTCCCGTTCGTGGGCATCAAGGTCATTGACGTATTGCTCACCGCCGTGGGCCTGGCCTGAAAGGAATTGAACGTCATGGTTTCCACTTTGGTGATTGCCCTGCGCGCGTGCGTCGTCACGCTGATGCTCACGGGCGTGCTGTATCCCCTGGCTGTCACGGGGGTGGCCCAGGTGCTGTTTCCTCATGAAGCCCAGGGCTCGTTGGTCGTGGACGAGCGCGGGCGCGAGGTGGGCAGCGCGCTCATCGCGCAGGGCTTCACGCGAGGGGCGTACTTCCAGCCGCGTCCCTCGGCGGCGGGCAACGGGTATGACGCCACGGCGTCCTCGGGCAGCAACCTGGGCCCCACGTCCCAGAAGCTGCGCGACCGCGCCGTGGCGGAGGCCGAGCGCCTGCGCAAGGAGAACCCGGATGCGGTGGGTCCGGTTCCGGCGGAGTTGGTGACGGCGTCGGGCTCGGGGTTGGATCCGCACCTGTCGCCCGAGGCGGCGCGGTGGCAGGTGCCGCGCGTGGCGCACGCGCGAGGCGTGGACCCGGCGCGCGTGTTGGCGGTGGTGGAGGCGAACGTGGAGGGGCGTACCCTGGGCGTGCTGGGTGAGCCTCGGGTGAACGCGCTGCTGCTCAACCTCGCGTTGGACCGGCAGTTCGGCCGGGCCGTGGAGCCGGCGCATCCCATGGGTGCGGCGGCGGCACCGGCGGGAGCGTCGTCCGCGGCGGGGCTGGAGCAGCCGTAGCGCGAGCGGGCGGCGTGCTGGCAAATAGGGTAGGCGCGGGGGCCGGGCACGGCCCTCGCGCCACGCAAAGGACACTCGGGTGACGACACGGCGCACGCGCGCGGAAGACTTCTTGGAGCTGGTGGAGCGCGGCCGGAGGGGCAGGCTGAAGCTCTACATCGGCTTCGCGGCGGGCGTGGGCAAGACGTATCGGATGCTCGAGGAGGCGCACGCCCTGCGCAAACGCGGGGTGGACGTGGTGCTCGGTTTCGTGGAGACGCATGGGCGCGCGGAGACGGATGCGCTCGTGCGAGACCTGGAGCAGGTGCCACGCAAGCCCTACACCTACCGAGACGTCACCGTGGAGGAGATGGACCTGGACGCGGTGCTGGCGCGCAAGCCCCAGGTCGCGGTGGTGGACGAGCTGGCCCACACGAACCTCCCGGTGTGTCGCCATCGCAAACGCTATCAAGACGTGCAGGAGCTGCTGGACGCGGGCATCAATGTCATTGGCGCCTTCAACGTGCAGCACCTGGAGAGCTTGAATGACCTCGTCGAGCGCACCACGGGCGTCACCGTGCGCGAGACGATTCCCGACAGCTTCCTGAAGAGCGCGGACCAGGTGGTGAACCTGGACCTCGCGGTGGAGGACCTGCACGAGCGCCTGAAGGCGGGAAAGATTTACGCTGCGGACAAGGTGCCGCGCGCGCTGGAGAGCTTCTTCAAGGGAGAGAACCTGTCCACGCTGCGCGAGCTGGCGCTGCGCGAGGTGGCGGAGAGTCTGGACCGGGCCACGGGGCAGCACGCGAAGAACGGCGAGGAGGCGCAGCAGAAGGGCGGCTCGTGGGGCCGAGTGCTAGTGGCGCTGTCGAGCTACCCGCCGCGCGCGGCGACGCTCCTGCGACGCGGTTCACGCATGGCGGGGCGGTTGAACACGGATTGGTTCGTCGTCTACGTGGAGACGCCGCGCGAGGCACCGCACCTCATCGACGCGGAGGCTCAGCGTCACTTGCTGGCGAACATCGATAAGGCGAAGGAGCTGGGCGCGGAGGTGGTCCGCCTGCGCTCGAAGCATCCCGTGGAGGCGTTGCTGGACTTCGCGCGCTCGCACGGCGTGGGGCACATCATCATCGGGCGCTCGAACCAGCCGAAGTGGAAGCAGATGCTGGGGCTGACGGTGGACGCGCAGCTCCTGCGTGAAGGAGAGGGCTTCGACATCCACGTGGTGTCCTTCGAGTCGCTGCACGAGGAGCGCCGGTCATGACGCTGCGAGGCCGCTTGTTGTTGGCCCAGGCGCCGCTGGCGCTGGCGCTGGTGCTGCTCGGGGTCATGGCCGTCGTCACCCTGGGCCGAGTGGGGCGCTCGGGGCAGCAGATCCTGGAGGACAACTACCGCAGCGTGCTGGCGACGCAGCGGATGACGGAGCAGTTGGAGCGGATGGACAGCGCCGCGCTGTTCATCGTCGCGGGAGACCGAGAGCGAGGCGTGGCACAGCAGGCCGAGCAACGTCCGCGCCTGGAGTCCGAGCTGCGAGTCCAGGAAGGCAACATCACCGAGCCCGGTGAAGCGGAGGCCACGCGCCGGATGCGAGTGGCGTGGGAGCGCTATCGGACAGAGTTCGATGCGTTCTTGCAGGCACCAGACTCGGCGAGGACGCATGACCTGTATTTCAAGGCGTTGTCTCCCGCGTTTCAGGAAGCGAAGCGCACGGCGGCGGCCATCCTGGACCTGAACCAGGACGCGATGGTGCGCAAGAGCGAGCTGCTGAGTCGGCAGAGCCAGCGGGTGAACACGCTGATGGTGCTCGCGGTGGTGGGGGCGCTGGGAATCGGTCTCTTCTTCTCCACGTCCTTGGTGCACCGGGCGGTGCGGCCGGTGATGGTGTTGTCGCAAGCGGTGCGGCGGCTGGGGCAGGGGGACTACGCCGCGCGAGCGGTGGTGGACGGGCGCGACGAGATGGCGCAGCTCGGGCGAGACATCAACACCCTGGCCGAGCGGTTGGACCAATATCGACAGAGCAGCCTGGGGGAGCTGTTGCAGGCGCAGGCGGTGTCTCAGGCAGCCATCGACAGTCTGCCGGATCCGGTGGTGGTGCTCGGGGCGGAGGGGGACGTGCTGAACGTCAACCGAGCCGGTGAGGACGTCCTGCGTCTGCGATTGGAAGGGGGAGGGGACGTGCTGGGCCGAGTGGTGCCCGAGGTGCGTGAAATCCTGGAGCGGGTCCGGGCGCACGTGGTGGGTGGGCACGGGGCCTATCAGCCGCGGGGCTACGAGGACGCGGTGCGGGTGGAGGCCGCGGACGGGGTGCGATGGCTGTTGCCGCGAGGCAACCCCGTCTACGGCGAGACCGGGGACGTGGTGGGCGCGACGTTGTTGCTCCAGGACGTGACGAGGCTGCGTCGCTTCGACGAGCTGAAGAACGACCTGGTGGCGACGGTGGCGCACGAGTTCCGGACGCCGCTGACGTCGTTGCGGATGGCCATTCACCTCGTGGCGGAGGGAGTGGTGGGGCCGGTGACGGAGAAGCAGGCGGACCTGATGTTCGCGGCGCGAGAGGACTGCGAGCGGCTCCAGGGAATTGTGGATGACTTGTTGGATCTCTCGCGCATCCAGGGTGGCCAGCTCCAGTTGGATGTGAAGCCGGTGCGGACGGAGGAACTCGTCGAGTTGGCCCTGGACACGCAGCGAGTCACCGCGGAGGAGCGCGGCGTGCACCTCCTCCGAGACGTGTCACTGGACGCGGAGACGGTGTCCGTGGACGCGGACCGGATGCAACTCGTGTTGGGCAACCTGGTGGGCAACGCGGTGAAGCACACGCAGGCCGGAGGCGAAGTGCTCGTGCGAGTGACGCCCGAGGAAACGCACATGCGCTTCGAGGTCCGCGACACAGGAGAAGGAATCCCGGCGGAGCAGCAGGCGAAAATCTTCGAGAAGTTCTACCGAGCCCCCGGGGCACCGGCGGGAGGTGCGGGCCTGGGGCTCTCCATCGCGAAGGAGATTGTGCAGGCCCACGGAGGAGACATCGGGGTCGTGAGTGAACCAGGCCAGGGGAGCACCTTCTGGTTCACCATCCCGAAGCCGTCCTGACGCAGGTGGGCGAAGTCCTCGAGGAAGATGTCTCGCGCGTCTTTGCGCTTCTCGTGGCTCGTCACATAGGCTGGTGCGAGTCACGTAGGGGGGCGCAATGTTGCGAGCAGGTTGGCCGTGGATGCTGCTGGTGTGTGTCGTGCTAGGGACTTCCGCGGTTGCGGGTCCGATGGATCGCGCAGCCGTCGTGGAGGGCTCGATGGCGCGCTGCACCGCCCGAATCGAAGCCCACGCACGGCGAGCCGAGAAGGCCCAGCGGCACGCGAACATCCTGCTCCTCACCGGTGCGACCCTGGCCGCGTTGGGAAGCGCGCTCGCGGGGTTTCTCTCCAAGGAGTCGCTGCGAAAAGCAACGGCGGTCATTGGAGCGATTGGGGCGGTGCTCTCGGTGGCGCCCAAGGCGATGGATCAGCCGGACGACATCAAGCAGGTCCACCGAAATGCATCGGCGCACGCCCATGCGGCCCTGAAGATCTACTGGCAACTGGGGTTCGTATCGGACCGCGCGACGAAGGCCGAGCTTCAGGCCTACATCATCCGGCGATTCCTCGACTGCGAGAAGGACGACCCGCCCGAGCATGTCCCGGACGTAGCTTCTCTGCCGGGAATCGTGCTCGTGGATCCACCCACCGTCGGGAAGCTCAAGGCGATAGCCCAACCCGCAGTACCCCCAACAACCCCAGCGCTAACGAACGCGGGTCAGCCATAGCCCGCTGCGGTCACGTTGCTGAGTGTGAACGCGAAACGGTGACAATGCGCAGCGTCGCGATGGCTGCGCCACCGTGATGGCGAAAGGCGTTGAGCACTAAGTTTACCGCCCCACCCTTCATTTCCTGGAGCTGTCGCAGTAGTCGTGATGCCGAAAGGCGTTGAGCACAAATAATCAATGAGTCCAATGCCAAGCTGAATGGGTCACAGTAGCCGTGATGCCGAAAGGCGTTGAGCACAGCAGGTGCGCGAGCAGGGCTTGTGTGTCGAGTCCGGTCGCAGTAGCCGTGATGCCGAAAGGCGTTGAGCACCTACCCAGCGCGTGGAAGAGCACATGGGCACCGAGTCGCAGTAACCGTGATGCCGAAAGGCGTTGAGCACAAGAGCTTCTTACCCTTCTCGCACAGATGGTTGAGCGTCGCAGTAGCTGTGATGCCGAAAGGCGTTGAGCACCCGTCTTCTGTCCAATGAGGCCCGCGCGATAGTTCAGGTCGCAGTGGCCCTGATGCCGAAAGGCGTTGAGCACGAGTGGAGGTCGGTCTCGCTCACCGTCCGCGCGGCTGGTCGCAGTAGCCGTGATGCCGAAAGGCGTTGAGCACAGACGCACGGCCGTGCGACCGCGCCCGTTGCTCAGTCGTCGCAGTTGCCGTGATGCCGAAAGGCGTTGAGCACCCAGCGGTGCGGATCTGCGCGGTGATAGAGACGGTCGCAGTAGCCGTGATGTCGAAAGGCGTTGAGCACCATCAGCAAGTCCCGCATTTCCAATGGGAGCCCTTCTGTCGGGGCCATCATGCAAGTTCGGCGGACTTCATCTGGGACGAGAACCAGGTCGCGTTCCACCTTGCTCGAAATTGTTCGGGCGAGCAGTCCCGTTTGTGTTTACTCGCTGACGAAATCGCAGCCATGTCAGACCGTCCTGGTAGGGCTGGCTCTCGGTGCTGAGGTGTCCAATCCGGTCACTGAGGGCATATATGTTCATTCGTCGAAGTCAGGTTGTCGGGCTATGGCTGCTGCTGTTTGCGCGAATGGGCTGGGCGGAGGACGCCGGGGAATCTACACCCACTGGGCAGGGATTGCCGGATGTCGGCGCTTCGACGGAGATGGTGGGCCCACTGCCTGTGCTGTGAGACGCACCTCCCGAGGCCGAATCCCCACTCCAGCCCGGATTGGCAATGGGGCCAGCCAGTTCCTCGACGGATCGGTGGCATGCGCTGGTCCGAATGGACACACGGATGCGAGTTCTCGTGCCGCGTAGCCGTGTTGCTCAGGGCGATGGATTCGTTGAGGTTGAGCCGACGCTCGTGATTGATGGTGGGCCAGGGGTCGGGGTCAACCTGGGGGCTCCCGTGAGACTTCGATTGTGGGGAGACGAGCCCCATGCAGGGATCTTCAGGAGGGAGGACTGGGACAGCCTCTCTGATTGGGGCCAGTGGGTGCGTGCTCTCAAGATCGGCTCGGACTCCGCGCCGCTTGGGCTCTGGCTGGGTGCGTTGGATGGCTACAGCTTGTTGTCCGGACATCTCGTGCGTCGCTACTCCAATCGAATCAATCCAGATTACCACCCCGCAGGAGGCTTTCTGACGGGAACAGTCGGGCCTCTCTATGTCGAGGCCTTCTCATCGGATGTTCTGGGGGCTCGGCTTGTCGGGGCCGAGTTCGAACTGGATGTCGAGCATGTGCTTCTCGGTCCGCCGAGACAGCCGTCGAGGTACACCCTGTCCTTGTCCGCGGTTCATGACTGGGGGACCGTCGAGGATGCTTCCCCCAAGGTGTCGCTGGCCCATGTGGATGGGGCGGCCGTGCTGCTGGTGCGTCAGGGCTTCGAATTGCATGTGCTGGGTGGGGTGGTCGGCCCGGGCACGGTGGCGCATGGGGGGCTGTGGCTGGTATTGGCGCGGACGTGGAGACGGCGACGCTGAACGCTCGCCTGCGTCTCGAAGTTCGCAGGCAGCACGGAGGCTTCCACCAGGGATTCTTCGGTCCAGACTACGAGTTGGCGCGCTTTGTCGCGGCAGGGCCTTCCGGGTTGTCATTGGTGGAAGCGCCGTTCCGCGCTGGATACTCCGCATACGTGGAGTCCAATGTCGATTGGGATGCCGTGCGACTCGGCGGATTGCTGCAGCGCCACCTGGGCTTCTCGTTTGCGGTGGAAATCTTCTCCTGGGGACGCGTGGACGCAGATGGACGCCTCTCGCTGCAGCTTGCTGATAGGCGTCTCGAGGTGGCCATTGCCACGCTGGCGGCAGGACTCGGCCAGCCGGAGAGTCGCTCCTTGCTCTCGGGGGAACTTCGCTGGCGACTCGCTGGGAAACTCTATGTTCAGGGACAGGGCGGTACGTTGCTTTTCCGGAAGGCAGACGGCCCCTTGACTCCTGGCAGATTTGTTTCGGTGGGCGTGGGGGTGGACAATGCGCGTTGAACCACTCGTTTTGTGCTGGGCCCTGCTCGTGACCGGATGTGCTTCTGTTGCTCCCCGGTCCGGGACTGGTCACTCACTGAGCTACGGTTCGCCTCCTGCCTTCGTGCTTGCCCTGCGAACAGGCGGAGAGGAAGACTCGCCACGCGTCGCCTCATCGCCTTCAGTGCCCTCATCGTCGATGCCGCGCGAGCCAGCTCGGTTGCGTCATCATCAGGTCTCGCGCTCCATCCTTACGGAGGTCGCGCAAGTAGACTTGGCCTCGTCACCGCGGGCGGGTGTCACCCGGGATGCTCAGAGTGACGCCTTCGAGCGATTGCTGTTGCTTGCTGGATTGGAGCCTCGGGACGAGGTGCCTTTGGGTGAAGGACCCCTCACTCCGAATCAGTCGGCGCGGCTGGTGATGGCTTTCATGAACAAGCGGCTGACGATGGGGAATTTCCCTCCTCGGATGGGCGCAATTCTCCTGCTGCGCGAAGTCCTGGCACATGGAGCGGTGTCACGTGCCGAGTTGAATCAGCGTGTTGAGCGCCTCAAGTCGAAGCGAGTGGTGGTACTTCGTCCAGATGGGTACCTCGCGTGGGTTTACACAGGACGCACACAACAGCGTGCTGCACCAATCGAATGGCGGGACGGGGCATTCCGCGCCATGCGCTTCGAGTTGGGACGCTTCTATGTCGTGGACGGTGATTTGTTCTTGCCTGTGGATGAACAACTGCGTGTCACCGATACATGGCCACTGGCTGAGATCTACGACGACGCGGACGTCATCAGCCGTTCACTGGATGGCGCGGGAGAGGCCTTTTTCGAGTTGACCATGGCGATTGGGAAGTTCCTCACCTACCCCGTAGATAGCTTCCTGGAGTTGAAACAACTGCCTGCCGGGGTAGCGGCTCTGGTTGCCTCGTCGCCCGAGTATCTGGAGCGCTTCCAGGAGATGACGCGAGGCGAGCAGATTCAAGCCGTTGCGAAGCTTGTGGCTGCTCTCTCAGCCTGTGGCGGTGTCGCCAAGGGCACGACGACCGTGGTCGCTTCAGGAGTGGGCGGCGCGGAGTCGATGGTCCCGGTTCTCTCCCTTTCTGTGGAGGGGGCCATGGTGATTGAGCGGCTCATGATTCCGACTGGGCAGTTGGCCACCGTCATAGGGGAAGCTGGCGCCGGAGCGATGGTGGTGCTCAATCACGTGGGGGGTGACGAATCTGGCCTCGTGAAGTCGAGAGGCCGACTCTCAGGCTCGAAGAGCGCTCCAGGGCCAAATGACAAGGACCCGGCCAATATCAGGGCCATTCAGCGTGAGAATGAGTCTGCGGAGATTCTCGCGGAGAATGGATATGACGTGGAGCAGAACCCGTCGCTCAAACCCAATGGGAAGTCGCCCGACTATAAGATCAATGGCGAATATGCAGACTGCTACGCTCCCAGCGGGCGGCGGATTCGGAATATTTGGGATTCCGTCAAGGACTCAAAGGTGAACTCGGGGCAAGCGGACAGGATCGTCTTGAACTTGGAAGACACTCCCGTGACGGTCGAGGAGGCCAGGGTTCAGTTCTCCGAGCATGTGATTGACGGATTGAAGAAGGTCTGGGGCATCAAGGACGGCAGGCTCTCAGTCATCTACCCTTGAGCTGTTGGGGCTATACCTGAAAGCAGGTAGATTCCGACGCGGAACGAAGAACGGGAGCCTTGCCATGGGATTGGACATCGGCCTGAAGTGGAGCACCGAGTTGGCACCGATGCAGGCTCTCCGCCTTCTGGCTGACCATTTCGGCTTGGCGTGGGGAGACAATGTGCGCCTGGTCGGCCCCGCTCTGGGCATTTGGGCGGTTGCGCTCGATGAGGAGAGTCGCTCGTTGTTTGAGCAGGACTTCCATTTCAAGCCCGACATGATAGTCGGCTTCCGGCTCAGTTCGAATAGCCCCGAGTATGAGGAGGGCTATCGTGTCGTGGTTCGCGCCGCCTTGTTCTTGCTGGAGCATGGGGGCGATGGCGTCCTGCTCTTCAATGGGGAGCACATCGTCTTGCAGCGCATTGGCGGAGCACTGGTGCTCAATGCCGACCGAGGAAACTGGAAGGATGGGCTCTGTCTTGAACGGGAGGTTCACTCGCCCCATGAGATCCGATCGCTTCCGTCACCACTGCTCTGAAATTGGAGAAGTCGGCTGCCCCGATATCGGCGGCGTCGAGCTGTGCCGCACATCGTCCTGATGGAGAGCCAACTCATGCCGATGGCCGAGTTGCTGGCGGAGGTTTCTCGGAGCCACTTCCCCAATCCTCCGGCGACAGTGGCGCAGATTGCCGAGTTCGAGGTTCGGGTTGGTTGGCGCCTGGACCCAGACCTTCGTGCCTTCTATCTGCACTGCGATGGCGCGCGGCTGTTCGACCGCATCGACCCCGCCTTCTACTTCTTTCCCTTGGCTGAGCTTCGTCGCGCTCGCGTCACCATGCGCCAGGACGACAGTGACCGGGCCGGGCCTGCTTCTTGGTACGCACTGGGGGAAGTACAAGACAGCAACTTCATCCTGCTGGATGTGAGTGAGCAGCCTGCTGGTCGCTACCCCATCCGGGATGGCTACAACGAGGCGTTCCCGCACCCCGATTACTGCCGGCGGATCGCGGACTCATTCTCCGAGTTCCTGCGTGGCGCACTGGCTTCCCGGGGGACGTGGTTCTGGCTCAATCGTTGATGAGCTGCAGGCGCCGGCTGCGATCCAAATGGAAGGAGCCCGCTTCGGAGAGGCTTCCAGAGAGGTCTCACGGCAATCCCAACCGCCTGTGTGTCATGCAGAGTGCGTGTGCCTCATGACGGTGGCGCTGGCGGGACATGCACCTCGCAGTTCTTCTGAGGCGTGCAGTTCCTCCGGCATGCTGGCTCGGTCGGTTCGGATGAAGCCGAAACGCTCGAAGTAGTTGGCGGCTGTGGTGGTCAGGAGGAAGACGGCGTCGCAGCCTCGCTTCGTGGCGAGGTCGAGTTGGGCTCGGGCCAGTGCCGCGCCGAGCCCGGTTCCCTGGTGGTCGGCTCGGACGACGACGGAGCGAAGCAGGGCGCTTGTTCCGTGATGCTCCAGGCCTGCTGCCGCGACCAATTCTCCGGCGTGCTCCGCCACGAGGAAGTTCGGCAGGTGATCCGCTACCCCTGCGGTGGGGAGCCCCGCTGTGCGCAGCATTGTTTCAATGCCTGCACGGTCTTCCTGACGTGCGGGGCGGAACACGTGCCCCGTTTTGCTCCAGTCCTCGCGCAGGACCAGGGCCGCGACTCGTGCGCGGATGTCGTCGCGAATCACTCGCACTCGCTCCCGTGGTTTTCCCTTCGGGTCTTCCAGTCCCCAGTCTTCACGCTGGAGTCCGGGGACGAACGGGCAGGCCTCGCCGCAGCCCATGGTGATGAGCCTTGCTGCTCCTCGCGCCAGCTCATCCGTCAATCGCTGCGGCCTGGCCTGCGAGAGATCCACCCCGGCTTCGGCCATGACGGCCTGCACTTCCGGATGGACCTTCTCCGCGGGCTGTGTCCCCGCGGAGACCGCGCGAGCCTTCGCGGGGTCGGCCAGGAGGTTGAAGAATGCCGCGGCCATCTGTGAGCGCCCGGCGTTGTGCACGCAGGCGAATATGACCGTCTTCATGGGCTGGCTCCTGGGTGGCTCGGCGGTGAGACGCGCCGGAGTCTCGCAAGGCGCTGGCGAGCGAACAACGAGAGAGACACTCCCTCCGCCGGCTCACGTCCGGCGGAGTCACAGCATCGTTCCCACGAACCTACAGGTGGAAGTGGCCCGCGGCCTCGGGCTGATACGGCACGGCCACGATGCGCAGGCGCTTGGTTCGGTCTCCCGGAAGGGGCCACTCGATGGTCTGCCCCACCGACAGGCCCAGCAGCGCGCTCCCGATGGGCGCGAGCACCGAGACTCGCCCGTCTCCGTTGCGCGCGTCCTGCGGATACACGAGCGTCACCGTGCGCTGCTCGCCCGTCTCTTCGTCCTCGAAGACGACGCTGCTGTTCATCGTCACCACGTCCGGCGCAATGCTGGCCGAGGGCGTCACCTCGGCGCGGGCCAGCTCCGCTTCCAGTTGCTCCACCGGCGCGGCGTTGCGCGTGCCGCCATGTTGCTCGACGACGCGCTCCAGGCGCTCCATGTCGATGTCGGTCACGATGAGGCGATGGTCTCGGGTCATGTCGGTACGTCTCCGGTGAGGGAAGGTGGCCACGCGCCCCGAGTCCTCCCGACGCGGGGAGGCCTCAAGGCGCGATGCCCGGACGCGCCCCTGCGGACGCAATCCAGGCTGCTACGAGGGTGAGAGGGACGCCGCCCGCCGAGGAACTACGCGTGGCGAGGGGCGTGGGCGACAAGCCAGGCGGTGGCTCGGCCGTGAGCAGGCAGCGTCCGGCGCACGGAGTACCGGCGCGGCGCGTGCCTCATCAGGGCTGTGAGCGAAACCGTCATCTGTCTTGGAACCCGGGAGTCATGCCCGCGATTCTCTCGCGAGGCCCAGCCAATCTAGTCGCGCGAGCCAGGATTGCAACCCGCCGAGCCCCACGCCCTCAAGCCCAGGGCTCGCCTCCTTGCTCACTCAACGCCTCGCGCCGGAACTCCGCCGCGCGCTTGACGATGTCCGCGCACGACAGCCCCAACCCCTGCTCCGTCGCCCGCGCACCCAGCCGAGGCAGCACCGCGCGCTCCTCTTGTTGCGCGTGCTCGCGCACCGCTTGCTCCAGCTCGCGCACCGCGTCTCCCAGCGCTGGGAGGTCATTGCGCGCGCGCAGCATCGCGAGGATGAGGCGCTTGAGCGCGTCGTGCTCCTCCTCGGCGTAGGCGAGCGCCTCCTCGCCCACGGTGCGGCGGGCGATGGGGTAGATCCACCGCTCCTCGATGGTGAGGTGCAGCGTGAGCGCCTCGGCGAGCTGGATGGCCAATTCCGGGCGCTCGTCGTCCGGGGCTTCGGCGAAGGCCTCGAACAGCGCGACCGCCTCGTGGTGCTGCTGAATCATCAGCTCGAGGATGTCCATGGGGCCGCCTCTCGTGACTCGCGAGGTCCAGCCTTCACGGTCCGCACGGCCGCGCGCCGCCGCAATCACTTGCTCGGGCGCGAGGGGCCCGGGTCCTCCTCGCCCGCTGGCCAGGGCGCCGATGGACCGGCCTCGTACTTCTTCCGCTTGCGCCACAGCGTCGACGCGTCGATTCCCAGGATGCGCGCCGCCTCGTCCAGCGTGGGCGCCGAGGACATCACCCGGAGGATGTGCTCGCGCTCCACCTCCTCCAGCGTGTGCTCGCCGCCCACCGCCACCACAGAGCCGCTCGCCGCCGCGATGCGCTCCGGGAACGCCTGCGGCTCCAGCACGCCCGCGGGCCAGACGATGAGCGCGCGCTCCACCGCGTTGCGCAGCTCGCGCACGTTGCCCGGCCACGGCCACGCCACCAGCATCTTCTCCGTCGCGGGCGACAGCTCCGGCACCGGCCGCTGCGCCGCGCGCGCGAAGAACGCCACGAAGCGCCGCGCCATCGGCAGGATGTCCTCGGGGCGCTCGCGCAGCGCGGGCAGCTTCACCTCGATGACATTGAGCCGGTACATCAAGTCCTCGCGGAAGCGCCCCTCCGCCACGTCCTTCTCCAGGTCGCGGTTGGTCGCTGCCACCACGCGCACGTCCGCCTTGCGCGTGCGGCCTTCGCCCAATCGCTCGAACTGCTTCTCTTGAAGGAACCGCAGCAACTGCGCCTGGAGCGCGGGGCTCATCTCCGCGATCTCATCCAGGAACAGCGTGCCGCCCTCGGCCTGCTCCACGCGCCCCGGCTGGTCCTTCACCGCGCCCGTGAAGGCCCCGCGCACGTGGCCGAACAGCTCGCTGGCCAGGAGCTGCTCGGACAGCGTGGGACAGTTCACCGTGACGAAGGGGCGCCGTCGGCGCGTGCTCAACGAGTGCAGCGCCCGGGCGAGCACGCCCTTGCCCGTGCCGCTCTCCCCGCGCAGCAGCACCGCCGCGTCCGAACTCGCCGCGCGCGTCACGAGCCCGATGGCCGCGTGCATCGCGGAGGAGCCGGTCTCCAGCGTGGCCTCGGGCACGGACTGCGCGAGCTGGCCCTCCAGGTTGCCCAACTGCGAGGACAGCTCGCGGTGTGCTCGCGCGCGGTCCACCACGTGGCGAATCTGCGCGGGCGTGAAGGGCTTGGGCAGGTAGTCGCGCGCGCCCCGCTTCATCGCCTCCACGGCCGTGTCGAACGTCGCGTAGGCGGTGATGAGGATGACGTCCAGGCCCGGCGATTCGGCCAGCAGCCGAGGCAGCAGGTCCAGCCCGCTCGCGGAGCCCAGCCGCAGGTCCACGAACGCCAGGTCGGCGGGCGCCTGGGCCAGGGCGGCGAGGGCGGCCTCGGGCGTGGCGGCCTCGCGCACCTCGCAGCCAAAGCCCTCCAGGCACACCCGGAGGGTGTGGCGGATGTTCCGCTCGTCATCCACGACGAGCACGCGCATGGGGCGCTCGCCAGCTTCCGTGTCGCTTCGCACTTCCATGGGGCCAATCCTAAGGGCAGGCCGCGCCCACGGCTCGCCGTCACGACGTGCGCGCGTGATTCCCGGCGCTTCCCCTCGGAGCGCACTGCAAGCCGCACGCGCGCGCGCACGTCGAGCTTGCAACCTGCAACGCGGTGACGGCGTGATGGGTCCTGCACACCTCGCGGGCGGTGCGCTGGCGCTGGCATTCCCCTTGCGATGGAAAGGAGTCATGCGCGTGCTTGGGATGACGACCTCGACCCCCCCTGGAGATGACGGAGATGACCCTGGAGAGCGCCGCCTCTTCTCACGAGACGTAGACCCACCGCCCAGCAAGTGGCGCCCGCGCGTCATCCTGCTGGGCGTGGTGACGCTGATGCTGGTGGGCGTGTGGCTATGGCTTCACAGCAGTGAGGACCGCGCGCTCCTGGCCATGGCTCCGGCGCAGCGCAAGGCGCTCTTCCACGAGACGCAGCAGGGGTTCCGCCTGATGTGCCTGTCCGATGCGGGCAAGGACTTCATCCCTCGCTGCCGTCAGCAGGCCACCTTCCTGGCGCGCTTCCCCGAGTGCGACACCGCCTGCCGTCAGGAAATCTCCCCCTACTATCCCGGCCCGCTGCGCTGAGCGCCCCGAGGTTGCGCCCTGCAACCCGCGGGCTTGCAGGATGAAAGGGGGCCGCGGCACCCCGGGCGAAACGGGGCCGGAAATCGCGGCCTTGGCCCCCCGGCGACATGGCACGTCCGATGCCTTTGAGAGCAGGTGCCCGGGGCCCACACGGCCCGGCTCGGAGGAGTCACACCATGGAGCTGCCGTCATTCCTGAGGAGCCTGCTCGCCGCCGTCGCTGTCCCTGCTGCTCAGTCCCCGTGCGCCCTGAAGGCCGTTCGCCTGTTGGGCGCGCAAGAGCTGTCCACCGCGCGCCGCCGCGCCTCCCATGCCCTCGAGGGCGCGCGGCAGTGCGCCTGCTGCCGGAGCCTGCTGGACCACCTGTACGACCGGGTCGGCTCCACGCTGTTCCTGGATGATGATCCGGAGGTGCTGGCCCAGGCCTTCGACGATGGCGAGCGCGACCGCTTCAGCCCGAAGGTGCTGGCCGCGTGCATCGTGCTCGCGGGGCGCGAGCGCATCGTCGCGCCCGTGTGACGCCTCGCCTCACGCGGGCTTGCGCGCCTCCACCAGGAAGCGCGTGGTGTGCGCGAGGAAGGGGCCCTGGGCCTGGATGTGCTCATGCAGCTCCCGCAGCCGAGGCAGGTACGCGGCGACGGTGAATCCCGGCACCATCCAGATGACCTTGCGCAGGAAGTAGATGACCGCGCCGATGTCGAAGAACTCGGTGCGCAGTGTCTCCAGGCGGAGGTCGATGATCTCCAGCCCCGCGGCCTCCGCCTCCGCGCGTGCGTCGTCGGGATGCCTCCGGCGACGCACCTCGGGCGGCTGAGGGCCGAGGAAGTATTCGACCAGCTCGAAGACGCTGGCGGGCCCCACTTGCTGGGACAAGTACGTGCCGCCGGGCCGCAGCACGCGGGCAATCTCGTGCCACCAGGTCTTCACGGGATGGCGGCTGACGACGAGGTCGAACGCCGCGTCGCCGAAGGGCAGGGGCGGCTTGTCCTCGTCCACCACCACGGCCACGCCGCGTGGATGCAGGAGGCGCGTGGCCTTCGCCACGTTGGGAGGCCAGGACTCGGTGGCCACCGTGAGCCGGGCCAGCGTGGGCACCTGGGCGAGGATTTCGCCGCCCCCCGTCTGGAGGTCGAGCGCGGCCGAGGCTCGCGGCAGGCGCTCAGCCAGGAGGCGATGGTAGCCCCAGGACGGGCGCTGCTCCGTGGCGCGGCCGTCCAGCCAGGAGAAGTCCCAGCCGTCCACGGAGGCGGCCTCGGCCTCTGCCACGTACGCCTCGAAGGTGCGCGTCATCGCCAGCCCATACCACGGGACCCCGCGTGACAGGTGTTCCGGGTGTCGCGATTGATGTGTCTGTCATCGGACAGAGGACAAGCCTTCAGGGCGGTCACGGCCGTGTGCCAATGCTTTTGAGCCGTCCTGACGCGCCGCGTGAGTCACGAATGGGTGTCTTTGTTTGTCCATGTCGCAAAAGCCGCAGCGCCACTGGAAAGGCAGACGCCGCTGGGTGAAGTCCGACCTGGAGTTCGTGACTTTCGTGACAAGATGGTTTCGCAACTTTAAATCGCCCCCGAGGGAAAACCCCGACGAGGCCGGAGCAATGTCAATCACTGGCGCCCGCGTTTCCGGCGGACGGGTGCTCCTGGGGCGTTCCATGAGTGGCACCACGTCTGTCCATTCTCAGCCGACGCGTACAACCGCAACGCAACTCACCGCCGCGCGGGCGACCGGCCGTGACCCGAATGCCATTCTTTCGCAGTACCAGCCGACGGGCGCCTCGCAGCGCACCGCCAGCCAGGACGGGCTGCGCGCGGGCGTGGACGCGTCCCACAAGATGGCGCAGACGGATTTGGCCCGACTGAAGAAGTACACGGCGGGCATCGAGGCGGCGGCGAAGAAGTATGACCTGCCCCCCGCGCTGTTGGCTGCCATTGCCAGCCGCGAGTCGCGCGCGGGCGCGGCGTTGGACCGCTCCGGCCGCGGGGACAACGGCAATGGCTTTGGGCTGATGCAGGTGGATCAGCGCTATCACAAGCCCCAGGGCGGCCCGTACAGCACCGAGCACATCGAGCAGGCGGCCGGAATCCTGAAGGGGATGCTCAACGAGGTGAAGAAGAAGCACCCGGACTGGCCCCCGGTGCAGCAGCTTCGCGGCGCGGTGGCGGCGTACAACTCGGGCACCGGCAACGTTCGCACCATCAAGAACATGGATGTCGGCACCACGGGCAACGACTACTCCAACGACGTGTGGGCGCGCGCGCAGGCGCTGGCCCCGCACTTCGGCGGCGCGGCGACGCAGGGCACCAACACGGGCATCGTCCCGAACAAGCCGGGTACGAACACGGGCATCGTCCCTCCCAAGCCGGGCCCGGGGACGAACACGGGCATCGTTCCCCCCAGGCCGGGGACGAACACGGGCATCGTCCCCAACAAGCCCGCGCATGTGGGGGACGGCTTCGAGACCTCGGGGGCGCACAAGTGGACTCCGGCGCCCTCGCTGCACGACGTGAAGGAGGGCAAGAAGACGCTGCACGAGGGCATGCAGGGCCCGGCCGTGAAGCACCTCCAGCAGATGCTCGGCGTCCCGGCGGACGGCAAGTTCGGCCCGGTGACCAAGAAGGCAGTGGCGGACTTCCAGAAGGCCGCGGGCCTCAAGCCGGGCGCGGGCGCCGAGGGCTACGTGGGCAAGGCCACGCTCGCCGCGCTGGAGAAGAAGGCCGCGCACGGCACGCACAGCAAGCCGGGCACCGTCACCCCGCAGAGCACCACCACGCAGGAGACGAAGGACTCCGGCGCCGTGCTGGGCAACGGCGTGCGCATCAACACGAACGACCCCACGCTGAAGAAGCTGGCCACCGCCGCGCTCCGCAACGGCGAGACGGGCTACTGCGTGAAGACGACGCTCGACAACATGCACCGCCTGGGCATCCCCAACACGCCCGCGGCCACGGGGAATGATCCGAACAACCCGCGCGGCGGCATGGCGCAGATGCTGCGCCATGGCTGGGAGTCCATTCCCTTCCCGGGCGCGCGTCAGCAGACCATCCACAGCAACTACGGCGACGCGAAGGCCAACGTCGTCTCGGCCGCGCAGTACAAGAAGCTGGTCGCCGAGGGGAAGGTCCCGGATGGCGCCATCATCTTCCAGACGCGCCATGGCTGGGATTACAGCGGCGGGTCCAAGGGCAATGACATGGGCATCGTGCGCAACAACGGGCGCACCACGCACAACTACCAGGACATGAGCTCCATCATCTATTCGGACTGCAAGGACGTGGTCATCCTCGTCCCCAAGAGCGCCATCCAGCGCAACTGAGCTGTCTTCGCGCCTCCGGCCCCCCACTCCGGAGGCGCCGCTGGAATGATCCACGGCGATGGCAACCCATTCGTTGAGCGGGAGACGTCTGGCATCCCGCCTCCGAGGTCCGACCTGACGAGGCATTGGGTCGCGTTCACCCCACTGGGCGGAAACAGACTCGTGTTTCAGTTGAAATCGTGGGTGTCGGGCTTGAGCGACAGGGGGAAGACCCGGCTATCCTGACGAGCGCGGCGGATCTGCCCCCGCTTCAAAGGACAGGCGACATGCTTTGGCGCGACGGGCGGTGGACGGGGAGGACCCGGCAATCCTCGTGTGGGGGAGACAACGCCCGATGCGGCTGATGCTCAAGCAGAAGATGATGGTGCTGCCCGTGGTGGCCACGCTGTTCCTGGTGGCCATCCTGGTGGTCTCGATGGTTCAGGGCGCCACGGCGCGGCGGCTCAACGAGCGCATCGGGCAGGAGCTCTCACCCGCGGTGTCTCAGGGCCAGCGCGTCCAATCCGCGTTCGCCGTGTTGCACCAGGACGTGGTGGACGCCGTGGCGGACAAGAGCGCCGCCCACGTGCAGGCCCTGCGGGACGAGGCGCAGCTCCTGGAGAAGGACCTGGAGGCGGCGCGCGCGCTGCCGGGCATGAACCCCGCGCGGGTGAATGAACAGGTGGCGACCTTCCGCGCGTACTGGGAGGTGGCCTCCAACGCCGTGACGCTGGCCTCGCGCGGTGACGCCGGGGCGGACGCCATGCTGGTGCGGCTGGAGGAGCCGACCAAGGCGGTGCGCGATCTGCTGGAGAAGTCGCTGGCGCACGACGACGCCGCGCTCCGCGACTCCTTCACGGAGATGTCTTCCTCGCACGCGACGGCGCAGGGCTGGGTGCTCTTGCTGTCGCTCCTGTGCATCGCGTCCCTGGCGGGGCTGACCTTCTGGATGATGCGCGAGGTGACGCTGCCCCTGGCCCGGCTGACCGCCACGGCCACGCGCATCGCCAGCGAGGGTGACCTGAGCCTGCCCATCGACGCGCGCTCGCAGGATGAGGTGGGCGACCTGGCCCGCAGCATCCAGACGCTGATGGACCGACTGGCCAAGGTGCCGCAGACGTTGCACGCGGTGGTCTCGGAGCTGACGAACGCGGCGGGCCGGTTGAACTCGGCCAGCCACGAGCAGCTCAACTTCCTCACCAACCAGTCGCGCAGCCTCACCGAGGCCAGCTCCACCATCGCGGAGATCGCCCAGACGTCCAACATGGCGGCGAGCCGCGCGGAGATGGTGCTCAAGGTGGCGGCGCAGGCGGATGCGTTCAGCGCGTCCGGTCAGGTCTCCATCGAGAAGAGCGCCGAGGGGCTCCAGCAGATCCGCCAGCGGGTGGGCGCGCTGGTGGGCAGCATCGGGCACCTGTCCGAGCAGGCCGTGCACGCCGGCGAAATCATCAGCAGCGTGAAGGACCTGGCGGACCAGTCCAACGTGCTGGCGCTCAACGCGGCCATCGAGGCGGCGCGCGCGGGGGAAGAGGGCCGCGGCTTCGCGGTGGTGGCCAAGGAGATGCGCGCGCTCAGCGGTCAGTCGCTCCAGAGCACCCAGCGCATCGGCAAGATCCTCCTGGAGATCAACCAGGCCATCCGTCAGACGGTGTCCATCGCGGAAGGGGACAGCCAGAAGATGGAGGAGGGCATCGAGCAGGTGCTGTCCTCGGCGAACACGCTCAAGGACATCACCACGGTGGTGCAGGAGAGCAGCCAGGCCGCGCGGCAAATCGTGGCCTCCGTCACCCAGCAGAACGCGGGCATCGCGCAGATGACCGAGGTGGTCACGCAGCTCTCCGAGATGATGAGCGACGTGGTCGCGGCCACCAGCAACGCGGAGGAGGCGGTGACGCAGATCAACTCCAGCCTCGGCAAGCTCCAGCAGCTCTCCACGGCGTTCCGCGTCTAGCGGCGCGCTCGGGCTGCTGAGACACCCCGGGCCGTCCCTCGCGAGGAGGGGCGGCCCGTTTTCATTCGAGACGCGTGAGGCTCAGGGGCCGTTGGGGCCCGGGCTCGAGTTGCCGCCGTCGGTGACGTAGCGCCAGGTGCCGTCCGGCTGTCGACGCCAGATGGTGAGGTACTTCACGAAATCGGTCTCCGGCTTGCCGTCCGCGCCGGGTTCCACGACCTTGGCGCGGCCCACCGTGAAGGCGAGGTCGCCCGAGGTCGCGGCGTCGCCGAGCACGGGCTCCCAGCGCAGGTCCAGCTTGTCCTTGGTGAGAGGGCCGTAGGCCTTCGTGATGGCCTCGCGTCCGAACAGGCCCGTGGCGCCGGCGATGAGCAGCGCGTCCTCCGCGGCGTAGGTGGAGAAGGCGTGCCCCATGCCCTCGGTGGTGGAGAGGGTGGAGAAGGCGGAGTCCGCCGCGAAGGCCTCGGCGAGCACGGCGGCCGAGGTGAGCGTGCGCGGCGCGGCTGACGCCGTGGTGTGCGACGACGCGAAGCCCTCGGGCGGCGTGAGCGCGACCTTGGCGGGATTGCGCACGGTGGCGATGACCCGCCACGAGCCATCCGCCTGCTGCTTCCACGCGGAGATGTAGCGCGCGTGCTCCTGCTTGGCGGCGCCGTCCGCGCCCTTGAGGTCCACCGTGGCCTGTCCCACGGAGTAGCCAATCTGGCCGTCGGCGCTCACGTCCCAGCGCATGGGCGTCCATCGAATCGTTCCGCCGTGCTCCAGCGGGTGCGCGGTGAGGTGCGCGCGGATGGCCTCGCGTCCCTTCAGTGCGTACTGGCCCTCCACGAGCAGCACGGACTCGTCTCCGAGGAACGAGGCGAAGCCCTGCGCCGAGCCGGACTTCGCGCTGGCCTCGGACATGGCCACGTCCGCCGCGTGCAGACGCTCGCGCGCCTCGGTGGGCGACAGGCGCGCTGACTGTTCGAGCGCGCCCGTGTCGCCCGCGTGGGCGGTAGCGCCCGGTGCACTGCAACCCATGGCCCCCAGCGAGGCCGTGACGATGACTCCCGCGAACTTCCGATGCATGGCTCCTCCATGGGCCGCCCGACACATGCGGTCCGGCGCCCGAGGCGGCCGAGACTACTCTCCCTGCATCAGTCCGGTGATGCGTCCGTCATCGTGGACGATGATGCGCCGCGCCGCGGGCTCGCGCGGCAGTCCGGGCATGGTGAGGAGGTCTCCGGTCAGTGCCACCAGGAAGCCCGCGCCCGCGGACAGCCGCACCTCGCGCACCGTCAACGTGAAGCCCCGAGGCCGGCCCGTCTTCGTCGGGTCATCCGACAGCGACAGGTGCGTCTTCGCCATGCACACCGGGAGTCCCGCGCCACCCAGTGCCCGCGCGGCGTCCAGGTCCTTGCGGGCGCTCGCGGTGAAGGCCACGTCGTCCGCGCCGTACACCCTGCGCGCGATGGCGCGAATCTTCTCCTCCGGCGACTGCTCCAGTGAGTACAGGAAGCGAGGCTTGGGCGGCGCCGCGTCCGTCGCGTCGAGCATGGCCAGCACCGCGTCCGCCAGCTCGACCGAGCCCGCGCCGCCCTGCGCGTAGCCCTTGCACACCGCGATGCCCACGCCGCGCGCCTTGGCGAACGCGCGCAGTTCGTCCAGCTCCGCCTCGGTGTCCTGCGGGAAGTGGTTCACGCACAGCACCGCGGGCAGGCCGAACGCGGCCACTGATTCCAGGTGCTTCTCCAGGTGGTCGAAGCCGCGCAGCAGGGCCTCTCGATTTGGCTCGGCCACCTGCGCCGGGAGCGCGCCGCCGTGGTGCTTGAGCGCGCGCAGCGTCACCACCAGCATCACGCCTCGTGGCCAGACGCCCGCGCCTCGGCACTTGATGTCGAGGAACTTCTCCGCGCCCAGGTCGAAGCCGAAGCCGGCCTCGGTCACCACCTCGTCCGCATAGGCCAGCGCCAGGCGCGTGCCCAGCACGGAGCTGCATCCGTGCGCGATGTTGCCGAAGGGGCCCGCGTGGACAATCGCGGGCCCACCCTCGCGCGTCTGCACCAGGTTGGGCATGAGCGCGTCCTTGAGCAGGGCCACCATGGCCGCCGCCGCGTTCACGTCCCGCGCGCGCACCGCCGAGCCGTCCGCGAGCTGCCCCACCACGATGTTGCCCAGCCGCGCCTCCAGGTCCTTGAGGCCCTCGGACAGCGCGAGGATGGCCATCACCTCGCTGGCGGCGGTGATGTCGAAGGACGTCTCGCGAGGCACGCCGTTCGCCTTGCCGCCGAGCCCCACGATGACGTTGCGCAGGAAGCGGTCGTTCATGTCCAGCGCGCGGCGCCAGCGCACGCGGGTGCCCTCCATCGCGACCGGGTGGCCGTAGTAGACCGAGTTGTCCACCAACGCGGACAGCAGGTTGTGCGCGCTGGTGATGGCGTGCAGGTCGCCGGTGAAGTGCAGGTTGATGTCCGCCGCGGGCTCCAGGCTGGCCTCGCCGCCGCCCGTGCCGCCACCCTTCACGCCAAAGACAGGCCCGAGCGAGGGCTCACGCAGCGCCGCCACCGCGCGCCGTCCGCGCTGACGCAGGCCCATGGCCAGCGCCACGGACATGGTCGTCTTGCCCTCGCCCGGAGGCGTGGGGTTGATGGCGGACACGAGGACGAGCCGACCTCGCGGAGGCTGGCGCGCGAGCGCGTCCAGCGAGACCTTGGCGCGGTCACGTCCCCACGGAAGCACGTCCTCGGGGGACAGACCCAGCTCGGCAGCGACCTCGGTGATGGGGCGGAGCTTCATGCCGCCGAATCTCGGCTCGCTCGCCGTTGAATGCAACGACCGAGGTGGTGCTCAACCCGCGACGTGTGGGGACTCGGGCGGAAGTCCGCAGGCGCGGTTGGCCGGCACCGCGATGTCCAGCTTGCGGGGTGGCGCAATGCGGCGGTTGTTCATGAACGTGATGAACTCGTCACGAGACTTTCCGGCCAGCCGGGGGTTGTGACGCTTCTCCTCGCCCACCGTGCTCATCGCGTGGCCCGCGTAGTCGTGGCACGGGTACACGCGCGTGTCGTCCGGGAGTGAGAAGAGGCGCCGCGTGATGCTGTCGTAGAGCTGCCCCGGGTCGCCGTTCTGGAAGTCGGTGCGCCCCGTGCCGCGGATGAGCAACGCGTCGCCGGTGAACAGCGCGTCGCCGCACAGGTAGCTGAGGCTGTCATCCGTGTGGCCCGGCGTCTCCAGCACGTGCACCGCGAGTGAGCCCACGTGCACCACGTCTCCCTGGCCCACGTGCAGGTCCGCGCACGGAGCGCCTCGCCGCGAGGCCACCACCCGCGCGCCCGTGCGTTGGCGCAGCATGCCCGCGCTGGTGATGTGGTCCGCGTGCACGTGGGTGTCCAGCACGAGCGTGAGCTGGAGGCCCAGCTCCGCGAGCAACGCGAGGTCTCGCTCGACGTGTTCGAGGACCGGGTCGATGAGCGCGGCCCGCCGAGTCGTCTCGTCGGCGAGCAGGTAGGTGAAAGTCGAGGACTCCGAATCGAAGAGCTGTCGCAAGAGCATGCCGGCCTCCGGGGAGAACATCATTCCACGGCGGGACGACGGCCAGTCTCGAACTTCGAGCGCTCGCTAGGCTCGCCCGCGCATCATGAAGTTCCAGTAGAGGCGCGGCAGCCCGTATTTCTTCAGGAACCACATGTCCCGCCGCTCCTGGAGCGTGTTGATGAAGGGGAGGCTGGGGGTGGGCTTGCCCTCATAGTCGAACTCGGCGAGCAGCAGCCGGCCATAGCCCGTGGTGAGCGGGCACGAGGCATAGCCGTCATACCGGGCCGGGGGTGGACGGCCCGCCATGACGGCGCGCAGGTTCTCCACGAGCACGGGGGCTTGTCTGCGAATGGCCGCGCCTGTCCGGCTGGTGGGGAGGTCCGAGGCATCTCCCAGGGCGAAGACCTCGGGGTGGTCGGGGTGTTGGAGCGTGTACTTGTCTGCCTTCACCCAGCCTCGGTTCGGGCCGTCCTGCCAGGCGAGCGGTCCTCGCTGGATGAACGCCGGAGCGCTCTGTGGCGGGGTGGCGTGGAGGAAGTCGTAGGGCACCGTGGCGCGCTCGGTCTTCCCGTCGCGGGTGACCTCGAAGGTGGCCTCGCGTCGCTCGCCATCCACCGCCACCAGGTTGTGCTCGAAGCGCGTGTCGATGTCGTAGCGCTTCACCACGCCCTCGAGAATCTGGGCATAGGCCTTCACGCCGAAGATGGCCTTGGCCCCCGAGCCGAAGATGATCCGCGTGCGCTCGCGCAGGCCCTTTCGCTGGAAGAGGTCAGCGGCCAGATACATGACCTTCTGCGGCGCGCCCGCGCACTTCACCGGCGTGGCGGGATGGGTGAACAAGGCGGTGCCGCCCTCGAAGCGCTGGAGCAAGTGCCACGTCTTGGGCGCCAGCTCCGGGTCGTAATTGCTGGTCACGAAGTCGGTGCGCAGGGCTTCGCGGAGGCCGGCCACGCGGTCCCAGTCGAGCTGGATTCCTGGCGCGACGACGAGGAAGTCGTAGCCGAGCTGTCTGCCTCCCCGCGTCTGGACTCGCCTGCGCACGGGGTCCACTTCCTCGGCGGCGTCTTGGATCCACGTGACGCCGCGCGGGATGAGGGAGCGCTCCTCGCGCACGGAGTCCTCGATGCGCGCCTCGCCCGCGCCCACCAGCGTCCACAGGGGCTGGTAGTAGTGCCGGTCGGAGGGCTCCAGGATGGCCACCCGCTTCTGCCCGGCGAGGGCCAGCCGAGCGGCCACCGCGATGCCCGCCGTGCCGCCGCCGATGACGAGGACGCGGTGCTGGTCGGCGCCGCTGCGCACCCGCGGGCTCGCGTCAGGGGCGGGAGACTGCGGCGCTACGTGCTCGGTCTCGGGGCGCATGGGGGACCTCCTGTGTTGGGGGACTCTTGGGGCGCTTAGCAGGGCGGGCGAGCGCGTCGGCGTCCCCGGGCCTCCGTCCGTGTGGTAGCGCACAGTGGTGTTGCGGGGGCCGGCCCGCGGTTCTCAGCCGGCCCGTCGCTTGGATGGGCGCGAGCGCTGTGCGACACCGGGCTCCTCGGGTGGCCTTGAAATACGCGGTCGGTGTCGCCCGTCAGGAGGCAACATGAACCGATTCCTTGGCTTCGCTTCCGTCGGCATCGCGACCGTGGCGCTCGGCGTCTCCCTCTTCGGCTCGCACGACGCGCCCGCCCCCGCGCCCCACGAGCAGCAGGCCGACACGCGCCCGCCCCCGCAGGTCCAGGCGCTGGAGCAACGGGTGCAGGTGCTGGAGGAGACGGTGCAGTTGTTGTCGCGGCGCCTGATGGAAGTGGAGCGCCGGCCGGTCGTCGCCTCCGACGGTGGCGCGGTGGTGATGGGCGCTCCCGCCGCGCTCGTGGACGAGGTGGCGAAGCTGCGCGAGGAGATGCGCGGCATGGTCGCGGGCGAGGCGCTGAACTCGGAAGGCGGTCGCCAGTACCTCAAGGACATGGTGCGCTCGGTCCAGGAGGAGGCGCGCTCCGAGCAGCGGCAGGTGTGGCAGCAGCAGATGCAGCAGGTGCGCGCGCAGGCGCAGTCCGACCGCGACCAGCGCGTGCGCGCCTTCATCACTGACGCGAAGCTCGACTACAACCAGGAGCGCGAAGTGACGCGAACCCTCCAGGCGGAGGAGACCAAGCGTCAGGCGCTGTTGGCCGAGATGAACGCGGGCACCAAGTCTCCGCGCGACCTGCGCCAGGGCCTGCGCGACCTGCGCCAGCAGACGGACACGGAGGTCAACGGCGTGCTCAACTCGGAGCAGCAGCAGAAGTACACCGAGATGCGCCGCGACGAGTGGCAGGACATGCGTCCCCGCGGCGGACAGCGTCCTCCTCCAGCGGCCGCGGGAGCGGGCGAGCCGTAGTCCCCTCGGCGTCGAGCGATGGAGACCTCACGCAGCGGAGGCGTGAGGCTCAGCCGCCGTGGCGCGCAGTGCCGCAAGCGCGGTCTCGACCTCGGGCTGGAAGGCCACGCTCCGGAGGTGATCGAACCAGCGGTTCAGGGCGTCACGCAGCGGAGGCAGCGCGAGTCCCATGCGCGCCGCCAGGGCGAGCATGGGCTCCGTCGGGTAGCGCGCGGTGTCGATGAAGTCGAGCGCCTCCGCGGAGGTGCCGAGCAGTCGCTCTGGAAGCCAACGCACCCACGCCACGGGGAGCCTCAGCCGAGGAGCCCGCCGGCCCGAGCGCTCCGCCGCCCAGCGAACCAGCTCATGCATCGGTGGCGTCGCCGGGTCGAGCACCGTGTACTCCTGTCCCGCCGTGTCCGCGTGCTCGGGAGTCCCCGCGAGGAAGCTCGCCATGAAGTCGACGGGGATGACGGGCACGAAGGTCTCCGGTGAGCCCAGCAGCACGGGCATCTGCCCCGCGTGGACGCGATGCAGCGTCTCGCCCAGGCCCAGGCGTTGGACCGTCACGCCCGTGCGGCTGTCGCCAATCACCGACGAGGGATGCACGCCAGTGACGGGTACGCCCAGCCGCTGCGCTGTCTCCCAGCCCACGCGATGCGCGAGGTGCTTCGAGGCCTCATACGCGCCCTGGCGGTCGAATGAGGACTCGGGCGCGGGGACCACTGCTCCCTCCTCATTGAGGCGAGGCCCGATGCGATAGCCGCCCACGAGCACCAGCCGTCGCAGCGCGGGCAGCCGCGAGGCCAGCTCCACCACCATGCGTGTGCCCTCCACATTCGTCCGCCGCGCGTCGTCGGCAGACAGGTGCCACGCGAAGCGCGCTCCCAGGTGGTACACGTCCCGCACCCGCGCGCAGGCGTGCTCCATCTGCTCGTCCCACCCGAAGCGGGGCGCGTCCAGGTCCCCCTCCACCACGCGGATCCGCGTCGCATCCCCTCCGAGCGCCGTCACCCACGCGCGATAGTCCGCCTCGCGCGCCGCCGCCTGTCGCATCACCGCGATGACGACGCGCCCGCGCCGCGTGAGCTCCGGGACCAGCCAGCGCCCGAGCAAGCCCGTGGCGCCCACGACCATGACTTCTCCTGCCTCGTTCGACATGATGCTTCCTTTCATATGTAGACCGGTCTGCATATTTTAGAGGCGAGCCTCAACCGGGCTTTGCCTCGGGTGGGACTCAGTCCGGGAGCGCGAGCAGCCGCTCCAGGTCCTTGGACAACTCCTCCAGGGGCGCGCGGGAGCGGTGCGCCCGCGCGAGCAGCAGGGCGCCCTCCAGCGTGGACAACAGCAGGCCCGAGCGTCGGCGCGCATCGGAGAGGCTCAGGCCCTCGGCGCGCAGGCGCTCTATCAGCAGGTCCTGCCAGCCTCGCAGCGCATCGGACGCGGCCTGCCGCACGGACTCGGGGGTGGCTCCGGAGGACAGCACCACCGCGGAGACGGGGCAGCCCTTCTCGAAGCCCGCGGCCTCCGAGCGGTCCGCGAGCAACGTCAGCACCCGGCGCAGCGCGGGCACCAAGGCTCGCTCCGTGCGGAGGTGCTCACGCAGGAGCGCGGTCATCTCCGCCGCCGAGGCCTCCAGCGCGGCCACCGCCAGCTCTTCCTTGCCGCCCGGGAAGTGGAAGTAGAGCGAGCCGCGAGGAGCCTGGCCCGCGGCGAGCAACTCCTGGATGCCCGCTCCGGCGTAGCCCGCTCGCTCCAGCATCTCCGCGGCGGCGGCAATCATCCGCCGCCGCGTCTCCTCGCCCTTGCTCATGACCGGATGAATATGCCGGTCATCATATTTTGTCGACCCTTTCGGCGAGGGCTACTGGCCGAAGAGTCCCTTGAGGCGCTTCTTGGCCTCGTCAGCAGCGCGCTGCTTGGCCTTCTCCTGCTCCTGGCGCACGGCCTCGGCGGCCTTTGCTTCCATCTCCTTGCGCTTGGCCTCGGCCTCCGCCTTGAGCTTCTCCTGGCCGCCGTCGATGGCCTCCTGCACGGGCTTGCCCTTGTCGCCCAGCAGCTTGCCCGCCAGCGAGGAGGCCGCCTGCTTCGCGATGATGGCCACCGCCGGCTTCACGTCCAGGCCGGTCACCTCGGGGCTCCAGGCCTTGCCCGTCAGCTTGAGGTTCACGGGGATGCCCGCGCTGGGCGTCACCTTTCCGAGGGTGATTTGCTTCACGGTGTCGGGCGTGAGCGTCACGCCGCCCGTCAGGTCCAGCGAGCCATCCAGGCGGATGCCGCCGTCGAAGCTCATCGCCGCTTCCGGCCGCGTCCAGGTGATGGGCTTCTTGAGCTGCGCGACGCCGTTCTTGATCTCCACGCCGAAGGGCAGGTCGCCACCCAGCGAGGTGACGTCGTTGCTCTTGAGCGCCTTGCCCGCGAAGGGCAGCGCCTTGGCGAGCGGCTCGGAGATGGAGGCCACCACGTCCTTGCCCATGAACGTGCCGCCCAGGAGGTTGCCGTTGATGCCGCCCAGCAGCGTCTGCTGGAGCTGGTTCGGCGTGTAGCCCGTGCCCTTGAGGTCCACGTTGCCGTTGAACGTGCCCGCGAGGACCTTCTTGGGCGTGTGCGCGGCCAGCGCCTGCGCGACCTCGATGCCCTGCATCTTCACCTTCGCGTCGAAGGGCCGCTGCTCGGCCGGAGGGCCCAGGCGAATCGTCGTCCCGTCCGCCACCACCGAGCCGCTGTAGATGCCCGTGGAGAACTTCTCCACCGTGATGAGGTCGTCCACCATCTTCACGACGCCCGTCACGTTGCTCATGTCCATGTTGGTGTAGCGCAGCGCGCCCACCGCGAAGCGGATGTCACCGCGGTAGCCATTGAAGCGCGCGGGGTCCTCGACAGGCGGAGGCGGCGCACCCTTGCCACCCGTGGCCGCGCTCACGGCCTCCTCGCCCATCATGAGCTTGTCCGCGTCCAGCCGCGGGCTCTTGAGGTCCATGGAGAACGTGGTCGTCTTCTTCTTGCCCTGACCCGCGAGCGCGAACGACGCGCTGCCCGTCATCGTGTCGTCGAGCGCGCCGAGCGTCAGCTTCGGCACGTCCACCTTCATCCCGTCGCGCGTGGGCTGGTACGTGCCCGCGGCGGCCACCTCCATGCGCTGACCGGGAGCCTTGTTCACCAGCAGGCCCGGCCGCAGGTCCACGCCGCCCAGGTCCGCCTTCGCGTCGAAGCGCAGCGCTCCGCCCGAGGCCGCCGCGCCGCTCACCCGCGCGCTCAGCTTCATGGCTCCGCCCGGCTCCTTCGTGAGCTGCGCCGGCACGCGCAGCCGCACCGGCGTCAGGTCCACGTCCACGTTCAGGGCCTGCTCGGCCTGCGTGCCGCTGCCGCGCACGGACAGGCCAATGGGGCCGGCAATCATCCCCTGGAGCTGCTTGCGCAGCGGCGGGTAGTACTCGGCGAGCACGGCGGGGTCGAGGTTGCGACCCGTCAGCTCGAAGCCCTCCACCGACGGCGCCTGCGTGAGCATCCCCTTCACGCGGCCCTTGCCGGAGATGCTCGCGGGGCCCAGGTTCAGGTTCAGCTTGTCGAGCGCGAGGTCGCCCGCGGTCATGTCGCCCGTCACGTCCGTGTCGAGCACCACGTCCAGCGCCTTGCCGCCCTGCGAGCCCGCGAAGCGAAGCCCGAGCGCCTTGATGACGCCCACGAGCTTCGTGGGGCCCGAGCCGCCGGGCACCGCGCCGCCCAGGTCCGCCTTCCAGTCCGCGTCCAGCGTGCCGGCCTGGAGGCCCACGTCCGGAGGGAGGAACGGCCCCAGCGGGGACAGGTCGATGTGCTCGGCCTTCAGCGTCACGCGCTCGGGCGTGGGCACCAGCGTGGCGGGCAGCGGCGCGGCCTTCAGCACCATCTGCAGGTTCTGCTTCTCGGCGAGCACCGCGGCGGCCAGCGTCACCTCCAGCGGCTTGCCCACGCGGAGGTCCTTCACCTCGATGTCCAGGTCCCGGATGGCCAGCTCGCGCGCCTGCGCGCCGCCTGCGCGGTCCACGAAGCGGATGGTGCCGTCGGTGAGCGCCGCGCGATCCACGCGCACGCCGGACAGGTCCGTGGGCTGCGAGGGCTCCTCGGGCTTCGGCTCCTCCTTGGGCTGCTGCTCCGCGAGCCGCTGCTGGAGGCGCTGCACGTTGGTGGTGCCGTCCGCCAACCGGATGACGTTGATGGTGAGGCCGGAGACCTCGGCGTTCTGCACCTGGATGTCCTTGCCGCGCGAGGACAGCAGGGGGCTCACGGCCACGCTCACGTCAATGGACTTGAGCTGCGCGAGCGGCAGGTCCTCGCCCTCGGCGGGACCCACGGTGACGTTCTCCACCTCCGCGCCCACGTGGGGGAACAACTTGGTGGAGATGTCGCCAATCTCGATGGGCCGTCCCAGCTTCTGGGAGTACGTGGCCGCCTGGTCACGCGCCGTCTTCAGCAGGATGGCATCGAGCCGCCAGAGGACGATGGCCACCCCGGCGATGAGGAGGACGAAGATGCCTCCAAGGACATAGGGCCAGCGCTTCTTCTTCACAGCGGACACGATGACTCCTCCTCAACTCGGGACGCGGCGAAACGCTTACCGCAGTGGCGCGGAGGCCGCACCTCTCCCTTGCACGGATGTGACCGAAGCGGAGGGGAATCCTGTCATGCGGGGCCCGTCGGCTGGGACTCGGGCGCGGAGGAAACAAGCTCGAGTGCTCCCGCTCGCCCGTTCGCCCGGGGAGCGCCCGGGGCGACGCGGCGGGGCCTACAGCGAGATGCCGGCGGGGCGGGGCGGGGCCTGGGGGGCGAACTGGAAGCCTCGGGGGGCTTGGGTCGCACGGGCCTGGAACGGATCCACGTAGAGCAGCACGGGCTCGTCGAGTCCCTCGTACGTCACCTCGAAGACGACCAATCGGCCATGCCGAGGCGCGAGCTTGCCCGTGAGCCGGAACGCGCAGCAGGAGCCCACGCGCCGCCAGGCCACGCGTTGTCCGCGAGGGCCTCGCAGTTGCTCGAAGTACGCCATCACCCCCGCGCTGCCATGACCGACGTGCACGGGGTCCTCGGGCTGGCGCCCATAGGTGAACGGGACATCCCGCACGGGCGCACGCGGGGGCGGCGCGGAGGCACAGGCTCCCAGCAGGAGCAGGGCAAGGCAGGTGATGCGATGCGGAGACACGGGCCCTCCAGGAGGCACGGTCTCAAGCTGTTCCTCGGAGGCGGCCCGGAGGAGGGGCGCGCACCCTCGCGGTGCTTCCGTCGTCGCGAGGGTGACGCTGCCCGTGTCGAGTGGCGAGCGGAGCGCCGCGCGTCACTGCTTCTTCTTCGCCTTGTCGCCTGCCTTCACCGAGCGCACGAAGTTCTCATCCACGCCATGGATGCGCAGCTGCACCAGTTGGTCGGGCGTGATGTTGGGGAAGCTGCCGCGCATCTGCTGGATGAACTCGGTGGTGACGCCGTGGATGCGGAAGGCCACCAGGTCATCGGCGGCGATGTTGGGGAAGCCCTCGGCGCGCACTTCCTTCACGAAGGCCGGCGTGACGCCGTGGATGCGGAAGGCCACGAGGTCATCGTGCGAGGCCTCCTTGAAGCCCATCGCGCGCATCTCGCGGATGAACTCGGGCGTGACGCCGTGGATGGACATGGCCAGCAGGTCGTCCCACGGCACCTTCACGAAGCCGAGAGCGGCCAGCTCGGCGATGCGCTCGGGCGTGACGCCGTGGATGCGGCTCTGCACCAGCTGCGACAGCGTCCGGTGCTCGTAGCCCGCCTTGTTGATGGCGCGCGCGTAGTCGGCCGTCACTTCGAAGATGCCCACCTGGGTCAGGTCATCGCGTGACATGTCCTTGTAGCCGAGCGCCATCAGGTCCTTCACCCGCTGCGTGGAGACGTTCGTCAGCGCGAACAGCCCGAGGTCCTCGGTGGTCAGCTTGGAGAAACCCAGGGCGCTCATGGCCTTGACGTAGTCGGCGTTCGGCTCGAAGCGGACGAAGCCCGTGCCGGTGCCGTCGAGGAAGCGCCCGTCGAAGCGGAAGGTGCCCGCCTCGCGCGTCAGGGAGAACGCGGCGGAGGGGCTGTTGGCGGTGTTCAGGCCCTGGAACTCCGCGAGGGCGAAGTCATTGCCCCAGTTCTCGTGGTCGGACAGGCGCAGGTTCAGGTGGAGCGAGCCCGCGTGTTCGGTGGTGGCGCTCCACGTGCCTTTCCACGGCGTCTCGGCGAGCGCGGGCGAGGCCAGCAGCCACGTGGCCGCGAGCAGACAGAGGGACAAGAGGCGAGTCATGGCGTTTACCTCGGTGTTTCGGGCAGACCCCGGCCGTTCGGCGCGCGCCGGAGAGGCGCGGCCGTTCGGACCGGGAGGAGGGAAGAGGGAGGGGGGTTACTTCGGGCCGCGGAGCTTGCGGATGAACTCCGCGTCCACGCCGCCGTTGCGCAGCTGCACCAGCTCATCCACGGACAGGTCCTTCATGCCGGCGTCCTTCAGCTCGCGCACGAACTCCGGGGTGATGTTGAGCACCCGAAGCTGGACCAGCTCATCCGTGTCCTTCGTCTGGAAGCCCGCCTTGCGCATCGCCGTGAGCCACGCGGGGGTGATGCCCACCGAGCGCATCTGCACGAGCGTGTCCGCGTCCATCTGGGACAGGCCCAGCTTGCTCATGTCCCCGATGTACGCCGGGTCCACGCCCACGGCGCGGAGCTGCACGAGGTCCTCGAGCGACAGGCCCGAGTAGCCCGCGGACTTGAGGCCGCGGATATAGGCTTCGTCCACGCCGACCGCGCGCGCCTGCTGCACTTCATCCGGGTCACTCACCGAGAAGCCCTGGGATTTCAGCGCGGCGATGAACTCCGGCGTGACGCCGAGGTGGTGCATCGCGACCAGGTCATCCGTGTCCAGCTTGCGACCGAACCGCGTGTTCATGTCCCGGGCGTACTCGGCGGTGATGCCCGCGTGGCCCATGTCCACCAGGGCGCTCACGGTGGGGGTGTAGCCCATGGACTTCATCTCGTTCACGCGCTCGGGCGTGACGCCCGCGATCTTGAGCTCGATGAGCTGATCGACCGTCAGCTCGGACTTGCCCACCTCGGTGCGGTCGTCCTCGTCGCTGTCCTCGTCGCCATCGTCATCCGAGTCCCGCCCCGGGTGCGGCTGGGGATGCGGGGTGGGGTGCGGGCTGGCTTGGACCATGGGCTGCGGCGTGGGCAGCGGGTTCCCCTGGGCGGCGAAGGCTGGCAGCGCGGGCAGCGGCGGCACCGGCGGGGTGGGCAGCGGAGCCGCGGGCGGGGCGGTCACCGCGGCCACCGGGCGCCGAGGGGCGCGCGGCGGCGTGGGGCGCGAACCGAGGCCCTGCGCGAGCGGCGTGGGCGGCGGAGCCACGCTGAAGCCGCGCGCGGCGTCGGCGGTCTCGGGGTTGGCGCGCGTGGCCGACGGGAGCGGGGTGCTGCTCGGCGGCGTGGGCGGGACAGGGGCCTGGCCCAGCACCAGCGAGGTCAGGGGCGCCGCCACGGCGAGGCTGCTGACCAGCGTGAGGACGGACGCACCGGCCACCCAGCGCGACGAGCAGCGCGCCTTGGGCGAGGCGATGAGGCGACGCACGCGCTGCGGCAGGGACCCACCCAGTGCGGAGAGCGCGGGCGTCGGCTCCGACATGGGCAGCACGCGCAGGGACTCGAGCGCCGTGAGCGCGCGGGCATAGGAGACGGAGTTCCCGCCGGAGGCCACCGCGATGTCATCGCAGCAGTTCTCGCGCTCCACGCGGACCACGCGGGTCATCCACCAGATGGCCGGGTGGTAGAAGAGCAGCGTCTCCACCAGCACCTGGGCCAGGTTCACCGCGAAGTCGTGGCGACGGATGTGGGCCAGCTCGTGCGCCAGCACCATCTCCAACTGCTTCGCGGGCAACCCCGTCAGCGTGGTCACGGGCAGCAGCACCACCGGGGACAGCCAGCCCACCGCGGCGGGCACGTCGAGCGAGGCGGACTGCAGCAGCCGAACCGCGCGGCGCAGGCCCATCCGACGCGAGAGCGCATCGAGCCGCGCCTGCCACTCCTCGGGCGCCGGCACCGCCTGGCGCGCCAGCCGCTGCACGCGGAGCCAGCCCGTCGCGAGCCGCGCCGAGCCCACCGCCACGCCCAGCACCCACGCGAGCACCAGCCAGGGGAGGTTCTCCGCCACCCGCGTGCGCGCCTGCTCCATCCATGCGCCGTCTTCCACCACCGCGGGGGACTCTGCGCGCACCACCGGCCGAGCCTGGGCGACGGCGTGCCGCGCGCGAGGCGCCACGTGTGACTCCGCCACGGGCCCCTGCGACGTCGCGGCGTGATGCCACGCGGTGACTGCCGGCAGCGCGAGCATCGTCAGCATCGCGGCACAGGCGAACCCATAGCGCGCCCGCGCCGCGTTCTTGCCCACCGCCGCGAGCGCCATGGCGAGGAGCACCGCCACCACCGCGCCCTGCCAGAGCGAGTGCAGCAACGCCCAGCCCAGCGACTCCCACACGTGGCCACTCATTCGTCGGTTCCTTCCATGGCGTCCAGCATCCGCCGCAGCTCCGCGAGTTCCTCGGGGGATGTCTTCCGAGAGGAGAGCGCCTGCATGGCCAGCTTCGCCGTCGAGCCGCCGAACGCGCGCTCCACGAGGTCCGCGACCAACTGCCGCTGCGTCCGCTGCTCGGTGGCGTGCGCCCGGTACACGTGCGCGCGCTGGGACTCGTCGCGCTCCACCAGTCCCTTGTCCGTCATGATCTGCAGCATCTTCAGCACCGTGGTGTACCCGGTGCCGTCCGCGTGGCGGTTGAGCACCTCGTGTACCTCCCGCACCGTGCTGTCGCCACGCTCCCACAGCACCCGCAGGATGCTCAACTCGGCGTCCGTGGGGCGGGGCAGCTTCGTCTCGCTCATCGGTTGGGTTCCTCCTTCCCTCAGCTTCGACGTCGCATCATACGAACCCCTTCGTAGATGTCAACGAAGGGCTTCGTAGACAAGGCACATCCGGGCGAGTGGAAGCGGGGAGGCGGGCGGCGCGCGTCGACGCGGGGGGCGGAGCGCTGCCGGTGCGGCGGGTCGCGAGCGGGCAGGACGGGGCCGCTCGCGACAGGGAGGTGCCCTGGGGTTCAGGGCACCGAGGCGACTTCAGTTCTCGCCGGTGACGGCGGACGTCTCCTGGGCCTCGTTCTGCCAGAAGCGACGCGGGTGGCCATCACCGCGGGTGCCACCGGAGAGCTTGTCCACCCAGGGGTACTTGGCGGCCTCCTCGGCCGTGTAGCCCAGGTTGAAGACGGTGGGGCTCTTGGGCAGGTCCGAGGCCTTCGCGTAGTACGTGCCGAAGAGGCGGTCCCAGAAGTAGTTGGTGATGCCGTAGTTGCCCTGCTCGTTGTGGAAGTGGTGAGACAGGTGCAGCTTCTTGATGTCCTTCAGGAACTTCAGCGACGGCGTGTAGTTCAGGTGCTGCACGCAGTGGCAGAACTCGTAGAAGCACGTGATGACCATGGCCCAGCCCAGCGCGGCCACGGCGCCCGAGCGCCCGCCAATGAGGTAGCCGAGCGGCGTGATGACGCCGGCGATGGTGGGCAGCGTGGTGTGCAGTGCGCCGAACAGGATGCGCAGGTCGTTCGGGTCCTGGTGGTGATCGAAGTGGATGCGCTTCCAGGTCACCGCCGTGAAGGGCGTCTTGTAGAGGAAGCGCGAGTGCAGGATGTACCGGTGCGACAGGTACCAGCCGAACGGGAACGCCACGCTCGCCACGCCCACGGCGGCCAGCATGCGCAGCGGGTTCTCGAACCACTTCACCGACAACACGAGACAGGTGATGCCGATCGCGATGTAGGCGACGACGGCGTAGTAGGTGAAGAAGCTGAAGACCAGATCGCCGAGCGTCATCCGGTCCAGGTTGTGCTTCCGGTTCAGGAAGGCCACGGGAGTCCTCTCTTGAAGCCGCTGCGCCCCAGGGAGCGAGGGGTGCAGGAATGGGCTGACCCGTCCTGCCCCGGCCCTTCGTTGGCAGACGGCGGCGCCCTGAAGTAGCAGGCTGGAACGCCCCTGGCTCTGGGACGTCCACGGCCTTCATACCGTTTTTCTTGGATCAGTGAGAAGCCGCACTGCTTTCGCCGGGCCGGAGTGTCGCGCCTCGCGCTGGGAGTGCGTCCCACGGGTGGGCTTCCGTGTCGCCCATGCACCCACCACCTTCGAGGGGCACGCAGACACCTGGGGAGGTAGGCGATGGGGGCGAAGGCGAAGGTCCAGCGGCCAAGGAAGGTGAGCGCGTCCCGGTCTCGCAAGGGGACCGGGATGGCAGAGGCGGAGCCGGCGGGGCGCGAGCAGGGGCGGCTGGCGGTGCGAAGGGACATCGCGGAGTACCGCGCGGCGGCCGAGGCGCAGGCGGGGCGGGTTCGCCAGGAAATCGAGGCGGCGCTGGAGGTCAGCCGGCGCACCCGCGAGGAAATCGAACAGCGCATCGCCAGTGAGTTGCACACGCCTCGGCGAGCGAGGAAGCCCCCGGCGCGCAAGCGTGGGCGCGCGCGTGTGCGGTAGTCCGCCTTCCCACCGCGCGGGTGGGGTTCAGGAGACGTTGCGCGTGCCCTGCGGGGGCTGATGCACCGGGGTCGACTCCTCCGGGGCGGCCTCCTGGCCCATCGCGGACAGCTTGCGGGCGAGCTGCGCCGCCTGTTCCCCCTTGGCGCCCAGCTCGCTGCCCTGCACCCCGATGAAGGAGACGCGGGCGCGCTCCAGCTGCGCCACCTGGGCGTGGAGCTGCGCCAGCATGCGCTCGCGGCGGCGCGTCAGGGTGTCCAGTCGGTTGAGTTCCTCGCCCAACGACGAGGCGGCCAGCTCGAGCTGCCGCCGCGCCAGGCCGTCCTGCGTCTGCGATGCGCGCTCGCGCAGCTCCCGCACCTGCGTGTCCACGTCGCCCTGGGAGATGGCGTTGAGCTGAGCCTCCAGCGCGGCGTGGGACTCCGCGAGCGAGAAGGCCTCCTGCGCCAGCGCGCCCAGCACCTTCTGGAGTTCTCCGCGCCCGGCGCTCGCGGGCAACTTCTTCACGACCTGCAGGCACTGGCGATAGAGCCCCAACGCACGTTCCACCAGCTCGCGCACCTCGCCTTCGAGCGTGCCCACCAGCGTGCTGCCCCGCGCCGCCACCGGATCCACGTGCAGGGCCAGGTTCGCCGGCAGCGTGCCCACCGACCAGAACAGGCCCATCACCGAGAAGCCCACCAGCGTGGACAGCACGCCCGTGCCGGAGAGGAAGCGCGCCTCCAGCACCTGCCGCACGTACAGCCCCAGCGGCGCCGTCACCAGCGCGGCCAGCGCGCTCGCGCCCACTTGGAGGGGCGTGCCCACGCCCTCGCGGCCATGGCCCAGCCACGCCACCAGCGCGGAGGTGATGGCCGCGGCCAGTCCCAGCGGCAGCGGCTCGGGAAGCTCCAGCAGCAGCGGGACGATGGGCAGCACCAACAACGCCGAGCGCAGCGCCAGCGCATAGCCCGCGCTCGGACGCGCGCCGGCCAGCGCCGCCGCCGCCACGGCGAAGAACCCCGGCTCCACATGCACGCGCACCCGGAGGGCGATCGCCGCGAGGACTCCCATGGCGCCAGCACCCGCCAGCGCACGGAAGGTCCGCGACTCGAATTCCTCGCGGTGGAGCACCTGCAGGGTGAGCGACATGGCGACCTGTCCCTAGTAGCTGTTGCTCTGGCCGAAGTTCTTCATCGTCTTCTTCTGCAGTTTCAGCAGCTCGCGACGCTGGGTCCCTTCATCCTGGGCCTGGCCATAGGCTGCCTGCGTCTCGTCCAGTTCCGCAAGCTCTCCAGCGAGCGCGGCCGACGAGCTGCCAAATAGTTTGCGCACGTTGTCCAGCATCCCCATGGCCTGCTGCTGGTTGCCCTTGCGCATCTCATCCGCCGCCAGGAGCATCTGCTTGGCACCCATGGCGCGGATGGCGTGCACGCGCACATCCCGGTCCAGGTGGGCGCGGACCTGGGCCTCATCCGTCGTCACCTGCGCCGTGAGCGTCAGGGCCGAGCTGGCCTTCGTGTCGCGCGCCACGTCCACGTAGTTCGCCGAGGCGGACAGCACGGGCACCGCGGGCGCGCCCTCCGCCACCTGCGTGGCGAGGGTGAGCTTCACCACCACGCGCACGGACTGCGCGCCGGCCAGGTCGTACAGCGGCACCCGCACCTGGTCGCCGGTGCGCGTGGCGGTCAGCCCCATCACCTCCACGTCGCGCACCGAGGGCGGCAGGGTCAGCGCCAGCTCCACGCCCCGCGCCACCGTTCCGGTGGCCTGCTCCAGCTCATGCGTGAAGATCTCCGCCAGCCGCGCCGAGTCGTCGATGAAGCCCGTGAAGCCGCCGCCCTGCTCGGCCATGCCCCGCATCAGCACCTCGTTGAAGTCCCGGCCCACGCCGAGCGCGCTGACGGTGATGCCCTCCTCGCGCATGTGGCGCACCACGGCCAGGAGCTGGGGCGTGGTCAGCAATCCCTCGGTGGGCTGGCCGTCGCTGACGAGGATGACGCGGCTGACGGGATAGGTCTCCGCGAAGGGCTTCACCGCCGCGGCCGCCAGGGTCAGCGCGCCGCTGATGTTGGTGGAGCCCTCGTCCCTGATGGCGGCGATCTCCGACAGCAGATCCGCGCGCGTCGCCTCCGAGATGACCTTGCTGGGCAGCGCCTTCACGTCCGTGCCGTAGTGCACCAGGGCCAGGCGGTCTCCGGGCTGGAGCTGCCGCACCAGCTCCGCCGCCGCGCGCTTCGCGTCCGCCAGCTTCTGACCCGACATGGAGCCCGAGCGGTCCACCACCAGGGCCAGGTTCACCGGCACGCGCTTCATCTTCTCCGGTTGGCGCGCCGTCAGCTCGAACCACGCGAAGGCCTCGCTCGCCCCCGCCTTCACGTAGGAGCCGGACAGCTTGCCCGTCAGCGTGAGCGCGCCGCCCTCGGGCGCACCCGTGAGCAGCGGCAGCACCGTCTGCGTGGGCGCCTCGCCCGGCTGGACCACGGTGTGGGTCGTGTCGGGCCCGGTGGCCGGCGCGACGGCGGGCGCGGTGGTGATGGGGTTCAACGGCGTCGGGGTGCCAGCAGGTCCACCTCGACCCAAGAGCAGCGCGGCGATGGTCAGCAGTCCCGCGGCGGACAGCAACAGCAGCGTGCGATTCATGAAGGGGCCTCGGCAGTTCCTGCGTTCGGCCGGGACGCTCTCCTGTTTCCGCGTGCGCTCGCATCCGTCAGCGGGGGGAGGGTCCTCCCGATGACGGATGGGACTTCACCTCGGGGGGACGCCGTCTCGCACGAGCTCCTCCACGGCGCGGCGCACGCGCGCCTCGTCGAAGGGCTTCTCCAGGAGCACGTTGGGGATGCTGGCGAGGAACTCGCGTGCGCCCGCGGTGAACGCGCCGCCCGAGACGAACACGAAGCGCCGCTCGAAGCCCGGGTGCTCGCGGCGCACGGCCTCGTAGACGTCGCGCCCCGCCAGGTCCGGCATCATCACGTCGCACAGCACCGCGTCGAAGTCCGGCCCTCGCGCCAGCCGCTCCAGCGCCTGCCGTCCGCTGGTGGCCATCTCCACGTGGTGCTCGCGCAAGAGGCGCTGCAGCACGCGGCCGACGGCGGGCTCGTCATCCACCACGAGCACGCGACCCTTGAGCGGCGCGGGCGTCGCGCGCGGCGCGTTCGCGGGGTCATCGTCGCGTCGCTCGGGCCGAGGAATGGGCATCGCGACGCGGAACACGCTGCCTCGTCCCAGCTCGCTCTCCACGGTGATGTCGCCGCCGAGTCCGGTGACGATGCCGTGGCAGATGGACAGCCCCAGGCCCGTGCCCACGCCCACCGGCTTGGTGGTGAAGAAGGGGTCGAAGATGCGGCCCAGCACCTCGCGCGGGATGCCCACGCCCGTGTCCCGCACCTCCACCACCACGCGCTGGGAATCGCTGCGCGTCACCAGCCGGATTTCATGCCGGTGGACCATGCCCTCGGGGATGGCCTGCGCCGCGTTCACCACCAGGTTGAGGAACACCTGGCACAGCCGTCCCTCGTCCGCCATCACGGGAGGAATGGCGCCGTAGTCCTTGCGCAAGAGCGCGCGGTGGCGAATCTCGTTGGCCGCCATCATCGCCACCGAGTCCAGCACCGCGTGCACGTCCACCGGCGCCATGCGCTCCTCATCCGGGCGCGAGAACGTCTTGAGCTGCCGGACGATCTGCCGCACGCGCTCGGCGCCCTCGCAGGCCTCGCCCAGCACCTCCTGCCACTCCGCGAGGTCGGGCTCGCCGCGCACGCGCTGGCGCAGCGCCGTCGCGCCGTCGCCCGGGGGCAGGTGGTGGCGGAACTCCTCGGACAGGAAGCCCAGGTTGGACAGCACGAAGGCCAGCGGGTTGTTGATCTCGTGCGCGATGCCCGCCGCCAGCGTGCCCACCGACGCGAGTCGATCCGCCAGCGTCAGCCGTGCCTGGAGCTGCCGCTGCTCCGTCACGTCGCGCGCGATGGAGACCACCGCGGGCTGGCCGTCGAAGCGCAGCGGCAGTGACACCACCTCCGCCAGCCGCGTGCGCCCATCCTCGCGCACCAGCCGCCGCTCCCCGGTGAGCGCCGCGACTTCTCCGGGCGGAAGACTGCCGGGCGCGTCCTTCACGAACTCCGACAGCGCTCGGCCCACGAGCTGCTCCGCGCGCTCGAAGCCCAGCGTGGAGACGAGCGCCGCGTTCGCGTACACGATGCGCCCGTCGCGCTCGATGGCCGCCGCATCCGGCACGCCCTCCAGCAGCACGCGGAAGCTCGCCTCGGAGCGCTTCAGGGCTTCCTCTGCCTGACGTCGCTCGGTGATGTCGCGCGCCAATCCCTCCACGGCCACCACATGGCCCGAGGCATCCATCACCGGCGCGACCACGTGCTCCAGCCACAGCGTGCGTCCGTCCGGATGGATGAAGCGCAGCGCCACGGGCGCGCCTCCCGAGTCCTGGGGCACCTCCAGCAGCCGAGCCAGCGCCTCACGGTCCTCGGGGTGCGCGTGCTGGTGCCACAGGTCGGGCTGCGCGTAGTGCGCCTCCGGCTCCAGGCCCAGCTTCGCGTGCGCCACCCGGCTCACGAAGGTGAAGCCGCGCGGAGCCTCGCGCCGATAGAAGTACAAGACGTCCGAGGCGTTCTCCGCCAGCTGTCGGAAGCGCCGCTCGCGCTCTCGCAGCGCCCGCTCGGACTCGCGCCGCTCCAGCGCCAGGGAGATGGCGCCGCCCGCCGCGAACAGCAGGTCCACCTCCAGGCGATCCCACGGCCGCGCCTCCGTGCAGTTGTCGAAGCCCACGAAGCCCACGAGCGCGCCCTGCACGCGCAGGGGCAGCACCAGCAGGGACAGGATGCCCTGCGGCTCCAGATAGGCGCGCTCCACCTCGGGGAACGTCGTCACCAACCCCGAGACGACCTCGCCGTGCTCCAGCAGGCCCAGCCACCGCTCCAGGTCTGGCAGCAGCGGCAGGTTCTGGAGGAGCGGGTTGTCGATCTCCGGCTTCACCCCGGGCAGGCACCACTCGGCGCGTTGGCTGCAAAGCTGCGTGCCCGCGTCATCCCGGTGCGTCTCGAACACGTAGACGCGGCTGGCCCCCGAGGCTTGTCCGAGCGCGGGCAGCACCGGCGCGTACAGGTCCGCGCCCGGCTCCGCGGCGAGGAGCCGCTGCTGGATCTCCACCAGCGCGGTCAGGTAGCGCTCGCGGCGAGCCAACGCATCCGCGGCTCGCTTGCGCTCGGTGATGTCGTTGAGCGTCCCCACGAGCCCGAGCAACGACCCGTCCTCACCCAACGCGGGCCGCGCGAAGGCCTCCACCCACCGGAAGCCGCCCTCACGTGTCAGGTAACGCGCCTCGTGGTGGCTGGGCTCGCGCTGGCGCTCCATGAGCCGCTGGAACAGCTCCAGCGTGCGCTCGCGATCCTCGGGGTGCACGAACTCGAGCACGCCGCGACCCAGGCTCTCCTCCAGCGTGAAGCCCGTCATCTCCGTCCAGGCGGGGTTGAGGAAGTCCCACGTCCCCCGCGCATCTGTTTGGAAGACGACTTCGCGCAGGTTGTCGATGACGAGTCGATAGCGGCGCTTGCTAGCGGCCCAGTCGGGCCTGTCGGGCGGCGTCTGCATGAAGTGGCTCGAAGAAGGGGCCGGGCCGTCCGGACACCGGGGCGTCCGATGTGGTTTTTCGCTCAGACAACAATTCTGTATCCCCGCCATGCAGGCAAGGGGGCTCGCCTGACACCCCAACGGGCGAGCGGAGGGAAGTATGCGCCCGCATGCTGGACCGCGGGGTGGCCGTCTTCCTTCCGCCAAGGCGGGGATGCCACCATGATGCACGCGGGAAACCCTTCATGTCTTCCGTCGCAGCCCAACATCGCCCGAGCGCCGACCCCTTGAGCGATGGGGCGGAGGACTTGCTGCGAGGGGAGCTGCTCCACCTGCTGGTGGAGGAGTCCTCGGAGGGCGTGGTGCTCGTGCAGGTGTCGGGGCGCGTGCTGGCCTTCAACACGGTGGCCTCGCGGCACTTCGGCATTCCTCCGCCCGCCAGCCTGGAGCGCGGTCAGCTCCCGGGCTGTGAGTGGGTGCGCGCGGATGGAGGCCCCTTGGCCGAGGAGGCCTCGCCGCTGGCGCGGGCGCTCCGAGGCGAGCGCGTCTCCGAGGGGCGCTGGGAGCTGCGCCGGCCCGACGGGCGGCGGGTGGTGCTGCGCGGCTCGGCGCTGCCGGTGATGGGCGAGCGTGGGCGCACCGCGGCGGTGCTGCTCCGCACGCATGAGGAGTCACCGCTGCCGCTGGAGACCTCGCGCCTGCTGGCGGAGGCCGGCGCGCTGCTGGGCGCCACGCTGGAGACCGACGAGCGCTTGGAGCCCTTGCTGCGGCTGCTGGTGCCCGCGCTCGCGGAAGCCGCGGTGCTGTGCCTGGGCCTGCCGGGGGAGACCGCGCGGGTCGCGGCGGCGGTGCATGTAGACCCCACGAAGCAGGTCCTGCTGACCGAGATGCTCCGGCGCTACCCACCGGAGCCTGCGTCATCCGGCCGCGGCCTGCCGGGCGCGCTGATGGCGATCGCGACGGAGCGGACGGTGCTCGCGTCGGACGAGGCGCTGACCCTGGGCGCCCGGGACGCCGAGCACGCGCGGATGCTCTCCGCGCTGCGGCCCCACTGTTTCCTGGCCGTGCCGCTGGTGGCACGGGGCCGTGTCATCGGGGTGCTCGCGCTGCTGCGCTCGGACGTAGCGCGCGCGTTCAGCGCCGAGGAGGAGCAGCTCACCGAGGAGCTGGCGGACCGCACGGCCTTGTGCGTGGACAACGCGAGGCTGCTGCGCGAGTCCCGCGAGGCCGTGCGCCTGCGCGACGAGTTCCTTGGCATCGCCAGTCATGAGCTGAAGACGCCGCTGACGCCGTTGAGCCTCAAGGTGCAGATGCTGCAGAAGCAGCTCGAGGTGCTGACGACGCAGGGCAAGACGCTGCCCGTCGAGCGCGTCGCGGAGACGCTGGAGGTGGTGCAGCGTCAGGTGCGCCGGCTCACGAGCCTGGTGGACAACCTGCTCGACGTGTCGCGCATCACCGCGGGCCGGCTGCGGCTGGAGCTGGAGGAGATGGACCTGGCCAGCGTGGCCGCCGAGATTCTCTATCGCTTCGCGCCCTCCGCCGCGCAGCACGAGACGACGCTGGAGCTGCACGCGCCGGTGCCGGTGGTGGGGCGGTGGGACCGGCTGCGATTGGAGCAGGTGGTGACGAACCTGCTGTCCAACGCGCTGAAGTACGGCGCGGGCAACCCCATCTCCCTCAGCGTGGAGTCCGATGGGCGCCTCGCGCGGCTCACGGTGCGCGACGGTGGCATCGGCATCTCGCGCGAGGACCTGGCGCGAATTTTCGAGCGCTTCGAGCGCGCCGTGTCGGATCGGCACTACGGGGGACTGGGCCTGGGGCTCTACATCACCCGGCAGATTGTCGAGGCCTTCGGCGGAAACGTGCGCGCCACCAGCGTGCTGGGCGAGGGCTCCACGTTCATCCTGGAGCTGCCTCGCGGTGAGGACATCCCCGACGAGTGGCTGACCGCGCACGCCGCGCCCGGCCCCACCCAGGGCGAGTGACTCAGGCGGCCTTCGCGGACGAGGGCGGCGGCCTTCGCGGCAACCTCACGCGGAAGCTGCTGCCCTGCTGCGGTCCCGGGCTCTCGGCCCAGATGGTGCCGCCGTGGCGCTCCACGATTTCGTGGCAGATGAACAGGCCCAGGCCCAATCCGCCGTAGTGGCGCGCCGTGGCGTTGGAGGCGCGCGCGAACGGGCGGAAGAGGCCGGCCAGGCTCTCCGGCGGAATGCCGATGCCCTGGTCCTCCACGCACATCACCACGTGCGTCGCGTCCGCCTCGAGCGACACGCGCACGGTGCCGCCTTGCGGTGAGTAGCGCACGGCGTTGCTGAGCAGGTTGGTGAGCACCTGATCCAACCGCGGCGCGTCCCACTCTCCCTCCAGTGCGTCGGACGGGAGCGCCAGCGCGAAGGCCAGGTGGTTCTCGGTGCGCAGCTCGAAGCGCTCCAGCACCTCGCGCACCAGCGGCACCAGGTCCATGGGCTGTCGCTCCAAGTCGAAGCGACCGCCCTGGATGCGCGCCGTGTCGAGCAGGTCATCCACCAGCCGCGCCAGCCGCTCGGTCTGCCGCGCCATGGAGCGCAGGGCCTTGAGCAGCCGCTCCCGCTCGGGGAACTCGCCGGACTTCTCCAGGCGCTGGAGCGTGAGGGCCGCGAAGCCCTTGAGCGGCGTGAGGGGCGTGCGCAGCTCGTGGCTGGCCACGCTGAGGAACTCCTCTCGCGCCCGCACCGCCGCCTTCAGGTCCTCCTGCGCCGCGCCCGTGCGGGCCGCCATCTCGTTGAAGCTGCGCGCCAGCTCGCCCAACTCGTCGTCCTCGCCCACCTCCACGCGCCGCTGCAGGTCGCCCGCGGCCAGCGCGGAGGTGGCGTCGCGCAATGTGGACAGGCGCCGGATGACGTCGCGCGCGACGACCTGCGACAGCAGCAGCGTCAGCAGCACGCCCAGCAGCACCAGCCCCACCACCGCCGCGCTCATGTGGGTGACGGCGCCGTAGGCCACGCCCAGCTCCTGCGTCACCACCACGTTCCAGTCAGAGCCCTCCACGGGCGCCTCGGCGGTGAGGATGCGCCGGTCGCTCGCGTCGAACGCCTCCAGCACGCCGCCGCCGTTCAGCGTCAACTCGCCGCGCAGCGCGTCCGGCAGGTGCGCCTCGCCCAGCAGCGCCGCGCCGGGCGCCGTGTCGCGCAGCACCTTGAAGCCGCGCCGGTCCAGCACCTGCACGCGGAAGCGCCGCGAGGCCGGCGTGGTGGCCTCGCTCAGTCGCTCCAGGGACAACAACCCCACGAGCAGGCCCTGCACCTGGTTGCCTTCCTCAAAGGGCAGTGCCACCGCCACCAGCGGCTTGCCCCCACGTCCGAAGAAGGGCGAGGACAGCAGGTGCCCACGCGTGGGCAGTTGGGGAAAGAGCGAGGGCGGGGTGCTGTCCGGCGCGCCTGTGCCGGATGCCGCCAGCACGCGACCATCCGCGCCCACCGCGAGCGCCGCATCGAAGGCGCGCGCCTGCTCGGGGAGGTTGCGCAGGTAGGGCTCCAGCCGCGCGCGCTCATGCGTGACGAACGCGGCGCGGAAGCCCGGGGACTCGAGCAGCAGCAGGAGCGACTCTCTCGCGTCGTCCAGGTAGCGCTTGAGGAAGTCCGCCTCGCCCGCCGCGGCGTGCTGCGTGTCGTCGCGCACCTGCTGCTCGATGGCGCGCTGGGCGAGGTAGGCGGCCAGGCCTCCCAAGGCCAGGAGCGGCACCAGCCCCGCGAAGGCCAATCCCCGCAGCAGCTTCCACCCCACCGTGCGCGGCGCGCGCGGGCGCCACTCGAGCGACTCCGCCACGCACGCGAGCATCAGCACCGTGTACACGCCCGTCCCCAGCCACGACTCGCCTCGGCCCAGCGCGTAAGCGAGGAGGCAGAAGGGCACCGCCATCACGGCCAGGAGCACGCGAGGCAGTCGCGGATGCACGCGCCCCAAGGGGAGCAGCAGCCCCAGGCCCGCGAGCGCGAACAGCGCGCCCGCCAGCGACATCACCGGCGCGAGGTGCGCGTACACGGTGAGCGGGAAGTGCTCGGGCGCGGCGAGCATGGCCACGCCGAAGCCCGCGCCCGTGAGGGCCGCGAAGCCTCGGAACACCGGGCGCCGTTGGAAGCTGGGGAGCGACTCCAGCCCCAGGCCCACCACCGCGAGCGGGTAGAGGATGATGCCGGTGAAGGTGTGGGTCCGGACGTTGAGGACCCACCAGTACAGCGACATGGCCGCGCCCAGCGCGGCGCGCGCGCTCCAGTCCAGCCAGCGCGGGGCCCGCGGATAGAAGAGGACGCCCAGGAGCGCGATGCTGCCCGTGAGGTAGACGAGCCCGAGCACGCGCACGTACGGGTACAGCGGCCGGAACGAGACGATGCGGAACTCGTAGGGCACGTACGTCATCAGCACGCCGAACAAGAGCCCGATGCCGGCCACCGCCCAGGTGAGCGGAAGGGGGCGGTGCGGCGTGTGTGACTCAGGCGACCTCGGTGCGGAGGCGGGGGACATCCACGCCGCATCACGCCCCACGGCTCTCGGGGGTTCCACTGCCCCGGAGCCATCCGTCGGGCTCCCGACACGCCGCGCGCTCCGCGAGGTCATCTCCACATCAGGCCACCTCGAGCACCGTCCATTCACGCACCTCGCCGGCCAGCGTCACTTCCACGGTGTCTCCCGCGCGCCGCCCCATGAGCGCGCGCCCCACGGGAGATGCGGGCGTGATGACGGACAGGAAGCCGTCGCCACCAGGACCCGTCAGCTCCGTTCCCGCCCCCGCGGGAAGCACGAAGAAGGTGCGCTCCGCGAAGCCGTCGTCGTCCTCGGTGCTCACGTCCACGATGGCGCCCAGTGCCACCGGCCCCTGGCGCGTGAAGCGCGGAATCGAGCCCTCGCCGAACGCCGTCAGCGCTTGCAGCTCCTCTTGAAGGCGACGCGCCCGGGCCGCCTGTCCGCTGGCGAGGCTGCCGTACTCGATGGCCGCGCGACCGTCCTCCTTCTTCTCGGATTCGGTGGCCAGGCTGCGTGCCGCCTCACGCGCGTCCGCCTCCGCGCGGTGGGCGAGCCGGTCGCTCTGCTGGAGGCGCTCGGCCAGCTGTGCGAGCAGGGTGTGCTTGTCGAGTTTCATGAGGGATACAGAACTGTAGCGCCCGTGTTCGACAGCTCCAGTTTTCCGCACGGCCTCCCTCCACCCGGACCCGGCCGGGGGTACGATGGATGACATGACGCCCCAGGAGCTTTCTCAGAAGGCCCGGCAGCTCGTCGCCGAAGGCGCGGTGCTGTTGGATGTGCGCACTCCCGACGAATTTCGCCAGGGGCACCCCGAGCCCGCGCGGAACATCCCCGTGCAGGAGCTGGCGCAGCGGCTCTCCGAGGTAGGTCCTCCCGGCACGCGCGTGGTGGTGTACTGCGCCGCGGGTGGACGCAGCGCGGTCGCCGCGGACCTGTTGCGCCGCACCGGTTATCCGGACGTGTTCGACCTTCAGTCCGTGCGGAACTGGTAGCACCCGCACGGCGAGACGCGTGACACGGGCGCACGCCTGGAGCAGCGTGCGCGCGCTTCCATGGAACGCACCGCTGGGAAACGCACCGCTGGCTATCTCCTGGTGGCCCTGTCTGGGGCCTGCTTTGGCGCGATTGGCCTCTTTGGCCGGCTCGCCTACGCGGCGGGTGCGGACATGCCCACGCTGTTGTTCCTCCGCTTCACCTCCGCGGGCCTGGTGCTGAGCGCGGTGATGCTCGCGCGGCGAGGGACGTGGCCGCGCGGCCGGGTGCTCGGGGGGCTCATGCTGCTGGGCGCCGTGGGCTACGGGAGCGAGGCGGCGGTGTACTTCACCGCCCTGCAATACGCGTCCGCCGGGCTGGTGGCGCTCCTCCTGTATCTCTTCCCGGCGCTGGTGGCCCTCACGCAGGTCGCGCTCGGGCGCGAGCGGCTGAGTCGCCTGAAGTGGATCGCCGTGGGGTTGGCGCTGGGCGGCACGGCGCTGACCGTGAACCCCGGCACGGACGCGCGACCGCTCGGCATCGCCTTGGGCGTGCTGGCCGCGTTCATCTACACCGCGTACATCATCACCAGCTCACGCGTGGTGGGCCCCGCGGGGCCGCTGGCGGCGAGCACCGTGGTGCTGCTCTCGGCGGGAGTCGCCTTCGGGCTCTGGGTGCTGGTGCACGGGGCCGTTCCGCCGGGCACGCTCCGAGGGTGGCTGGCGGTGGCGGGCCTCTCCCTGCTGTCCACGGTGGTGGCGGTGCTCACCTTCTTCGCGGGACTGGAGCGCATCGGGCCGGTGCCCACCTCGCTGCTGTCCACGCTCGAACCCGTGATGGCGGTGCTGCTGGGCGCGCTGTTCCTCGGGGAGCGGCTGGACATCCGGCAGGGCCTGGGCGGCGTGCTCATCCTGACCGCCGTGGTGTTGCTGGCGCGCTCGGACGGAGGCCGCCGCCCGGAGCCCCCCGCTCCGGGTGACGGCGTGGTGTGAGCGCGGGTTAGCGCACGCGCTGGAGGAAGTGCCGCACGTCGTGGACGAACTGGCGCGGGCGCTCGGCGTGGGGCGCGTGGCCGGTGTCGCGGTAGAGCAGGGCGGTGGCGTTCGGAAGCGCGCGCGCGAGCGCCTGCTGCTGCGCGACCGCGAAGAAGCCGTCCTGATCACCCCCGATGATGAGCGTGGGCACGCGAATGGTTCCCAGCCGCGCGGTGTGGTCCTCGGCGAGCAGTCCATCCAGCGTCGCCTGCCACACGCGCGCGGGCAGCTTGGAGCTCTCGGCCACGAGCGTGGCGAGATACGACGCGGGCACGGGCTGGTAGAAGGTGCTGGCCTGGAAGTCGTGGATGAACTGCGGATCCACCGGATCCGTCTGCGCGTCCACGATGGACTCCAGCCCCAGCGCCACCTCGTTGCCCGCCACCGTGGGCGCCGAGCCCACCAGCACCAGGGCCTTCACGCGCGAGGGGAAGTCGAGCGCCACCTGCTGCGCGATGAAGCTGCCCATCGAGTGGCCCACGAAGACGGCACGCCGCACACCCATCGCGTCGAGGAACGCCGCTGCGTCCGCGGCGAAGTCATGCTGGGCATAGCAGCAGGTGGGCCGCTCGGAGTCGCCGTGACCGCGCTGGTCCAGCGCGTAGATGTGGAAGTCGCGAGGGAAGCGCGGCAGGTCCAGGTCCCACGTGTGATGCGAGTCCGTGTAGCCGTGGAGAAACACGACCACAGGCCCATGGCGGTCACCCTGCTCCACATAGCGCAGCGTCACGCCCGTGCTCAGGCGGACAGAACCCTCGCGGCGCGAGTCATCGCTCCCGCGAGCCTGCGCGGTGGCGTCCGTGTCGTCATCCGCCGCGTCGAGGGCGAACGCCTCGGCCTGGTTCGCGAGGCCCTCCGCGTCCGTGGCGCGGGCCGCCTCGGCGGGCGCGGGCGACGGCGCCTCCGAGCCAGGGCCGCAAGCGGCGAGCATCGAGACGGTGAGGAGGGCGGTGAGCAGTCGGGTCATTCGTGCATTGCCTCGTGCGTGGGGGCGGGAAAGTCCGCCGTGGCACAGCGGCAATCTTACGACTACCTCTGACATTGCCCGGGGGCGCCTGACGCGGTGGGTGAGACGTCACTCGGCACATGGGGCTCCGAAGACCCTTTGCGCGCGGCTCGGAAAACGACGCAACGAGGAGGGGCGCAGCGATGCGCGCGGAGGCATGCGAGCCCCCCGAGAGGTGCTTGGTTGCGGCGCACGTGCTGGCCTTGAGGAGCACCGCGAGGTGCTCGGTCGCAGCGCACGCGGAGGTGTCGTGGGGCGCCGCGCGGGACTCAGTCGTCGACAGACCGGTCCATCCAGCGAGGCGCGCCGCGCAGAGCCACGCGGCACGAAGGGAGCGGCACCCGCCGCGGGCTCATGGCGCGCGGCGGGGAGAAGCGAACGTCAGCGCGCGGTCTGCACGGACCGGGGCGAGGACGGCGGCGCGGTGGGCGCGGCCCTCGGGGCCAGCTTGCGCACGAGCCCCCAGACTCCGTAGAGGACCAGCAGGATGGAGCCATACTGCGCGGGCGTCAGCCCGAAGTAGCGCCCGTCCACGTACGACAGGTCGCTCGCGCGCAGGAAGTCCAAGCCGAAGCGGCACACCGCGTACATCAGCGCGAGCAGCGGCAACAGCCGACCCTTCAGCTTCCCCGCGTTGCGCAGCGCATAGAGCACGCCGGTGATGGAGAAGAGCACGATGGCGTCGTACAGGCCCAGGTCGTGCCGGTTGCCCGAGGGGAACTGCACCGCGAGGAAGAAGTCCGTCAGCACGCCCGGGTGGTCATGCACCGCGAAGCATCCCAGGCGGGCCACGGCCCAGCCCGGTGCCACGCCGAGCGCGAACGAGTCCGCGTAGTCCGCGAAGCGCAGCTTGCGGATCCGGAAGAAGACCACCGCCGCCAGGATGCCGCCCAGCAGACCGCCGAACGAGGACAACCCATCCCAGAACTTCACGATTTGGAACGGGCTCTTGGCCAGCTCCTCCGGGTGGTAGAAGAACAGGTGCACCCAGTGCCCGAAGAGCATGCCCGCGGCCACGCCCCACATGGCGAAGTCGGCCAGCGGGTCGGGATCCAACCCCTCCCGCTCCGCTTGTTTGCCGAGCAGCCGGGCCGCCAGAAGGATGCCCGCGGCCACGAGGATGTTGAACGGGTTCAGCTCGAGGGGCCCCAGCTTGAGCGACGGGGCATGCCAGTAAGGAATCAAGTCGGTGCTCCAATGAGGCGGAGGCCTCTCCCTTAGTCCGCCTTGGGGTCTAGGGGAACACTTGGCGGGGCTCGCCCTTCCCCCATTTCTTTCTTGAGCTTGGTCCCCAGGCCGGTTCCTCGGGCCCCAGCGCGCCCGTTCGCCTTCTTCCCACCCGCCCCTCCAGGTCCGCTGGAGGACACCGCCCCTGTGCGGATACCGGCACTTTGCTCGTTCCCCCGGAGAATCGCTCATACTTCCGGACGTTCTGGCAAGGTCCGATAGGACCGTTACCCCCGGTCAGGGGCGTCTACTGCTGGAATTCCGTGAGTTTTTGTCAGGGGGCTGCGTTCCAATCGCACCATGCGAGGGAGGCCTCGCTCGGGACGGGGAAGACCTGATGGGCAAGCAGACACCTCCCGGCGCGCACGGCGCGGGAGACAGCGTGAGGGAAGCTCGGCCCGGTTCGCCCCGGCCGATGCGGGACTGCCCTTGCGCGCGCGGCGGGACGCAACCCGCGACGGAGGCTCGTCCGCCGCCTCTGGCCCATCCCCCGCGCCGCGGGCCGGCCCCTCCCCGCCAGGAGAGCGCTCCGGGCGGGGACCGCAACACATGTCGTGCCCGCGTCATGCGGGAAGGAGGGCCGGATGCGCAGGTGAGGCGCCGGGCGGGAAGTCCCCGGGCCTCGGTCACGAGGGCGCGCGGCGCGAGGACAGTCGCCGCGGGGCCCAGGTCGCGGAGGCCAGGGCGGTGCCTGCCGCCGCGACATCACCGCTGGGGCCGAGAGGCTCCGGATGCCCGGCGGACGCGGTCGTCATTCGGGAGCCCTCAACACCACGCTCCCGCCGTGGATTGGTAGTCCAAGGAGCAGACAACCCATGAAGTCGTTTCTCTTGGTTCCAAAGGAGTCCATCGAGTCGCAGGCCCGGCCCGGTGTACGGGGCACGGAGCAGGGCGAACGGGTGCTCCAGCGCAACACGGCGCTGCGATTCCCTGTGGCGCAGAAGGCGCCGGACGCGCTGATGGCGCTCGGCCTGCGCTCGGCCTCGCTGCCTGGGCCCCGGCCGCAGGTGAGCGGGCAGAATGAGCGCAAGACGTCGAAGAAGGCCGGCGCGCCCAAGCGCCTCACCCGCGGCGCGGACGCCACCACCGTGCCGCTGCCCGGCGCACCCGTGACGGAGCAGACGGGCGCGGAGGAGGGCAGCTTCCGGTACATGCCGCTCATCGGCGCCACCATGGCCCACTTCTACTCGCCCGAGGCCGAGAAGGCCGCGCGCGGGGAGTTGGCGGAGGACTTCGAGTTCATCCCGGACGTGGTTCCCCTGTCGTTCCCCGGACCGGTGTCCGCGGGACAGACGGGGCCGCGCAACCGCGGCATGAGCTCGCTGGCCGAGCGCGAGTGGCCCGAGGAGTGCGGTGTTCCCCTGGCTCATGCCCAGGGCATCCGGGGCGCCGGCGTGATGCTCGGCATCCTCGACACGGGCGTGGACGCGGACCACCCCGAGCACGCCAGCAAGGTCATCCAGTTCCGCTACGTGTCGCTGTTCCCCAACTCACCTCACAACCCCGCGCGGGACGTGCGCGGCTTCGACCCGGATGGCCACGGCACCCACGTGTGCGGCATCGCGGCGGGTGTCCACCACGGCGTCGCGCCGGAGGTGGACCTCTACGTCGCGTCTGTCATTGAGTCGGAGACCATCCGCACCAGCCTTGGCCGCGTGGCCGCTGGCATGGAGTGGCTGCTGCATCAGTTCAGCCGTCCGGAGAACGCCACGCGTCCGGCTGTCGTCAACCTGTCGCTCGGCTTCCCGCTGCAGCCGCCGCCAGGCATCAGCGACGCGGACTACCAGCTCAACCTGCGCGCGCTCCAGACCATGATTCGTCGCCTGCAGGACAGCAACGTCCTGGCCGTTGTCGCGGCGGGCAACAGTGGACCCGACACGGTTGGTTACCCAGCGGCCTTTCCTGAGGCACTGGCCATCGGTGCAGTCGACTTCGAGCGCAACGTGGCCACTTTCTCGGCCAGCGGCGTCGTGGGTAGGCGAAGTGTGCCCGACGTCATGGGTTACGGAGTGAACGTGTATTCCAGCACCGAGCGCCGCTGCAACAATCAAGCGTTCTACGAGCGAATGAGTGGCACGAGCATGGCGGCGCCTTATGTAGCCGGCATTGCAGCACTGTACCGGTGCCGTGCTCCTGACTTGACGGCGCTCGAGGTGCGGGATTTGATCTTGGCCAATGCGCTCAAGCTCCCTCGCTCGGGGAACCACCGAACGGGGAGGGGCCTGGCTGTGTTCAGGTGACGGCGGTAGCTGCCGGGGCCGGTGCCGTGTGGAGCACCGGACCTGGGAAGGATGTGGCCATGAGCAGGAAAGCTGGCGTGCCGGGCGAGCCTGGTGAGATGCCGCCCCGGACGACCTCGACGGTCCGTCCTTTGCCGGGAGGGATGTCGGGAGGAGTGCGCCCGTTGCCTGGCGCGTCGGGCATGGAGGTCTCCGCCGACTGGATAGACGTCACCGTCATGCCCCGGGAGCATCCGGCTCCGCGCGGACGTGTGTCTTCACCCGTGCCCGCGCGCTCCAGGGCAGAGGTCTATCAAGCCGGCCTCGCCGAGCACGCACGCTTCCGCGAGAGCTTCATGCGCTGGCTGGAAGCGCATCAGCTCATTGGCGCGGTACGCGCTGTCAGCGAGCCGGGCGGTTCCTTGCCCATGCTCCACCTCCGCTGTTCTCCGCGCGTGTTGGACCAACTTCGCCGGACGCCGGAGTTCGAAGCCGGCACGATGATGCCGCTCGATCGCAACTCCTAGTTGGGCGCCCCTCGCCGCGCGCCCCTCGTCTGGGCCCCGCTTCCCGTGTCACGGAAGGCGACCCCAGGTGGCGTCTTCGCACCACCCGCGTGGGCGGTGTCGTGGCCGCCCTGCTTGGGAAGTGGCCAGGCCCGTCGTTCTCGCCAGTTTGGAACAGACGGAAGGGCTGCTTCTTCCCGATTAACCTAGAAGTTCGGGATTGCTTCGCCATCTGGCCATTGGGCCGTCGGTCGCACGACTGTGTCGAGTGGCCGACAGCCCCAGTCCATGGCGCGCGCGGCTAGAAGTTGAGGCCGCCGTCCACGTCGATGGTGCGGCCGTTGAAGTAGTCGCACTCGATGATGAACTTCACGGCGACCCAGATGTCCTCGGGCACGCCGATGCGGCCCACGGGGATGCTGGCCACCAGCGCGTCGCGGGCCTTCTGGTTCATGCCCTGGGTCATGGGCGTCTCAATCATGCCCGGGGCCACGGCGCCCACGCGGATGCGGAACGGGGCGAACTCGCGCGACCACGTGACGGTGTTGGCGGCGAGCGCGGCCTTGGCGGACACGTAGTTGGACTGCCCGCGGTTGCCGTGCCGCGCGATGGACGACATGTTGACGATGACGCCGGGGCCCTGGTCCGTCTCGGCCATCTTCGCCACCACCTCGCGCACCATCAGCGTGGCGCCGGTGAGGTTGACGCCGATGACGGCGTTCCAGTCCGCGGTGGAGAGCTTCTTCACCTGGCCGGTGGTCCGGTCCTTCTTCACGAGCAGCGCGTCGCGCAGGATGCCCGCGTTGTTGATGAGGCCGTTGAGGCCGCCCATGGCGCCGTGCGCCCACTGCACGAAGGACGTGATGTCCTCCTCGCTGGACACGTCCAGCTTGCGGCGGTGGATGCCCGCGGGCAGCGCGGCGAGGCGCTCCTCGTTCACGTCACCCACGGCCACCTGGCCGCCCGCTTCCGCGATGCGCGCCGCGAAGTGCGCGCCCATGCCCTGCGCGCCGCCCGTCACGATGATCTTCAGGTCCTTCAGCTGCATCGGTGCCTCTCCACGAGTGGGGCGACACGCGGAGGCATTGCGCCCGCCCGCCGCCGGAAAAGTTGCGCGCAGGCTACGCAACCCCCGACGCGCTGACCAGCGCGGAGACACCTGAAACCTGAATCAAGCTTCAACTTCCCCGGCCCCTCCCGCGCGCCGCGAATGACGACGCGGCGCGTTGTGGGGCCGGGGTGAGCCCCGAGGGGACTAGCGCGCCTCGGCGATGACGGCGCCCAGGCGGCGCATGCCCTCGGCGATGAACTCGGGCGAGCGGTTGGAGTAGTTGAGGCGCATGAACTCCGTGCGCGGCTGCGTGGCGAAGAAGGGCGCGCCGGGGACGAAGGCGACCTTCTGGTCCAGGGCCTTGGGCAGCAGCGCGGCGGCGTCCAGCCCGCGCGGCAGCTCCACCCACAGGAACATGCCGCCCTCGGGGCGCGTCCAGCGCGTGCCCGCCGGCATGTGGCGCTCCAGCGCGGTCATCATCGCGGTGGCGCGCTCGCCGTAGACGGGGCGTAGGGCGCTCAGGTGCCCGGCGTAGTCAAAGCGGGCCAGGAGCCGCGCGGTGGCGCGCTGCGCGAGCGTGGCCGTGTGCAGGTCCGTGGCCTGCTTGGCGATGGTGAGCCCCTTGAGGATGTCGCGCGGGCCCGTCACCCAGCCCAGCCGCAGGCCCGGGGCCAGCGTCTTGGAGAAGGTGCCGAGCGAGACGACCACGCCCTGGTCATCCAGCGAGAAGAGCGACGGCAGGTGCTCCCCGCGGAAGCGCAGCTCGCCGTACGGGTCGTCCTCGAGGATCGTGAAGCGGTGCTCCTGGGCCAGCCGCACCAGCGCCTTGCGGCGCTCCAGCGACAGCGTGGTGCCGGAGGGGTTCTGGAAGTTGGGGATGAGGTAGACGAGCTTCGGGCGCCGCTCGCGCACCATGCGCTCCAGGTCGTCCGTGCGCATGCCGTGCTCATCGCTGTTCACGGTGGCGAACTCCACCTCGTAGCCGCCGAAGGTCTGCAGCGCGGCCAGGTAGCTGGGGTTCTCCACCATCACCACGTCGCCGGGGTCCAGCAGCACCTTGGCGACCAGGTCGATGCCCTGCTGCGAGCCGCTCGTCATCAGCACCTGATCCGGATGCGGCGAGCGACCCCGCCGGCCGAGGTCGGCGGCGATCCACTCACGCAGGGGCAGGAAGCCCTCGGTGGTGCTGTACTGGAGCGCGGCGCGGCCCTCCGTGGCGAACGTCTCCGCGTGCGCCTCGGCGATGGCCTCCAGCGGGAAGAGCTCGGGCGCGGGCAGCCCGCCCGCGAACGACAGGATGTCCGGGCGCTCGGCGACCTTGAGGATCTCGCGCACCGCAGACGTCTTCATCCGCGACATGCGCTGGGCCAGCCGGATGCCCGGCACAGGGGGGAGGGATGCGCTCATACCGTCCGCACTCATGTTTCAGGCTCCTTTCAGCTGCTCGGGAAGGACGCGCACATGCGTGTCCTCTTTGAGGGTCGACAAGACGATGGTGGTGTTCGTTCGGGTGACGCCGGGGATGGTGCGGAGGGTCTCCACGAGGAGCGTGTCCAGCGTCCGCGTGTTCGCCGTCTTCACCTTGAGGATGTACGAGTCCTGCCCCGCCACCCGATGCGCCTCGAGCACGTCGGGCAGCGCGAGCACCTTCTTCGCGAAGCCCTCGAAGTGCTTCGGGTGCTCGATGCTCACCCCGATGAACGCGGTGATGTCCTTGCCCAGCTTCGTCGCGTCCACCCGCGCCGTGTAGCCGGTGATGACCCCGCGCTCCTCCAGCTTGCGGATCCGCTCCGCCACCGCAGGCTGCGACAACCCGACGCCGCGAGACAGCTCCAGCTGCGTGGCGCGGCCGTCACGCTGGAGTTGTTCCACGATGCGATAGTCGAGTTCGTCCATGAGATGAACCTTATTTTTATAGGCGCTTCTCTCGATGGACAGTGAATTTATATGCCCCTTGCCTGAAAGGCAAGCCCGTTTGCATTCAAACGAATAGTGCCACAGCTGCGGGGCGGACGCGCGTGGGGATGGGGGGCGAGGGCGGGCGTTGGGGCCACGGCGGTCAGGCGACACATGGCTTGTTCACGGATGGGCAGCCGCCCTCGCGAGCCCTTCCGCCCGGCGGTCGTCGGCCCTACCAGTCGCGACCATGTTCGACCTGGTGGATGTCCCGATGAAGGTGTTGGTGGAGCTCAAGGATCGCCTCGTGCGGATGCCCGGGGTTCGGAACGCCTATGACAAGGCGCTCAATGCCCGCGAGTTCGCCGACTATTACGAGCACGACCGGATGCTGGCGGACCGGGTGCGGATGACGGCCTACCAAAAGGCCATCACCGAGCACGTCACGCCAGGGCAGACGGTGCTGGACCTGGGAACGGGCAACGGGGTGCTCGCCCTGTTGTGCGCCGCCCAAGGCGCCGAGGTCCACGCGGTGGACCACTCGCCCATCATCGCCGCGGCGCAGGCCGTGGCGGAGGCGAATGGCCTGGCGCGCCGCATCCACTTCCACCGCATGCACAGCCAGCGGTTGGCGCTGCCCCGGAAGGTGGACGTCATCATCCACGAGCAGCTGGGGGACGCGCTCTTCAACGAGCGGTTGGTGGAGAACCTGGTGGACGCGCGGACACGGCTGCTCAAGCCCAAGGGGCGCATCCTGCCCGCGCGCTTCCAGCTCTTCGTCGAGCCCGTCTGTCTGCGGCCCGAGTTCCGCACGCCCTTCCTCTGGACGCAGAAGGTGGGGCCGGTGGACTTCTCCAGCCTGCGCACGCGGTACACGTCGCTGCCGCCTTCGTACTTCCGCAAGCTCATCCGGCAGAACGAGGTGGAGGCGCTCCTGTGCACCCCCGCGCCCGTGCTGTCGGTGGACCTGGACACCTTGGACGCCGAGCAGCTTCCGACCTCGCTCTCCTACCGACGCGAGGTCCGGCTGGGCGGGATGCTGGACGGGTTCGTCGTGTACTTCCGCGTCGCGTTCGATGAGCACAACGCGTTCGACACCGGGCCCGGCTCGCCGCGCACGCACTGGGGAATGATGCTGCTGCGCGTGGAGCCGCAGACGGTGCGCGCGGGCGACCTGCTCACCCTTCAGCTCTCCGTGCCGCGGCTGGAGGATGTGAACGGCTGGCGCTGGCGGGTGGCCGCGACCTGACTCAGCCGAGCTTGCGGCCCAGGAGGTCGAAGGCCTCGATGGGCAGGTGGTGCGCGGGCTGATTCGCGTACTCGGTGGCGAGCAGCGTGAAGCACAGGATGTCGCCCCGCTTGTGGTGGGGCGCGAGCTGCCGGTCGCGCAGGCGGCCCTCCAGGGTGAAGCCCAGGCGCTGGGCCACCCCGGCGCTCTGCGTGTTCGCCACGTCGCAGGTGAGGTCCATGCGGCTCACCTGGTCGAACACGAAGGCGACCTTCATCATCGCCCGCGCCATCTCCACGGCGTAGCCCTGTCCCACCGCGTCGCGGCGCAGCCAGTAGGACAGCTCCAGCGCGCGGATGCCCGCGCGGCGCAGCACGCCCGTCTCGCCCAGGAGCTTGCCCGTGGTCGGCTCGAAGGCGCCGTAGAAGCGGTCCTGGTCCAGGTCGAAGCTCCCGCGGAATCGCCGCAGCAGGGCGGCGTGCGCGTCCAGCGTCATGCGCCCCTCGGGGGGAGGCGGGAACAGGTCATCCAGGTGCGTGCCGCTGGAGTCGAAGGCGTCCTTGCGCGCCTCCGCGTCCGAAGGGGACAGGCAGCGCAGGAGCAGACGAGGGGTGCGGAGCTGGTAGGGCGTCGGGCCGACTGCAGGGGAGGTCATGGATCCGTTTCTAACCGAGACGCCCTCCCGCGGCGCGGCTCAGTGTCGGGCCTCGGGGCGCGATTCGGAGGTTGCGCGGGCCGGGGCCTCGGGCGCGCGCAGCAGGCCGAGCTGCCGCATCAGGCTCATCGCGTCGAAGTACGTGCGCCCGCCGGTGACCTTGCCGTCTCGGAAGAGGTAGACGTCCACCAATCGCAGCTCCACGCGGCGCTGGGTGGGGGCGATGGGGCCCTGCGGACTGCTGAGCGGGCCCAGGTGCGTGCCCCGCCCGATGATCTCCGCCATCACGCAGTCGCCCTGGGCCACCATCTGGGTGACCTCGACCTGGCCGTCCGGGAAGGCGGTGGCCCAGCCCTGGAAGTCGTCGAAGACGCTCAGCGACTCGCCCGAGGGGACTCGGATGATGCGCGCGTCGGGGAGGGACAGCTCGCCCACGCGCTGGACGTTCTTGTCGTTGAAGGCCTGGTAGATGTCTCGGAGGATGGCGGCGTTGTCGATGGTGGCCATGGCGGTCCCTCGTGGGAGATGCAGGGGTTCTCCCCTTGAGGTCGGCTCGGCGTGCGAGGGCCGCAAGGTCTGGCTCTCTCGTTCACCCGTCCGGGCGGCGGCCGTTCAGGCCCAGGCGTCGACCTCCGCGAGCGTGGCCTGGCACAGCGCGAGCGCCGCCTTCAGGTCGATGCGCGTGGTGACCAGGATGGCCGTCACGGCGCCCACCAGGAGCTGACCGCGCCGCTCCCGCGTGGCCCTCGCCGCGTCCGTTCCCGCGCCGCGCGGCGGGGTGAGGGCATGGATGAACGCCGCCAGCAGGCGCTCACGGTACGTGCGCCCGACCTCACGGGCCGCGGCGTCCCGAACCGCCAGCTCGCTGGTCGTCTGCAGGATGAGGCAGCCGCGCCCGACGCCCAGGCCGAGCTGACGCGACAGTCGTTCGGAGAGGGTCCGGAAGTATTCCGCGACGTCCTGGCGCGTGGCGCCCGGCGCCTCGAGCGGAGCAATCAGCGGCGCGATGACGTGCCGGAGGTAGTGCTCGACGGCGGCATCGTAGAGGCCGCGCTTGCTGCCGAACGCTTGATAGAGGCTGGAGCGCCCCAGGCCCGTGGCGTCCTCGAGGTCCGCCAGCGACGTCGCCTCGTAGCCGCGCTCCCAGAAGAGGTCCCGCGCCGCGCGAACGGCCTCATCCGTGTTGAAGGTGCGCGTGCGCGCCATTCTCGCTCCTGTTGACGGGACCGTACCGGATGAACCATGGTCCCGGTAAACTGTATCGACCGGTACACATACACTTCCGCCACCCTGGAGATTCCGCCGTGTCCGTCCTTCTCGCCGTGTCCCTGGTCGCGACGGGGCTTGCCGCCCTGCTCCACATCCTCTTCTTCGCGTTCGAGAGCGTGCTGTGGCGCAAGCCCGCGACGTGGAAGCGCTTCGGCATTGCCTCGCAGGCGGATGCCGACACGTTGAGCCGGATGGCCTACAACCAGGGCTTCTACAATCTCTTCCTCGCGGTGGGCGCGCTGGTGGGCGTGGGCCTGGTGCTGGCCGGCGCGGTGGTGCCGGGGCGCACGCTGGTGCTCTTCACCATGGCCGTCATGGTGGGCGCGGGGGCGGTGCTGTTGAGCAGCGACCGCCGGTTCCTGCGCGCGGCGATGATGCAGGCGGGGCCGCCCCTCATCGCCATCATCGCCGCGCTGCTCGGTTGAGCGCGTCCCGCTAGACGAGCCGCGTGATGGCGCGCCGGCTCCACACCATCCGGTAGTACGTGGCCTGCAGGATGAGCATGGTGGCGAACGCGACCGGGTACGCCGTCCAGATGCCGTTGAGGCCCATGCGCCCGCTGAGCACGTAGGCGACGGGGACCTCGACGGCGAGGATGGCGAACACGGAGATGAGGGTGGGGACCATCACCGTGCCGCTGGCGCGCATCATGCCGGAGAACACGCCGGCCAGTCCGAAGATGACGGAGCTCCACAGGACGATGTGCAGCAGGCCCACCGCCATCTCGACCACCTCCGGGCTGGTGATGAAGAACCCGACGATGGTGCGCGCGCCGAGCGAGGTCAGCGCCACGAGTCCGCCGGTGACGACCAGGTTGAGCAGGACGCCCGTGCGGGTGATTCCGCCCAGCCGGTCCACGTGGCCGCCGCCAATGGCCTGCGCGCCGAACACGGAGACGGTGATGGTGATGGAGATGGCCGGGAACTGCACGTAGCTCAGGACCTGGGTGACCGCGCCGTAGGCCGCCGTGGCGTCCGAGCCGAAGCGGTTGACCAGCGACAGCACGGCCAGCTCCGACAGCGAGAGCACGATCATCTGCACGCCGCTGGGCACGCCGATGCGCAGCACCGTCTTGAGGATGCTCCAGTCGATCCACATGTGGCGCGCGAGGGTGGCGTCCGGCGCCAGCGGGTGCTTGCGCCGGCGCATGTAGAACGCCAGCCAGGTGACCGTCACGAACGTGCTGATGACGGAGGCATAGGCGCCCGCGCGGACACCCAGGGCGGGAAGCCCGGCCCAGCCGCGGATGAGCGCCGGGGTCACGAGCAGGCCAATCACCGTGGCCAGGATGAGCGCGAACAGGGGCGTCACGGTGTCCCCCACGCCGCGCATCATCGCGGTGAGGAGCAGGAACGTGAACATCGCCGGCATGGACAGCAGCATCACCCGCGCGTAGGCCGTGGCGTCGGGGAGGATGTTGGCTGGCGTGCCCAGCGACGTCAGCAGCATGTGCGTGAACGCGCCGCCGAAGAGGGCCACCACGAAGCCCGCCACCAGCGTGACCGACAGCGCCGTGCCCGCGATGGCCTTCACCCGCTCGGGGTTGCGCGCGCCGTAGGCCTGTCCGATGAGCACCGAGGCGCCCGCGCCCAGGCCGATGATGAACGAGATGAAGAAGAACAGGACCGGGAAGAACGCCGTCACCGCGGCGAGCGCCTGCACCCCGAGCATCTGGCCCAGATAGACATTGTTCAGGGTGCCCGAGAGGGATTGCAGGACGTTGCTCAACATCAAGGGGCCGAGGAAGGCGAGGAACGTCTTCCACGTAGGGGGCGACGAGGGCGTCACGTTGGGGTCTCCGATGCCGCGGTGGTCTGGAACGCAGGCGCCGCGAGCTTGCGGGCATGCACCTGGATGTCTGCGGGCCAGGTGTGGATGAGGGAGTCGAAGCGCTGCGGGTTGCTGGCGAAGAGGGCCCGGGTGGCTTCCTCGAAGCCCACGAGGTTGCCCGCCATGGCCTGCATGAAGCGGTAGGTGGCCTCCTGCGCCTGGCGGATCCGGTCCTTGCCCGCGTTCGTGCGCCGGGCTTCCTCCACCAGCTTGCGGAGGGTGACGGACGCGCCGCCGGGCTGGCTGCTCAGCCATTCCCAGTGGCGGGGGAGCAGGGTGACCTCGCGGGCCACCACGCCCAGCTTCGGGCGGCCCGGGCCTCGGGGCGTCTCCGGCCGGGGCTCCGGTGGGGGCCTCGCGCCGAATCGCTCGGTCAGGCGTTTCGCCACCTCATCGGCCGCGCCTCGGAAGTCCACGTCGATGGGCTCGCTGGTCGTCTCATCGAAGATGAGGACGGGGGCCTGCTCCCCCTGGTCGAGGACCTCCTTCGTCCTCAGGGCCACGCGCAGCAAGTCACCCGAGGCGATGCGGCGCGGCCCAGCGAAGGCCGTACAGTCAGGGAGTGGGGGTGCGTCCATGTGGGTAGGCTGCCTCATGTTCGTCCGGCTCGCGGTATTTACCCGGGCAAAATGTCCCCGGCAATAAAATCCGGGTGAAATTCCTCGGGCGGTGGAAGGGCGGCGGGGGCGGACGGCGTGGGGCTCGTGGACTGACGGCGGGCCAGCAACCTGGCGGGGAGGCCGGATGGAGCGAGCGAGGGCCCGCGGCTCGCCTGGGCACTGCACGGCGGCGCGCGCTTCAGCTCACGGGTCCCTCCCGGCATCCGGGAGGGACTTCGGTCGCGCGGAGCGCGCCGCGGTTCAGCAGGGGCTCAGATGAAGTAGTCGGGGAGCAGCTCGGCCCCGGGGACCATCTGGTACTTGTCGAAGTTGGTGACGCCCACGCCGCGCAGCACGTCCTCGTCGATGCAGAAGTTGCCGGTGAACTCGCGGCTGGGCTTGGTGAGGATGGCGTAGGCGGCGTCCGCCATGATCTCCGGGCTGCGGCAGCCGCGGATGGTCTCGTCGCCGCCCAGCAGGTTCTGCACGGCGGCGGTCGCGATGACGGTGCGCGGCCAGATGGCGTTGACCGCGATGCCGTCGGACTGGAGCTCCTCCGCCATGCCGAGCACGCACATGCTCATGCCGAACTTCGCCATGGTGTACGCGACGTGAGGCCCGAACCAGCGGGGCTCCATGTTGAGCGGCGGCGAGTTGTTGAGGATGTGCGGATTGCTGGCGCGCTTCAGGTGCGGCAGACACGCCTGCGAGCAGACGAACGTGCCGCGCGTGTTGATGCCGTGCATGAGGTCATAGCGCTTCATGGGCGTCTCCAGCGTGCCCGTGAGGCTGATGGCGCTCGCGTTGTTCACCAGGATGTCGATGCCGCCGAACGTCTCCACCGTCTTCGCCACGGCGGCGGCCACGGCCTGCTCGTCGCGGATGTCCACGGCGCAGGGCAGGGCCTTGCCTCCCGCCTGCTCAATCTCCTCGGCCGCCGTGTAGATGGTGCCAGGCAGCTTCGGGTGCGGCTCGGTCGTCTTGGCGATGATGGCGATGTTCGCGCCATCACGCGCCGCGCGCAGGGCGATGGCCTTGCCGATGCCCCGGCTCGCGCCGGTGATGAAGAGGGTCTTTCCTTTGAGGCTCGTCACGCAGAAGGCTCCTGGGAGGTCGCGAAGGAGCCTTCTTAGCGCGCCCGCCGCCGTCGCGGCAGCTCGTCAGTCGCGCCCGAGCTGGCGCACCTCGTAGCCCCGCGCCTTGAGCAGCGCGGGAATCCCTCGCGGCCCCACCACGTGGCCCGCGCCCACCACGACGAAGTGCGTGCGCGGTGGCTCGCGCAGCAGGCCATCGAGCCGATGCGCCATGCGCTCGTTGCGCTTGAAGTACACCTCTTCGTAGACGGGCTGGTACTTCGGATCCGCGGACGAGGGGAAGATCATCGCGGCCAGTCCCGTCGCATCCCCTTCATTCCACAGGCCCATCATCTTCTCGAAGTAGGCGGTGGTCTGCTCTTCGTCGTTCTGCAACTGCTCGCGGAGCATCAGGTCCTGGAGCGCTTCGGGCACTCCCGCGAGGAGCATGACCTGCTGCTCGGCGGTCTCCAGCGGGATGATGTCCTTGCCGCGCAGCCCCGAGTCCGAGGCGGCGTGCGCGCGCTTCAAGAAGGTCTGGTCCACGCCCTTGTTCCCGTCATAGCCCGCGCGCATCAGCCCCACCGTGGTGAGCGTGAGTGACACGAGCCACGGCCGCATGGGCTCCAAGGTCGAGCGGGGGATGCCCACGCGCAAGAGCGCGGGGACGAGCAGCGCGTTCGTCTCGGGCTCGATGTGCTCCGACAGGCGCTGGCCTCGCGGCAGCATGCCGTGGCGCTGCACGAGCTGCTGCATCTCGGTCTTGTCGAGCGTGGTGGTGTCCAGCTCCACCACGAGCGTGTCCGCGCGCGAGAAGGCGCTCTCCATGGAGCCCGGCAGCTCGAGCTGTCCGTCCTTGGCGACGTGCACGGAGCCGACCACGTAGGCGGTGGCGCCGCTGGGGCTCCTCACCTCCCACAGCATGGCCCGCTGCTTGGGTTCGGGCGTGGTGTCCGGCACGGCGCGCGGCGCGGTGGCGCAGCCCACGCCGAGCAGCACGGAGAGCAGCAGGAGCTTCAGGGGAAACGGACGCTTCATCGTGACGGGACTCCCAGGGACGAGGCGCGCATCGAACCACCGAGCGCCCCGAGGCGTCGAGCGACGCGCACGGACATGCAAGGCCACGCACGCCGCCGAGCACGATTCCGTGACGCTCCCTCCACGCCCGCATGCGACTCACGGTGAGTCGCTGACGCCCCGCGTTGGTGCGAATCCTTGACGCGGAAGGTCATCGTCTGTCTTTTGACAAGGCTGTCAAACGAATGCTACCGGTAGGTGAAACATGAATCGGCCTTCAACTTCCCAGGAGCGGGTTCCCGTCACGCCGCGAGGTCAGCGGACGCGGCAGAAGCTGCTCAAGGCCGCTGAGTCGGTCTTTGGTGAGAAGGGCTACGAGCGCGCGTCCATCGCGGACATCACGCGCAAGGGTGGGGTCGCGCTCGGGACGTTCTACGTGTACTTCCCGGACAAGCAGTCCATCTTCGTCGAGGTGGTGGACGAGCTGGGCGCGCGGCTGCGGCGGCTCATCGCCGAGTCCACCGCGGCCTGCGCCAACCGCATGGACACCGAGCGCGAGGGATTGCGCGCGTTCTTCCAGTTCGCGCGCCAGCACCCGAACCTCTACCGCGTGGTGCGCCAGGCCGAGTTCGTGGACGAGGCCTGCTACCGCCGCTACTACGACCGCTTCGCCAAGGGCTACGTGCGCGGCCTCACGCGCGCCATGGACGACGGCGAAGTGCGGAAGATGGACGCCGAGGCCCTGGCGTACTGCCTGATGGGCATTGGCGACTTCCTGGGGATGCGCTGGGTGATGTGGGAGGAGGACCCGGGCCTCGAGCGCGTGCTCGACACGGCCATGTCCCTCATCCGCCACGGCCTCCAGGCCCGTGAAGAGAAGTCTCCGCCGAAGAAGAAGCAGCCGTTGAAGAACACCTTGCGTCCCGCCGCCCGCCGTCCGGCGCGCGGCGCCCGGAGCTGAACACCCTCATGCGATACGCGCAGATCCTCTCCACGGGTCGCTACGTCCCCGAGAAGCTCATCACCAACGCGGACGTCGAGAAGATTCTCGGCGAGTCCGTGGACGAGTGGCTCCAGCAGAACGTGGGCATCAAGGAGCGCCGCCACATGGCGGACGACCAGGCGACCAGCGACCTGTGCGTGGCCGCCGCGCGCCAGGCGATGGAGCGCGCGGGTGTCACCGCGAGCGACCTGGACCTCATCATCGTCTCCACGGACACGCCGGACTACCTGAGCCCCGGCACCGCGTCCGTGGTGCAGGCCAAGCTGGGCGCGGCGAACGCGGGCACGTATGACATCAACGCGGCGTGCGCCGGTTGGGTGACGGCGCTCGACGTGGGCTCCAAGACGATTGCCGCGGACGACAGCTACCGCCGCATCCTCGTGGTGGGCGCCTACGGGATGAGCCGCTACATCAACTGGAAGGACAAGAAGACCTGCACCCTGTTCGCGGATGGCGCGGGCGCGGTGGTGCTGGGCGCGGGCACCACGCCCGGCTTCCTGGGCGCCAAGCTCCTGGCCAACGGCGAGTACCACGACGCGCTCGGCATCTACACGGGCGGCACGCACCGCCCGGCCACCGCGGAGTCGCTGGCGCTCACGGGCGGCAAGCCCGCGGTGCAGTTCGTCCGCAAGTTCCCCGCGACCTTCAACACCGAGCGCTGGCCCATGCTGTTGGATCAGCTCCTCAAGCGCGCGGACCAGTCGCTGGATGACGTGAAGCTGTTCGTCTTCACGCAGCTCAACCTGCGCACCATCGAGGCCACCATGAAGGCGATGCAGCAGCCCATGGCCAAGGCCCACTACACGATGGACAAGTGGGGCTACACGGGCTCGGCCTGCATCCCCATGACGCTCGATGACGCCGTGCTGCAGGGCAAGGTCCGGCGCGGCGACCTGGTGGCGTTCTGTGCCAGCGGCGGCGGACTCGCCATGGCCTCCGCGCTGTACCGCTGGACGGCCTGAGTCCCACCCACCACCCCCACCCGGAAGGAGACGCCGCGCATGTTCATCGGAGACTGGATGGGACGGGGCGCGCTCTACTGGCCGGAGCAGCTCGCCGTGGTGGATGTGGCCCGAGGTGACGCGGGCCGCTTCACCTACCGCGCCCTGAACGCGCGCTGTGAGGCCTTGGCCGCGTGGCTGCGCGACGTGGCCGGCGTGAAGCGCGGCGACCGCGTGGGCCTGGTGGCGCACAACGGCGTGGAGTACCTGGACGCCTTCTTCGCCTGCGGGAAGCTGGGCGCCATCTTCGTGCCGTACAACTGGCGCCTGCACGCATCCGAGCTGGCGGACCTGGTGCGCTCCGTCCGCCCGAGCGTGCTGCTCTTCGGCGATGACTTCCGGGACGCCGTGGCGCACGTGCGCGAGCACGTCGTCGGTGGGCCGCGGCTGGTGGCACTGGAGTCCGTGGGCCTGCCGGGCGCGGACGCCTACGCGACGGTGCTGGCGCATACCTCGGCCACGCCCGTGTCCAACCCCACCGTGGACGCGGAGGACATCGTCTGTCTGCTGTTCACGGGCGGCACCACGGGGCGCTCCAAGGGCGCGCAGGTGTCCTACCGCATGGTGGCGTGGAACACGCTCAACACGCTGGTGCATGAGCTTCGCCCGGGCGACGTCACCCTCACGCACACGCCCATGTTCCACACGGGCGGGCTGCTCGTGTACTCGGTGCCGCTGCTCACCGTGGGCGGCACCGTCGTCATCATGCGGCGATGGGACCCCGAGGAGCTGCTCGCGCTCATCGCCCGCGAGAAGGTGACGTTCTTCTTCGCGGTGCCCACGCAATATCAGCAGCTGCTCGACTCGCAGCGCTGGCGGAGCACGGACTTCTCCTCGGTGCGCTTCATGACCAGCGGTGGCGCGCCGCTGCCGGTGCCGCTGCTCCAGGCGTGGCAAGCGGTGCACGCGGTGCCCTTCAAGCAGGGCTTCGGGATGACCGAGTTCGGGCCCGGAATCTTCAGCATGGGCCCCGAGTTCGCGGTGTCCAAGGCGGGCTCCATCGGCCGGCCCAACTACTTCGTCGACGCGAAGCTGGTGGATGACCACGGACAGACGGTGCCCGTGGGCGAGGTGGGCGAGCTGTGGCTGAAGGGGCCCTCGATGTGCTCGGGCTACTTCGAGGACGAGGCCGCCACGCGCGAGGCCATTGGCGCGGATGGCTGGCTGCGCACCGGTGACCTGGCGAGCCAGGACGCGGATGGGTTCTTCACCATCGCGGGCCGCAAGAAGGACATGTTCATCTCCGGCGGCGAGAACGTGTACCCGCTGGAGCTGGAGTCCGCGCTCTACGAGCACTCGGCCGTGCAGCAGTGCGCCGTCGTCGGCGTGCCCGACGCGAAGTGGGGTGAGGTGGGGCGCGCCTTCGTGGTGCTCAAGCCCGGGCAGGCCGCCTCGGCCGAGGCGCTGCTGGAGCACCTGCGGGGCCGCGTGGCCCGCTTCAAGGTGCCCAAGCAGGTGGAGTTGGTGGAGCGGCTGCCGGTGTCCCCGGCCGGAAAGATTCTCAAGCGCGAGCTGCGCGACGCGGCCATCGCCGCGGCTGCTCGCGCGAACCAGGAGTCCCCATGACGACGCAGAGCCCGGCGCAGGTGCCCTGGTGGAAGGAGCCCACGAAGGGCCAGTGGATGTCCTTCCTGGCGGCGTGGGTCGGTTGGATTCTCGACGCGTTCGACTTCACCATCTTCCTGCTCGTCATGCCGGCCATCGCCAAGGAGTTCGGCGCGACCATGACGGTGACGTCGCTCTCCATCACCCTCACGCTGCTGCTGCGTCTGGTGGGTGGCGTGGTGGCGGGATGGGCCTCGGACCGGTGGGGTCGCAAGCTGCCGCTGATGATTTCGGTGGTGTGGTTCGCCGTGTGTGATGGCGCGGTGGCGTTCTCGCACTCGTTCACCATGGTGCTGGTGCTGCGCACGCTGTTTGGCTTTGGCATGGGCGCGGAGTGGACGAGCGGCGCCACGCTGGCCATGGAGAACTGGCCGGAGCGCAGCCGAGGCATCGCGTCCGGCATCCTCCAGGGGAGCTGGGCGGTGGGTTACCTGCTGGCCACCGCGACCGCGGCCGTGGTGGTGCCGGTGTGGGGTTGGCGCGCGCTGTTCCTGCTCGCCGCCGCGCCCGCGCTGCTGGTGCTGCCCATCCGCTTCTGGGTGCCGGAGAGCCCGGACTGGAAGAAGGCCGCTGAGTCGAAGCAGCCGCAGCCCTCACTGATGGCGCTGGTGCGCCAGGGCCTGGGGGTCCGACTGGTCTGGGCCTCGGTGCTGCTCGGCTTCGGGTTCGTCTCCTACTACGGCTACACCAGCCTCTACCCCACGCTGCTCCAGACGCAGTTGGGGATGACGCAGCAGCAGCTCGCGCCGATGCTGTACCTGTTCAACATCGGGATGCTGGTGGGCGCCATCTTCTGCGGCAGCCTGGCGGCACGGCGCGGCGCGGGACTGGCGCTGGCCATCCCCGTGCTGGGCTCGCTGCCCTTCATCCCGCTCTACGTCGGCATGGTGCCGTCCGCGCTGTGGCTGGGCGCGCTGGCGGGCGGCGTGCTGGGCGCGGGCATCACCGGCGTGACGCCCATGCTGCTCACGTCCATCTTCCCGGCCCACGTGCGCGGGCGCTGCGTGGGTCTGGTCTACCACGTGGGTGCCTTCCTCGCGGCCGGCGTGCCCACGGCCATGGCCGCGCTGCATGAGAAGGCGAACCTGTCGCTGTCGGAGGTCATCGCCATCACGGCGGCGGGCGGCGGCGTGTTGATGCTCGGCGTGTACCTGCTGCGCCCGAAGGACTCGCCCGGAAGTGCGGTGGAGTCGAGCCCCGCGCCGGCCATGCACTGAGTTTGTGTCTGTGTTGTCACCCCCCGGCGCTGTCGCCGGAAGCTACGAGGAGCACTCACATGAAGAAGACGTTCTGGTCCGCGATGATGGTGTGCACGCTGGGACTCGCCGGCTGTGGGGATGACAAGACCGAGACGCCGGTGGACACCAAGCCGAAGCTGGACACGCAGGCCAACATCCTGGCGTTCCTGGAGGGCAAGACGCTCCTGATGGAGGGCGCCAACATCCCCAGCCATCCCCTGTCGCTGGATGAGGACATCAACTGGGGCTCGGCGTCCCAGTGTTTCCAGAAGGTCTCCATTGGCGTGGGCGGCGGCAACTTCCACGTGACGAGCACGCCGGGCACCATCCGCAACTCCACGGGCGTGGGTCAGCCGGGCAGCACCTGTGACCACGACGCGGCGCAGAACGCGCTGGTGTTCGACTCCAAGGCCGTGACCATCACCAACATCGCCACGGACGGGAGCTGTTTCGAGGTCCTGGTGGACTACGGCAGCTTCAAGCAGGAGGGCCGCGCCCGCTTCACCGACGACGCGAAGAAGCTCTCCATGGAGCTGTACTTCGAGACCAAGGCCACCGGCTGGCACTGCGCGGACGGCGCGGTGGGCGCGAAGTCCGTGAGCACCTCGGGCAAGGCCTTCGCCGGCAACGCCGTGCAGGTCTACGTCATCAACTAGTCGCGAGCGGGCACGGGACCGGGGCGCGATGTCCCCGGTCCTTCTCGAAGTCAGTGAGAGCGGCCCGGCGGTATCCGAGGCCAGGAGCGCCCCGCGCGCGGGGTCGAGGTGCGTATGTCGGGAGGGTGGTTGGGCGAAGCACGCAAGGGATTGCGCCGGTGCGCGGCCTGGGCGGCGCTCGGACTGGTGGGGCTGTCAGGGCCCGCCGTGGCGCAGACCTCCACGGTGCCGGGTCTGTATTACGGCGACTGGTTGGATGCGAATGACCGCGAGGAGGACGCGAAGCCGCGCGAGTTCGTCCTCATCAACTACTTCTTCACCCGGCTGTCGGTGACGAACAGCATCGGTGACCCCTCGGGCCTCAAGGGCGTGTCGCTGGGGCCCATCGGCTCGCTGTCCGGCAGCGCGGTGCGCGTGGAGCAGGGGCGCTCGGCGTACTACGTCGAGCAGCGCTGGATTCCTGTCATCGAGTACAGCCCGTCCTTCGTGGATGGACTGGCGTCCTTCCGCGCGCAGTTCGAGGTGGACTACCTCTGGGGCCGCGCCGCCAACGCCTCGCAGCAGAACGAGGGTGGCGGCTTCAACGCCGACCAGGTCAACCTCCAGACGAAGAACGTCAACGTCGCGCTGTACCCCACGCGCAACCCGGCGCGGCTGACGCTGCTCATCGGCACGCAGCCCGTCTACGACTCCATCTTCGACCCGACGCGCACGCCCCTCAACGACATCATCCGCACGGGCTACAAGCTGGCGTTCCTGGGCAGCGACGCCACGGGCCTGACGCTGTTCAGCAACTACAAGGGCCTGTCCAAGCTGAGCCTGCTGCCGCTGGGCAGCGCGCAGACGGACAAGGCGGCCAAGGACGACCCGCGCCTCAAGTTCATCTACCTGCTCACCGCGGACTATGCGTACCCGGTGCAGCCCGGAACGAACGTGGGCCTGTCCTTCTGGTTCCTGCGCGACGACACCAAGGGCGACGCGTATGCCTATGAAGGCATCGTGAAGAGCGGCCCCTCGTCCACGGGCCTCAACCCGTTCGTGGGCACGCCGCGCTTCAACATCGAGCGGCCCACCGGCAGCGTCTTCTGGCTGGGCGCCAACTTCCACCACAACATCGACTTCCGCACCGGCCGCTTCGGAGCCTCGGGCTTCGTCATGTACAACGCCGGCAGCTACAAGAGCGACCGCGAGGACACCACCTTCAACAAGAAGGTGGATATCTCCGGCCTGTCGGCCAACTTGGAGCTGCTCTACCAGTGGGGCCGTGGCCCCGCGGACGTGGTGTCGCTGGAGGGCATGTTCACCACCGGCGACAGCAACCTGGATGACGACCGTTACACCGGCGCCTTCACGCTGAACCAGTACGGCCTGCCGGGCTCGGTGTGGTTCGACCACAAGATGCTCCTGCTGTTCCCCTTCACCAGCACCGTGAACAACTACACGGGCGCGGTGACGGACATCTCCAACCAGGGCTATGGCCTGCGCACCGGCATCGCGAGCGCCGCGTGGGACATGATTCCCAACAAGCTCAACCTCAAGCTGGCCACGGGCCTGGCCAACTCGGGCGCCACGCCGCCGCGCTGGGACCCGGCGGTGCGGCGCGGGCGCTTCATTGGCGCCGAGGTGAACGCGGAGCTCCGCTACACCATTCGCTACCTCATGACGGTGGGCCTGCACGCGGGCTACCTGTTCCGCGGCAGCTTCTACGACGGCTCCACCACGGTGAAGACGAACCCCTTCGCCGCCTTCACCACCTTCACCTGGTACGCGTTCTGACCATGAGCACCTCCCGCGCCCTCAAGGCCCTGCTGCTCGCGGCGGGGCTCGCCTCTGCATCCGGCTGCGTCCGCTCCTATGCGAGCGCGCCCGCCTTGTCGTTCCAGGACCTGGACTACTCGTCGCCGGAGACGAAGACGCCCTGGCCCCTGAAGCGCGTGGCCCTGCCGAAGACGGCGGCCACGTATGGCCTGACCCGCGTGCCAGAGATGGCCTACGTGGAGATGCCCGCCGCGCCCGGCGCGCGCACCGTGGTGCTCGTCCACGGACTGGGCAGCTACCTGAAGTTCTGGCGCGCGCAGATCGACGTGCTGAGTCAGGCGGGCTACCGCGTCATCGCGGTGGACCTGCCGGGCTTCGGCAAGTCAGACAAGCCCGGCACGTTCCCGTACACCATGGAGGCCATGGCGGACGCGGTGCGCGAGCTGACCCTGGGACTGGGCATCGAGCACCCCATCCTGGTGGGCCACTCCATGGGCGGGCAGACGGTGCTGTCGTATGCCATTCGCTACCCGAGCGAGCCGGCGGCGGTGGTGCTGGTGTCGCCCGCGGGCTTCGAGAAGTTCACGCCGAAGGAGAAGGCGTGGTTCGCGCGCGTCATGAGCACGGAGTTCATCAAGAGCGCGCCGGAGTACGCCATCTGGGGCAGCGTGCGGCAGGCCAACTTCCAGCAGTGGCGTCCGGAGCTGGAGTGGCTCATCGAGGAGCGCGTGCGCCTCTCCAAGGCGCCCGAGTTCGACGCGTATGCCTATGCGAACGTCCGCTCGGTGTCGGGGCTCGCCCACGATGACTTCGTGCGCGACAACCTCCAGCACATCACCGCGCCCACGCTCATCCTCTTCGGTGAGAACGACCGGTTGATTCCCAACCCGTTCATGCACGGTGGCTTCTCGCGAGACATCTTCGAGTACGGCCACTCGCGCATCGCCGGCTCGAAGCTGGTGGGGTTCCCGGGGTGTGGGCACATCCTCCAACTCGACTGCCCGGGTCCCTTCAATGCCGCGCTGACGGCGTTCCTTCAGACGGTCCCTGCGCCGAGTGTTGGAGCGGTGGCGCCGGAGTCCGCGCCCACCGAGCCGGCTCGGCAGGGGACGCCCGAGAAGCAGGAGTAGGGTGAGCGGTGCATCCCGAGGCCGAGGCTTCGGGATGCACCCCAGCTCACTGCGACTACGGGATGGTGTGGTTCTTGACCATGCTCAACTGGACGCTCCCGGTGAGGTCCTTGCTGTTGAAGTGGCCATACGGATACGCGGTGTAGACCTTCTCACCGGTCTGCCCGGGGATGCGTGAGGTGTAGCTGCCGTAGACGATGCCGCCGTAGCCGATGATTTCATCGGCCGTGGAGTAGATGCTGTATCGGTACGTGCCCTCGTAGCCCGAGCTGGCGAGCAAGTCATTGAGGTACTCGGAGCGCCCGGTCACGAAGCCGAAGTAGAGGTAGCCCGGGTACAAGCCATTGGTGGAGCCGCACGTCGGAGTGCCGGGGCCCGTCTGGTAGCAGGACGTGAGCCCGAGGTTCGCGCCCGCGATGCCGACGAACGTATCCACCGAGGACGTGAGCGGCGCGCCCACGTAGTAATCGCCGCCGTCCGCCGCGTCATGCGCCCAGCCACCGAGGATGGCCTTGCGCGTCAGCGTCACGCCCATGGAGTGCGTGACGATGTCCACCTTGGCGGCGCCGGTGTATGCCTTCACCGCCTCGATGAACTTGCGGACCTTCATCACATTTGTCTTGGAATGGTATTGGTATGCGGACATGGCGGCGTTGGCCGGGCCCCAGGTCGTCGCATACAGCTCGCTCGTCTTGTAGCCATTGGCCAGGAAGTAATCGAGCGAGGCATTCCAGCCCGTCTGTCCTGCCGTGCCGGTGCCCACCGCCTTGTCCGAGTTGCCGTGAATGAAAATCACCGGCTGATTCACCACGGTATCGCTGGCGCTGGACTTGCCGCCGTAGCTGCCGCCCGAGAGGTCGTCTCGGATGAGGTTGTAGGTGGGCTCATAGCCATTGTCTGACAACCACTGGCGGAAGTGCGAGGTGAAGCCCGTGGTGGTGACCGCGGCCTGGGTCGCAATCACATCACCTGTCTCCTGAGAGGAGAGAGGGGCTTCCGTCTCCGTGCCGCAGCCCGTCAGAGGGCCGAGCAGCAGGGCGCCAGCGAGGGTGAGCGAGTGTCGCAATCGCATGGTGTTGCTCCTTGATGTGGTGGGGGAATCGCGCGCGGAACCCGTTGGAGTGTTCATCGAGCGCGTTGCGTAGTGTAGAGCGAGCCTATGCGCGCGCGAAAGGTCGTCATTCACAAAGCAGGCGGTCACGAGCGACTGTTGATTGAGTCCATGTCCGTGCCCGAACCGGGCCCGGGCGAGGTGGTCATCGCGACCGAGGCGGTGGGCGTGAACTACGCGGACTGTGTCGTCCGCATGGGTTTGTATTCCTCTGCCAAGGAATACGTGGGGTGGCCCATCACCCCAGGCTTCGAGGTGGCCGGGACGGTGGCGGCGGTGGGCCCGGATGTGACGGATGTGTCACCGGGCATGCGCGTGTTCGGCGTGACGCGCTTCGATGGCTATGCCACACACGTGCGCATCCCCAGACATCAGGTGTTCGCCTTGCCGGCGGGCTGGACGATGGCGCAGGCGGCGGGCTTCCCGGCGGTGTTCCTCACCGCGTACTACGCGCTGTGGGAGCTGGCGCATCCGAAGCCGGGCGCGAATGTGTTGGTGCACTCGGCGGCGGGCGGCGTGGGCGGCGCGCTGCTCCAGATTGGCCGCATCGCGGGATGCCGGATGGTCGGAGTGGTGGGTGGTCCGCACAAGGTGGCGGTCGCGCGCGAGCTGGGGGCGGAGGTCGTCATCGACAAGAGCCGCGAGGACTTGTGGGTGGTGGCCCAGCACGCCGCGCCGCGCGGATATGACGTGGTGCTGGACGCGAACGGCCCCACCACGCTGCGCGAGAGCTACCGGCACCTCGCGTCGCCGGGGAAGCTCATCATCTACGGCTTCCACTCGATGCTGCCGCGCCAGGGCGGGCGACCGAACTTCGCCAGGCTCGCTTGGGATTGGTTGCGCACGCCGCGGTTCAATCCGCTCACGCTGACGAACGACAACACGAGCGTGCTCGCCTTCAATCTCTCGTACCTGTTCGAGTCGCGAAGCATCCTCCAGGAGGCCATGACTCGCCTGCTCGGGTGGGTAGAGGCGGGGCGGCTGGTGGCGCCTCGGGTGACGACGTTCCCGTTCGACCAGGTGGCGGATGCGCACCGCGCGTTGGAGTCCGGCACCACGGTGGGCAAGCTCGTGTTGATACCGTGAGTTCACGCGGCGCGGGCCGCCGTGAAATGGCCATGTCGCGTCGGCGCGGTTCGCTCTAGCCTTGGGCTCATGCCCATCGTCCATGACTGGCTGGCCCGCCGAGCGTTGCTCGCGCCGGAGCGCACCGCGCTCATCGACGCGCTTCACGGTGGCCGTCGCATCTCATGGCGCGCGTGGGATGCCGCCGCGCATCGCACCGCGCTCCTGTTGCGACAGCTCGGCGTGGAGCGAGGCTCGCGCGTGGCGGTGCTCGCGCACAACTGCGTGGAGTTCCTGGACCTGCTCTTCGCCTGCGCGAAGCTGGGCGCCATCCTCCAGCCGCTCAACTGGCGCTTGAGCGCCGTGGAGCTGCGGGCGCTGCTCGCGGACGCGGAGCCGTGGGTGCTCGTGTTTGGTCCGGAGTTCCGCGCGCAGGTGGATGCCGTGAGGCCCGAGGCGCCCTGCGTGCGGCATTGGGTGTCATTGGGTGAGCCGGGCGCGGGAGAGCTTCCGTTCTCCAGTCGGGACGGCGTGTCGCAGGGCTTGCTGCCGGAGCTGTCGCTGGAGGCGGATGCGCCGTGGGTGCTCTGCTACACGGGCGGCAGCACCGGTCTGCCAAAGGCAGCCATCCTCACGCATGGCTCCATCACCGCCAACGCAGCCAACACCGTGGTGAGCTGGGGCCTCACGTCCGAGGACGTGGCGCTGCTCAACGCGCCGCTGTTCCACACCGGCGGGTTGAATGTCTTCACCACGCCGCTGGTGTACGCGGGGGGCGCGTCGCTCGTGTGTCGAGGCTTCGAGGTGGCGCAGGTGTTCGACGCCATCCAGGGCGGCGAGGTCAACCTCGTCTTCGGCGTGCCCACCATGTTCATCGAGATGCAGCGCCACGCGCGCTTCGACGCGGTGGACTTCTCCCGCGTGAAGTTGCTCATCAGCGGCGGCGCGCCGTGTCCCGCGCCGGTGTTCGAGCGCTTCTTCGCCCGAGGCGTGGCGTTCAAGACGGGCTATGGGCTCACGGAGGCGGGGCCCAACAACTTCTGGCTGCCGCCGGAGGATGCGCGCCGCAAGCCGGGCGCGGTGGGCGTGCCGCTCTTCCACGTCGAAGCGAAGGTCGACGGTGCGCTTCGTCCGGGCGACGTGGGCGAGCTGCTGCTGCGCGGACCCCACCTGTGCGCGGGGTACTGGCGGCGTCCCGAGGAGACCGCTCGCGCGTTCGTGGAGGGGTGGCTGCGCACGGGGGACCTGGCCACGCGCGATGAGGACGGCGCGTTCCGCATCGTGGGGCGGAGCAAGGACCTCATCATCTCCGGAGGCGAGAACATCTATCCCTCCGAGGTGGAGAGCGTGCTCGCCGGCCATCCGGACGTCGCCGAGGTGGCGGTCATCGGTGTGCCCGATGCGCGCTGGGGTGAGACGCCTCGCGCGCTCGTCGTGCCGCGCGTGGGCGCCTCGCTCTCATCCGAGGCGCTGCTGGGGTTCTGTGAGGGACGGCTGGCTCGCTACAAGACGCCGCGCTCGGTGCGCCTCCTCGAGGCGCTGCCGCGCACGTCCGCGGGCAAGGTGGATCGCCGCGCGCTCAGTGCGGCGCACGGCGAGGCTTGAGCCGCTTCTTGCTCGGACGCGGCGCGGGCTTCTTGCGCGGGCGTGGCGCGGGAGACGGCTTTGGCGGGAGCAGCCAGAAGCAGGCCCAGAGCATCAGCGATTCTCCCGCATCCGCTCCCGCATCTGGAGCAGGGCCTCGCGCTGCTGCGACACCAGCTCACGCGCCCGGGGCTGCTGCTGCGCGCTGAGCACCTTCTCCGCTTCCAGATAGGCCTGCGTGTCGTTGTCTTCCATCTGCTGCCAGAGGGCCTCGGCTTCCTTCATGCGCGACGGACGGTCGCCATCGGCGGAGCCGCCGCCGCGCGGGCCGCCCATGCCTCCCACGTGGCTGCCGCCCACATGTCCGCCGCCCATTCCTCCTCCCATGCCGCCGCCCATTCCTCTCCCGCCACCCGAAGGACTGAAGCCGCCGCCGTGTCGGCCCTCGGTGTCCGCGCGCTTCGGGCGCAGGTCGCGGAGCTTGTCGCGCAAGGGGCCGTTCTTCTCCTGAAGCGCTCGCTCCAGGTCCTGCAGGCGAGGGACCTGCTCCTCGCTCAGTTGAAGCTCGGCGCGGTGGTCCAGCAGCAGCGCGAGCGATGAGCGGAAGGCGGGGCTGCTCCACCGCTCGGCCTCGGGCGCGGGCTGCGCGGGGGGCGAGTGGGAACAAGCGAGCAGGGGCAGTGACAGCAAGAGCCAGGGCGGCAGCAGCGGGCGAGACATGCGGTTCCTCGTGACGCGAGCCATTCCCAGTCTGACGAGACCTTCCAGGGATGGCATCCAGGCACGCTGGCGAGCTGTCATGTCCTCGCCATGAACGGCCCGTTACGGAGGATGTCGGGTTGGCTGGCCGTAATATTTCGTCATGCGGCGGTAGCTTCTCGGACACATGCCAGTGCGACGTTGCATGGCGCGGCTCGGGGGCGGACATGCCAGTGCTGGTCTTCGGAGAGGAGATCGGACCCCCTCGACGTCTCCGGGCCGCAACTTGCCTTCAGCGCGGCTAACTTGCGGAGGACGGCCAGTACACGCGGGAGAGATGGTCCATGGAGACGACGACACGCCCCACCCCTTCCGACGAGGGCACTGTCCAGGTGCTGCTCGTGGAGGATGACGAGCGACTCGCCCGTCTCACCGCGCGCTACCTCCAGGAGCACGGCCTGGTCATCACCGTGGCGCACAACGGCTCGGACGCCCTCTTCGAGGCCACGCGCCACGCGTTCGACGTCATCCTCCTGGACCTGATGTTGCCGGGCCGAGACGGCCTGGAGGTATGTCGCGAGCTGCGCACGCGCACGGATGTGCCCATCATCATGCTCACCGCCCGAGGCGAGGAGGCGGACCGCGTGCTCGGGCTGGAGTCCGGCGCGGATGACTATCTGCCCAAGCCCTACTCGTCGCGCGAGCTGCTGGCTCGCATCCGCGCGCAGGTGCGGCGCGCGCGCGGCAAGGTGGGGCCCTCCAGTCAGCCGGTGCAGGTGGGACGTCTGGTATTGGACCCCCGCAGCCTCCGCGCCACGTTGGATGGAAAGGCGCTCGCGCTGACCACGTATGAGTTCAGCCTGCTGCGCGTGCTCGCCGAGCGCGCGGGCCGGGTGCTCAGCCGCGAGCAGCTCCTCGACCTGGTGAAGGGCAGCGCTGAGGAGGTGTTCGACCGCTCGGTGGACGTGCACATCTTCCGCCTGCGCCAGAAGCTGGAGGAGGACCCGCGCAACCCGCGCCTGCTGAAGACCGTGCGGGGCGCGGGCTACATGCTCGCGACAGGAGACGAGTCGTGAGCCTTCGTCGCTGGCTTCGACTCCCCACGGGCTTGCTGCCGCGCATCTACCTGGTGGGTGTGGCGCAGCTCGTGCTCGTCGCCGTCACGCTCGCGGTGGCGCGAGACTTCCTGCGCGACCAGCCGTGGAAGACGCGCCTCGTCGAGGAGGTCTCCTATCTCAGCGATGAGTGGGCCCGGCAGGCGGAGGACCCCGCCGCGCTCCAGGCCTCGCTGGAGCGGGCCCGTTCGCGCATGGGCGTGCAGGTGACGGTGCGCCGGGTGGATGGCCATCTGCTCGCCAACACCCGGCCCATCCCCGCGCCTCCCTTGCGAGGAGACGAGCTGGATTCCGTGGCGAGCCGGCCCGGGAGGGTCTCGGGCCCGCCGGGACCCTTCACCGCGCTGGGGCCCTGGCCGGGCTCCATGCAGGTGTACACGAGCGTGTCGTGGCCTCCGCCGCCTCCGCCGGATGGGCACGTGCCCTTCTTCGTGGGGCTGGTGCTGGTGTGCACGGCCATCACGTCCGTCCTCTTCGCGCGCACGTTGGCGGTGCCGCTGTTGAAGCTGGCGGCTGCGGCGCGCTCGTTCGGCGCGGGACGCTTGGATGTGCGCACGGGCCTGCGACGCCAGGACGAACTGGGTGAAGTGTCCGAGGCCTTCGACGAGATGGCCGGGCGCATCACCTTGCTTTTGCGTTCGCAGAAGGAGCTGCTCGCCAACGTGTCGCACGAGCTGCGCACGCCGCTGTCCCGCATCCGCGTGGCGTTGGACCTGGCCTCCGAGGGCGACGCGACCATGGCGCGCGAGTCGCTCGCGGACATCGCGGAGGACCTGTCCGACCTGGAGCGACTGGTGGACGACGTGCTGACGACGTCGCGGCTGGAGCTGGGCGCGGAAGGGTCCACGGGCGCCTCGCCGCCCCTGCGCGTGCAGCGGGTGGAGCCTCGGATGTTGGTGGACAAGGCCGCGCAGCGCTTCCGGAGTTCGTGGAGCCGTCATCACCTGGACGTGCGCGTGGAGGAGCCACTGCCGTCGTTGGTGGCGGACCCCGTGCTGCTGCGCCGGGTGCTCGACAACCTGCTCGACAACGCGGGCAAGTACTCCGAGCCGGGCACGCAGGTGCGGCTCCAGGCGAGGCCCGAGGGCGAAGGCCTGGTGGTGGAGGTGTCCGACGAGGGCATCGGCATCGAGTCGGAGGACCTGCCTCGCATTGGCACGCCGTTCTTCCGGACCGACCGCAGCCGCGCGCGCACCACGGGCGGCGTGGGGCTGGGGCTCACGTTGGTGCGGCGCATCGTGGATGCCCACGGGGGCACGCTCACGCTGGAGAGTCGGCCGGGGCAGGGCACGCTCGTGCGCGTCAGGCTCCCCGGGGTGGCGCAGGAGGCCGGGCAGGCAGCCAGCCCCGAGGCCCGTCATCTTTCGTAATACGGGCGAGATTCACCGTAATGCCCCAGGCCCTACACCCGTAGCATGAAGGTCGTGAACGAGATGCCAAGAGAAGTGGCGCAGCCGGTGCCGGCCTCCTTCGAGGAGGAGGGCCGCGCGCGGCGGATCTCCCGTTGGGTCTGGGTGACGGTGGGCGTGGTGGGGTTGGGCGTGGTGGGCTGGTGGCGCGTGCAAGCGTCCGCGAAGTCGGCGCTCCCGACCTACGAGACGGCGAAGGTGGAGCCGCGGCGGCTGGTGTCGAAGGTCACGGCCACCGGCACCTTGTCCGCGTTGGTGACGGTGCAGGTCGGCAGTCAGGTGTCCGGCCGCATCCAGGAAATCAACGTCGACTACAACTCGCCGGTGAAGAAGGGGCAGGTCATCGCCCGCATCGATCCGCAGCTCGTGCAGGCGGCGCTGGCTCGGGCGAAGGCGAACATGACGGCGGCGCGCGCCAACCTTCAAAAGGCGAAGGTGATGGCGGACGTGGCGCGCAAGCAGGCCGACCGCTCGCGCGCGCTGCGGGCCCAGCAGTTCATCTCGCAGTCGGAGTTGGACACGGCCGAGTCCAGCGCGGCGGGCGCGGCGGCCGAGGTGATGGCCTCCGAGGGCTCGCTGGCGCAGGCGCAGGCCGCGCTCAACGAGGCCGAGGTCAACGAGAAGTACACGACCATCGTCTCACCCACCGACGGCATCGTGATTTCGCGCAGCGTGGACGTGGGGCAGACGGTGGCCGCTTCGCTCCAGGCGCCCACGCTGTTCACCATCGCGGAGGACCTGCGCAAGATGCAGGTGGACACCAGCGTGGCCGAGTCCGACGTGGGCCGGCTGGAGCCGGGCATGAAGGCCACCTTCACGGTGGATGCCTATCCCGGTGAGCGCTTCAGCGGCATCATCCGGCAGATTCGCAACGC